>DBHR01000115.1 GCA_002296225.1 Acidobacteria bacterium UBA823 | reverse complement strand
TTCATGACTTCAGCCTCTCGGAAGGCAAATTGGTAACCCGACGAAAAGATCAGCCGTGACGCCCTCCCCGCCCGGTAAAGGTCCATTGCTTCCTTCACGCGCTCCTGGTAGCCCCCACCGGCCCGACCCGACTCCCCCACGCCGCCGGCAAACACCACGATGACGTCCGCCGGCCTGGCTAATTCCGCCACCCGGAGCGGCTCGGCAACGAACCACATGAAGCCAGTGTGAAACAGCAGCGTATAAATCACGGCCGTCGCCACAGCCGCTCGCGTGACCCGTCGCCTGGCAGCTCGATACAACCGTCGAAGGCTCTCATCCCAGCGTTCCTCAGTGATTCGACGAGCACTCAAGGCCTCCGTAATGACCTCCGACATCTCCGCAAGACGCGACTCCCAACTGTTCTGCCGCGCGACAGCGGTCCGCCGCATAACCGCGGCGGACGTCGTCTTTCCAAGGGCTTCTCGAATAGCCTGTGCGAACTCCTCTGCGGTCCCCGCCAGGGCGACCACGTCTCCGTGGGCCGCAATGAAGCGGCGAATCTCAGGGAGAGCCGTTGCCACCACCGGAATGCCCATTGCGAGATATTCGTTCAGTTTTGTCGGATAGACGTTGTCAGTGTAGTCACTACGAAGATAGGGCACGATGCCCACATCGAAGCTCGCAATATATGTTGGGAGGTCTTCGTGCGCTTGGGACCCGAGCAGATGCACGTTGGGACATGCCTCCAACTCGGAGGCGTCAGCTTGCACAGGTCCCACCATGGCAAAGGTGGCATCAGGCATAAGTGTCGCAAGTGCCTTTAGGAGCTTAATGTCAACCCATCGATGGATCCCGCCGACATACCCGACTAGCGGCCGCTGCAGGTGTTGCAGGGCGCCCACGGTGTCAGGCGTTCGATCTCGAACTTTCTCAAATTTCTGATAGCTGACACCGAAGGGAAACAGCTGGACCTGTTGCCGGAAGCGATTCGCTCGCGCAAGCAGTTTTGCTGACGTGACGAAGACGAGGTCCGCTTCGCGGAACAACCGCTCCTCCCAGCGCCAGATGCGCCTCGCGCCCGATGAACTCGATGAAAAATGATCGATACAGTAATAGATGGTGAGCGAAGCATCGACGTTGCGGATGATGTCGTGTGCCAGCGGCGTCGGCAGGAAGGTCCAGACCACTGGGCGTCTGAAGCCGGTGACCCGCATCCACCGCTGCAGAGAGCGTGTAATTAGTCGTCGATTGATCTGTCGCGCGATCCAGGAATACGGAAACGGCAGGAGGAGCGGAGAGTAGATGAAAAGGTTTTCTCCTTCGCGCTGGAAACCCTTGGTGCCCCGCCACCAATTGCCGAGCCGCTGGCGCAGGCGCGGCAGGTCTCGAATGGTCGGCGCGCGAATGCCGGTGTTCTCGATGAAGAGCACACGATTGCCATTGGCAGCCAGCGTCGACATGATTTCCTGATGACCCTGCCAAATGAAGCGCCAGTCGATCGAGGAAATACAAAGAATGTCCTGGCCTGTAAGCACTGAGGAGTTACTCCATTCGCAGACCAGCTGCGGATTGTGGTACGGGCATATCCAAAGGAACACAGAGCAGGTGGTTGCCGACGCTCTCAGTGGAATAGCCGCAATTAGCGAAGAACCCTTCCAGCCACTCTTGGTCACCCGCTCGATAGAAACCTCGGTGCAGTTCAAAGAAGACCACCGGCCGTTTCTGTCCGGCCAGCAGGCTCCGAATGTCCTTCAGCACCGCGATCTCGCATCCCTCGATGTCCATGAACAACAAATCCATCATGCACTGCTCGCGCTGCAAGAAATCCAATAGTGACACGCACGGGATCGTCACAGCCGGCCTTGCAGTACTCTCGAAGGTCCCTGTGCGCATGGAATAGTCTAGGCCAGAAATTTGATGTAATGACGAGTAGGGATTCGTCGCCTCGGCATCAAACTCCACCTGCTGAACCGACGCCGGACCCACCGCCTGATTAACCAGCCGAACATTGGAGAGCCCGTTCAACTGGATGTTCCTTTTCGTGATGGCAAAGTACTTCGGAAATGGCTCAAACGCATAGACCCTCCCGGTGGGACCCACCAAGCGAGATAGATGGATGGTAAACGCACCGTAACAAGACCCCAACTCAACCGCGATGAAGCCGGGATGGACAAGTTGGCTGAGGGTGTCGAAGATGAGTGGCTCAAAGAGGCCGAAACGCCGGAGCGCCACTGTGTCTCCCCACGAAATCGGCAACCACATGCGACAATTGCGCCTCTTGATCGAGTACACGCGTCCGTGAGAGTTGCGCATTCGGTGATATGCAGCATAGAGCCTGACCCCATCAGCACGTAAGTTCACATAGATCCGTCGAAGGTCCCCGGCAATCAGTCGTGGATGCCGAACCCGCTGCAAGAGCTTCCGCCTCAGGTCGCCTGCGCTCATGCTCCGCAGAGCTTTCACCGTTCCCGATACCATGCCTACCTTGAGTGATGGTCCCCCCGGACGTGCCGTACTGGCTGTCTCACCCCGCGCGGTCACCCGTCATGAAGGTGCGATGCCAGAGCTCGAGCATCAACAAACTCCACAGGTGATGAGCGTAATTGGTAGTGCCAGACTGATGCTTCGTGATCAGCTCATCGATTACCGATTGGTGCACAAGCCCAGCACCGGCCACACGAGACGGGCGGAGATGGTCATTCAGAAACTCACGTAAGTCGGTTCTGAGCCATCTAGCTACGGGCACTGCAAAGCCGCGTTTTTCTCGCTTCAGGTTTTCCGCTGGCACAATACCCTTCAACGCATCCTTGAGCACGGCCTTGGACAGAACCCTCCGAATCTTCAGGTTGCTTGGGAGACGCGCCGCGAACTCCGCGAGTTCGCGGTCCAGAAACGGCGAGCGCGCCTCAAGCGAATGCATCATAGTTGCGATGTCCATTTTCACGAGCAGATCGGTCGGTAAATAGAATCTCGCGTCAACGGCCAGCATGGCGTCCACCGCATCCAAGCCTGCCACCTCGTCGAACTGAGCCTGAACGGGATCTCGGCCGAACGACACACCACCGTTCAAACGAGCCAGCAACTCCGGACTGAACACCCCCGCCCACAGGCGGTAGCGCACCGCCCGCACAGCCGCAGCGCCACGCATCAGGCGGCCGAGCCGTGCCAAGGGCCGCCGGGCGTCAGCCGTTTCTCCCGCCAGCCCGCCGGCCATTTCCGTAAGCCATCCCCATAACGGCACGGGGACCCGCTGCCACTTTTCGACCCACCTGCTCGCCAAGTGACGGCCGTAGCCGGCAAATAGCTCGTCGCTGCCGTCACCGTTGAGAGCCACGGTCACGTGGTCGCGTGTGAGGGCTGCGAGATATGAAGTGGGAATCGCTGATGAATCAGCGAAGGGCTCGCCAAAATGTCGCACTAGGGATGGAAGTATCTCGATCGCGTTCGGGCGAACGACGAGTTCGTGATGTTCGCACCCAAACGCTTCGGCAACACGACGGGCGTGCGGAAGCTCGTCGTATCCGGGCTCGTCAAACCCGATTGAAAACGTTTTCACCGGTGTTCCGGAGAGCCGCGCCATCGTGGCGACGACCGCGCTAGAGTCAACGCCACCGCTCAAAAGAGCACCCAATGGGACATCGCTGACCAACCGCTTCCGCACCGCCGCGGTGAAGAGTTCACGCACACGCCGCACCGCGTCACGTGGGTCGCCGGTCATCTTCGGGTGGAAGTCCAAGGACCAATACCGTTCTAAACGGGTCCCCTGCCGATCGCGAAGCAGCACATGCGCCGGCGGCACTTTTCGGACATGCCGATAAATCGTGCGAGGCGCCGGGACCGCCATGTAGGCCAAGTAGTCCCCCATTGCTTCGAAATCGATTTCTCGCGGCACCTCAGGCGCTACGAGGAGAGCTTGCAACTCCGATGCGAACAGAACACGCGGCCCGAGTTCCGCGTACACCAGAGGCTTCTTACCGAAGCGGTCCCGGCCGAGCATAAAGCGCCCACGTCTTGCATCCCACAAAGCAAATCCAAACATTCCATCAAGCACATTGGGGAAGGCGTCCCCGTACTCTTCGTATGCGTGGACAATGACTTCAGTGTCCGAGTGGGTCAAGAAGACATGACCGGCCTGTTCAAGGATGCGTCGTAGCTCAACGAAGTTATAGATTTCACCGTTGAACACAACCCATACGGTTCGGTCTTCGTTGGTCATCGGCTGCTGGCCTTGGGCAATGTCGATGATGCTTAATCGCCGACTCCCGAGGCCCACCGACACGCCCCGCTGGGCTGGCGAATCACCTTCCAGACGAACAATACCGTGATCATCCGGACCGCGGTGCCTGATGGCATCGCACATCCGACCGAGGAGGGCCTCGTCAATCACACCTCCGTCAAAATCAACGATGCCAGCTATGCCGCACATCCCAACCGCTCCATCACCGCACGGTAGACGTCGAGATATTTCCGTGCCGTCTGTTCGATCGTAAAGTGGGATTCGATAGTCTGACGCGCTAGACGACCCATTTCGTTCAGCCGCTCCGGATGGTCGACGAGGACTCGCAATGCCGTTTCCAGCTCAGCTACGTCGCCCGGTGATACGAGCAGCCCACTGACACCGTCCTCGATCAAATCGTCGGTCACTCCATCGAGGCGGGAGGCGATGCACGCAACGCCACTTGCCATCGCTTCCAGCAGCGCGTTGGGCAGTCCTTCTCTCAGTGACGGTAAGACGAAAATGTCTGCCGCGCGGTAGTAGTGTTCGATGTGCGAGGTGTGCTCCACAAACACCACACGGGCCTCAAGACCCAAATCGCGTGCCCTACACCTGATGCGCTCCGCAATACGTGGGTCTACCTCATAGTAGCCTGAGCGCGTGGCCCCCACGAACACAAGCGGCCCTACCTCAGCGTGTCCGAGGGCAAGGCGCGCCCAGGCATCGAACAAACGGTCGGGACATTTCTCCGCTGAAAAGAACCCCACGAAGAGTACCGCGCGGCCTGTGTCAGGAAGTTTCAGCTGGTGCCGTAGCGCCTGGCGCTCGGCTTCATCTGACGGTAGGAATCGATCGAGATCCACCCCGTTCGGAATCAGTCGGAATCGACTCAGCGGCAATCCGGCGCGTTCATAAAGAACCTTCATGCGGGAACTGACACCAACGTACAGTGCGGCACGCAAGTAACACCGATACAACAGCCCACCACGAGCTTTCATTGACACCGGGTCATCGTGCCCTATCGACGTCAGCTTAATGACAACCGGCCATCGGCTCAGGAAGGCAAGGCAGGTTAGTAGAATGGACTTTTGGGAAAAGCCGTGGAGATGAAGAATTGAGAAGTGATGACGATTCCGAAACACCGCCATGGTCAAGCGTGCTGCGCCAACGAGTTTCGACCGTCGGTCTGACGGGTCGACGTACACACGATGCACCGTGACACCATCCTGCGTGTCAACTACGGGAGCTGCCGGGTCGGCAGTGGTCGTGAGAATAGTAAAACGAACTGCTCTACGGAGCTGCCGCACTAACTCGCGACACTGAAGACCTGCACCGCTGGTCTCAGGAAAGTAGGCGCCAGTGACCATCAGCACGCCCGGTATTGGTTTTACCATTCTCTCCAAAAGGCTGACTCTCGCAACGTCGACCGTCTTCACCAGATATTGCTGGTCTCTACTCGTTCGCCCCTGCGGGTCGTACCAGCACGGGATAAACCCACCATACTGCCGCCAGCAAGTACGAGCACGAGCGGCTCGACCGCCCACCGATGCCGGGCCTCGACGTAGTAGAGACTCTGCAAGCCCGACAGGCCGACGAGCAATGTGACAATCAGTAGGCACTCGTGCCGCGCGCGCGCACGACCTCGACTGACAATGCCCCACAGCCCGAGCCCGGTCAGAAGCAGCGCGAGCACGTAGTAGACCTGATAGCCACGTAGCCACAGCACCGGATAGAGCACACCCGTCTGCGGTGCGAACCACCAGAAATAAAATAACTTGCGCAGCGTCAGGCGTGCGAACGCACCTGGGTTGGCTTCGATGAATTCGAACGCCCTCCGCTGGAACCACCTAGACTGCGCCATCTCACTGGGCAGCCCGCGCAGTTCGGCCTCTGCTTCTGCTGGCAAGGCATCGATCACCAAATGATTGGCGTCAATGTGGGAAGTTCCGGTCGCCGCGGGGTTGTTGCCGCGCCAAAATACATGGGAATCTTCCGTTACGATCGGCACGAACTCGTGGTGGATTAGCGTATTCCGGATCGTCCACGGCGCAACAACGGCGACCGCACAGACACCGACCACCACGCAGCGACCCAGTAGCTTTGGCCAATCCTGTCGAGCTGATGTGGCAAGCAGCCACAAGCAGCCGAGTGGCACGAAGACCCCGACGGTGGCCCGCGACAGCACACCGAGTCCAATTACGCCGCCAACGGCAACGGCCCGCCCGAGCCTGGGCTGATCGCGAAGCCGCCAGAACTGCCACAATACCAATGTGAAGAACAGCGCATCAAAGGTGAGCGGGTGCGCCTTCGTGCTGGCATAGATGATTAAGCCTGGATTCATGGCCATCAGCAGGCCAGCGATGAGCCCCGCCGCACGTTGCTGGAAAAGGCGCTCGGCAAGCGATTGAACGAGAACCACGTGACCAGCGCTCACCAACATCTGGACGACTAGCACTGTTCCCACGGTCCCACCGGCCAGATAGACCATCGCGCAGAACCACGCGTAAAGTGGCGGTGCATACGACTGGTAGAAGATCCCCCAGTGACCGTAGGTGAATCCGCGCCCGGCCAACATGGCCCGTGCAAGATCCTCGTACTCATAGAGTTGCGGATGGCGGAACGCGTCGGTCACGACTGCCGCAGCAAGGCGCAGACCGAAGGCGAGGACGAACAGCCCCAGCCAGTCCGGACGCCAATGGAATGGTCGGCCTGGTTTGGCCGAGGTCCCGGAGACCATCGCTCTGACAGTCAAAAGTGCCTCATCTATCTTGGCAGAGAGACATCTCATGCCATCAGTCAACGGACATTCTCCCCATTTCATTCAAACTTCCAGCGGTATCTTTTCTGACTGCCCCGACCATCCAGCCGCGTTCGTACGCCACGGAGGTCACCGTTAACCTCGCCTGCCGTAGTAGCGCAATAGCACCTGCGCGACTATACCGATACTCCACGGGAGCTGAGAAACGATCGTAAAGATCGCCTACTAGGCTGAAGGGTCCTCGTGCCTGCCGAAACGGCAAACTCCCCGCGAGTGTGCGCAGCATCGGAATTCGGCTGAAGACGAGGAATGGGATGGTGAACAGCAAATAGACCGCCGGCGAGGCTACGCAACAGGACCTAAACAACAAACGCGGCGGCAGCTTCGTCGTGAGACCACGTATGCTGTTGACGCCGCGGAGCAACCAGCGCCAGCCAGTGAACCGTTCGCTGAAGTCTTCATAGACGTAGACGGCCACTCGCGCCCCGTTTTTACCGACACGTGCAGTCTCAGCTGCGGCTCGTGCCGGTGTGGGAACGTGGTGGAGAACACCGTACGAATAGATAGCATTAAACGTCGCATCGCCGAACGGTAAGCGACACAGATTAGCTTGTACCACGTGCGCGCCTACCAAGCGTGCTACGCGTGAAAAACTCGTCTGGCACCCTCCATCGCTAAGCTCAACGCCGATGACTTCTGCGTCTGGGGATCTCGCCTGGTTGACGAGATCGATGCCGTCACCGCAACCGGCATCCAACACGAGCCCGCGTAAAGCCGACAGTGAAAGTGCAGAGGCCATCTTTTCGAAATGATACGGGCGAGGGACCACATCAACGAGCGGCTCGACCCGACTCCAGAGGTAGCCAAAGCTACGCGCGGTTCTCGCCGTTACCGCATCTTCGGACGAGGAACCTGGCACCACAAGCTTGGGAATGCCTTGGTCGATCGAGTACTGGCCACTGCAGGCCGTACACGCCAAGGTGCCTGTCATCACCTCGATCTGCGTACACGCCGCGCAGTCGCGCTCGTGTTGCACAAGGGCCGGAAAGGAACATAGCCCAGAGCAAGACACTGGTCTACTAGCCGAATCGCGCTCCACAGTTTCGATGGTGGGCGCCTCGAGCCTCAGTTCCGCTAGGCACTCAGGGCAACGAAGATATTCAAGAAGGTGCGGTTTCATCTCAAATTACCAGGAGTGCCTCTTCGGACTGCTCCGTTCATCCAACCCCGTTCGAACGCTCCGCGGGTCACCATCGACTTGGCCCGCCGTAGTTGCTCCAACGCACCACCGCGTTAATATCTAAACCACACACCACGTCCATCCCAGTTCGAAGCTGTGTTACTGTTCCTACCCGCAACGACGAATCCATACTGTGAGTCGATCTATACAACAGACGTGGTAACGAGACCATGAAACGCCTCAAGAACCTGCATCGGCACGACCGAGCTGCCATTGTGCTTGGAGGCCCTTCGCTATTCGAACAGGCGTTCGACTTCCAGAAGCTTCGGGACAAACAATTTGTCATCTTTCTGGAAGCGCAGGCCCTGACGCGATGGTTCTTGGCGAGCGGAGTTGAGCCGGACTATTACCTGATGCAGTTTCCGGATAAGTGCCAGGGTAACTCCCTGCACACTTTCATCTTCCGAGCGTTCTTGGCTGGAATCGAATCTCGGTGGTTTCTGAAACGTGCACATCTACCTATTCTGCGAGACATGAAAGCAAATTTCGCCCGCTACTTTGAACCAGGACAGCCACATCGAGGACCGCACAAGAGATATCGGTGGAAGCCTGGAGTCTTCCTGAAAGACTCGCCATACGATCTAATGCGCCGCCTGGGTGCAGAAGTCAAGATCATTGCAAACAAGGAGCTACTTGATGAGCGTTTCCCAGGGGGTCTCGGCCGCAATGGGCTTCATCTGTTTGCGCAATCGCACGAACAGGAAGAGTTCGACCTGGAGCGGTACTACAATCCTGATGACTCGCGCGATCTCCTTACGCTTCGGAACGTGCCGTTCCTCAACTCAGTGGCCATTGGACTCTACCCCCTATTGCACTACATGGGTTTCAAGGAAGTGTTTTTCTTCGGGATGGACATGTCGATGCTTGGCTCCTTTGAGTACGCCGCACCGTACAGCTTCAAGACAATGTGGCATTTCCGAAGGTATTTCTCGAAGACGAATCGTGTCTTCAATGCGAACTACGTTCGTAACCGGCCCTACTATCTGAGGCCACCGTACGAATTCGAGAATATCAAGAGACTACCGAATTATCCTGGGCTCAGGTTCACACGGGTCCATGACCCGTTTAAATGGGCTGCTCCAGCAATGGACGGACTTCGGACGATTTCATTCCGGGAATTCCTTAATCAGTAGACTGACGAGTTTCGGTCGCGGAACAATCCACAGGCACCGCAAGTGGCTTTCCTCCAGGCCAGCGCAACCCAAGAAGACTCCAGGCAAATAGCCCGATGGTCCGAGGATGGAAGTGGCCGGATCGAATCGCCTGTCCAAGATACCTACGGGCGGTCTTGGGTTCATTGAGTCCCCGAAGTACCAGGTCGCCCCAGAATCCGTACAGGCGTCCCCGCAGTCGGTACTGTGCAGCAAAGGCCAGCAAGTCACCGGCGCAGCGCTCCAGTGCGGAATAGGAATCGATACCGTGTCTCCAGCGTTCGTGGGCGAAGGCAAGAGCCACCCCACCGTACTGAAGCTGTAGATGGCGGCGGCTTACGTAGGCTGATCCAGGAGTGATGCGCCAGTGATACAACGGCTGCTCGAGGTTGTCGATGGCGAATCGTTCGGTCAGGCGAAGCCACAGGTCAAAATCTTGCGAAGCTTGAAAAGCTTCACGATAGGCACCCACTGCAGCCAGGTGGTCTTTGCGCAGCATCATCGAACCATGCACTGGTGTCGTTCGGAGCGCACGCAGCCCATCTCGGACGGCAGCGACCCCGTGCACCGTTGGAAAGCGCCCTATCGGTTTGCCCCGCTCATCGATAACGATTGCGGCCGTGCCTACCGCAGCAAGATTCTCATCTGCTTCGAGCCTGCGAACTTGTTGCTCAAAACGCTCCGGCATCGACCAATCGTCACCGTCCTGCCGCGCGAGGAACCGGCCCTGCGCGACAGAAATTGCCCGGTTCAGCGAGCCGGCGAGTCCGCGCTTGTCCTGGTAAAACGCGTTGACGCATGGATTCTTCGCCACCGCCTGCCGCACGATGTCGCCAGTGCGGTCGGTTGAACCGTCATCGACAATGATGACCTCAAAGCTGGAAAACGTCTGGGCAAAAAGGCTAGCTAGCGATTCCTCCAGGGTGGCTTCCGCATTGCGGACTACCATGACGACGCTGACCGTGGGACGTTCCATCGCGTGGTTCGGCGTTCGGTTAGGATAAAGCAATCAATGCTGCCAACTCCTGCTGTGCAACCCGAGCCAGCGCGAAGCGTTCCCGTGCGTACGCAAGGCCACGGCTGGCCATGCGCTCGCGTAGCTCAGGACGTTCTAGCACTGCACGCAGCGCGGCTCGAAGGTCTGCTGCCGATGTGCCGCAGAGAAACCCGGTTTCCTCGTGCACGAGAACTTGCTGAATGCCAGGGACACGGGTCGCAATAACTGGTAGGCCGCATGCCATCGCCTCGATAAGTGCCTTCGGATTTCCTTCGTAGTGGGAAGGCAAGATGAATACCTCCGAACCATTGAGTAGCCGAGGAAGCTCCTCGTGCGGTACAGCGCCAAGAAACTCCACCTCCACGCCGTACTCTCTCACCCGCTCCTCTAGGTTCGCACGAAGGGACCCGTTTCCAATGATGCTTAGTTTCACCCCGGGAAGTTCTTTCAGCGCTTCGATCAGTGCCAACGGGTTCTTTTGATCCTCGAGCCTGCCCACAAAGATTACGCGTCCCGACTCACGTGGCACTTCCGGCATCACCCGAAACAGCGAAGTGTCAACGTAGTTCGGCACTACATGCATGCATTCGGCATTGACGCCATAGCGTCTGATGATCGTCATTCGGTCAGCGTGGCCCGCCACGATCACGGCGTCGGCTACTTGAAAGGTTGCGCGCTCCAGACATCCCGCCAGCGCCCGACGCCATCGGCTCGTAGTGAGCCGGACCATGAAGTCCGACCAGAGGTAGCCACACCGAACGAGCAGCTTCTTTCGAAATAGCCACTTGGCAATCACGGCACACCACGCGCCATTGATCTGATTCGTCTTAAAGACCGTCGCACGACCAAGCGTGCGCCGATGGAGGTACGGAGCCAACACACTGTAGAGGTTCGACGGTAGACCCCACCGGTTCGGCAGGATCTCGATGCCGACCACTTGTCTCGCCAGTCGGAGATCGTCCGCGCCGCCGTAGGTAACGAACGCAAGATGTTCCAGGTGCGGCAAAAGGGACCGATAGAGCGCCAGTTCGCGGTCGAGGATCCCGGCTCGGCGCCAGCCATCGAGTGACATGCCACGACTGAAGAAAACAACGAGCCTCATCGTCGCTCGACGAAAATCAGGGTCATGTGGCTGATGTAGAGGGCGGGTAGGAAGGCCGCACAGTACGTGCGCGTGGTTGGACACAATACGCGGCATTCCCACTGCAGCCGGCGTCCCACCCCTGCGAACTTGCTAACGGGCGCGATAACCTCGGTCTGAAACCCATGCAATTAAAGGTCTGCGAGACGTACTGACCGTGGTGCAAACCGCTTACATGCTAGAAAGATTAAGGCTCGGGTGATGGGTTCGAGTCGTTGTTCGCATCTCTCACCAGCCAGGCGGTTGACGTCTCGGCTCAGGCCTCAGGAGGGCCTGGAACATGACCCGCAGAACCCGCAGTCCGTCCATCAGCGCATGGACCTTAGACACTCCGGCGATGCGCCGCTTCTCGACCGATGGGATCTCACCCAGCCTGAATCCTGCCTGGTGCGCCCGAATGATGAATTCCACGCAATACTCGCATCCGCGTGACCGAACCGTAATCGACTCAAACACCGAGCGGCGGATGGCCGCATAGAAGAACAGCGAATCAGAGATTCCCCAACCAAAGAGGAGATTCATCAAGAACGTGAAGCCCTTGTTGCCGATAAGGCGGATGATCGTATCATCCTCGCTTCCCGACTCCGGCAAGTACCGCGAGCCCAGGGC
>DBHR01000080.1:83094-96506 GCA_002296225.1 Acidobacteria bacterium UBA823 | reverse complement strand
AGCTAATCGGACGCGGGCCCCTCAACAAGCGCCAGGTCTTACGATCCCCAGCTTTGATCACCGTCTTTCCAAAGACAGGATGTTATGGGGTATTAGCGCCCCTTTCGGAACGTTATCCCCCACTCGAAGGTAGGTCACCCACGCGTTACTCACCCGTTTGCCACTCTACTTGCGGCCGAAGCCGCTTTCGCGTTCGACTTGCATGTGTTAGGCACGCCGCCAGCGTTGATTCTGAGCCAGGATCAAACTCTCATGTTTAAAAAACGGATGCCGCCTCCCCGATCAGAAGATCGGCTCGGCAAGCAACTGCTCAAACACAAGCGCCTATTGATATTGGCTCCTGCGTCATTACGTTCAGTCGTGAAGTGATCCGCGACCATCGTCCATCAGCCGATGAACCGGACAATGTGCGACAAAGGCATCAACACTTCAGCTGATACTTGACGGGCTGTCCGACTCCGCCTCGCACCCGAAGGCACGCGGCTTCGTCGTGACGTAGTGCTTGCACGTTCTATCTAGTTTTCAAAGAACCCAAGCGCCGAGAACTCCTCGGCAGGGGCAAGGCCCCTCCTCCCGTCTCCAGGAGAACCGTGAAAGGTTACTAGAGGTTCGTTTGGCTGTCAACAATTTACGCGCAATAACGGTGCCTTTCTTTTGGTCGCGGCCTCCAGGTCACGAGTTGTGACCTGTAAATGTGCTGAAGCGGAAGCCTTCCCGCAAAGCGATTGCGACCCAGGCTACGCTTCCTATCGGACCAGTAGCCGCGCGAAGCGTCGGCCTACCTGAATGAGATACTCACCGGACACCGGCTTCCAATGCCGATTCAAAATTTTCACGCCATCAATCAACACCGCACCGCTGGAGATTTTTCGCGTGGCGGCACTAGCAGAACTCGCCATTGAGACATCAACCATGATCCGATTGAGCGGTTTCCACTCGCCGGCAAGCTCCAGTCTGAATTCTGGGATATCCGCCGGCTGCCCACCCCGTGCGTACACCCGATCGAACTCCACAGCCGCCTTCTCCGCCTCAGCCGCAGCGTGAAAGTCCGTGACGACCCGCCTCGCTAGGTCGACCTTCGCCTGCTTCGGGTGCAGGTTGCCGTCGTTTACGCGCGCTTTGAGCCCCTCGATTTCCTCGACCGAGTCATCGGTTAGGAGCTCGTAGTAGACCCACATTAACTCATCGGAGATCGACATCAGCTTGCCGAACATCTCGACTGATGACTCAGTGATGCCAACGTAGTTGCCCGTCGACTTCGTCATCTTCTCTGCACCATCAAGGCCCACTAGCAGCGGCACAGTCATCACAACCTGAGCCTCGAGGTCGAACGATGGCATGATGTCGCGACCGACGTTCAGGTTGAAAAGTTGGTCGGTGCCACCCAACTCTACGTCGGTCTTCAAGAAGACTGAATCATAGGCCTGTGCAAGCGGGTACAAGAACTCGTGGATCGCAATTGGCTGCCCTTTGTCGTAGCGCTGCCGGAAATCACGCCGCTCAAGCATCTGGGCGACGTTATATCGCGCCGCGAGCCGGACCCAGTCCTCGCTGGCAAGCGCGCCGAGCCATCGACTATTAAAATCGACGACGGTCTTCTCTGGATCGAGGAGCTTGAACACCTGAGTCTTGTAAGTCTCAGCGTTGTCTGCGATTTGTTCGCGTGACAGCGGTGGGCGAGTCTTCGAACGTCCGGTCGGGTCACCGATGAGAGCAGTGAAGTCGCCGACCACGAAGATCACGGTGTGTCCGAGATCCTGGAAGTGCTTCATCTTCCGTATGAGCACAGTGTGGCCTAGGTGAAGATCGGGCGAGGTCGGGTCGAACCCGACCTTCACGACGAGCGGCCGGCCTTGCTGATGTGCACGCTCAAGCCGCGCGCGCAAATCCGCGGCGCGAATGACATCCACGCAACCCTTCGTTAGATACTTGACCTGTTCATCTAGCGTCATGGACCCTACTAATATATAACTAACGCCGTGGCCAAGCCCCCCGAGGCGAGCCGTATTAGTCGCCGGTCCGCTATGAAAGCCCTCATCGTCACCGGCGTCGGCGGTTTCGCGGGTACTGGTGCTTACAGCTGCCTGTACGAGCGGCAACATCTCGAAGTCACTCGCACGACCATCCCCGCATCGGGATTCCCGGAAGCACTATCAGGGCTGCGCATCGGCCTAATGACTGACTTGCACCGAAGCTTCACCGTGCCTCGCGAGGATATCGAAACAGCCGTTGCAATGATGATGGCGGAACGGCCGGACTTGATCATTCTCGGCGGCGACTATGTGACCTGGGGCAATCCCCAATACGTTGACGACGTAGCGGATGCGCTCGCCCCACTGACAGCGCCGCATGGCGTGTTCGCCATTCTTGGCAACCACGACGACGAACGCTTGATGCCAGCCGCGCTGACGGCTCAGGGGTTCGAGGTCCTGATGGATGATCGGACCCGCATCAAGATCGCCGGCGAGCCGCTGGAGCTGGTCGGCTTAAGATTCTGGACCCGCCAGGCGAACGCACTGACCCAGCTGTTAAGCGGCGCCGTCCGACCGGCGATTCTCCTCGCCCACGACCCCCGTCGGATCATCGAGGCGGCGGCCCTTGACGTGCCCATCGTCCTGTCGGGGCATACCCATGGCGGCCAGATCATCCTCCCGGGGCTCGGCGCTATCGCGGCGCGGAAATTTCCGATCGCAGCGGGTGTCCTCAGACGCGAGAACACAACATTGTTCGTCAGCCGCGGTATCGGCACGGTCTACGTGCCGTTTCGTCTAAACTGTCCGCCCGAGGTCGCCATACTTAGCCTAGAACCGCTTTCCGACATCTGAACTCACAGACGTGGCACCATCAAGACTCCTTCAATGACCATAGTTCTACAATCCGCAGCCTGCTGACCGCGCCCATTAGAGTGGAGTAGTTGTCGTCGCGTCCACCGATCTCATAATTTGCTAGTGGGCAATTCTGGTTGCGCTGACGATAAACGCGTTCGGTTGGGCCACGCGGTAGAACCGAGGGATAACTAGGTCGGCGTGACGACGCGCCTCCCGGATACAGTCCAAGCACCGTCAAGTACGCGGGCAATCGCCTCGGGATAGATCCGGTGCTCCTCGGGAAGAATGCGCGCTGCGAGCGTCTCGGGTGTGTCGTCGTGACATACGGGCACGGTGGCTTGGGCAACGATCGGACCGGCATCGAGATCGGCGTCTACAAAATGCACGGTCGCCCCCGTCACCTTAACGCCGTGTTCCCAGGCCTGACGTTGCGCATCGAGTCCGGGAAACGCAGGGAGTAAGGACGGATGGACATTAAGTACCGCATTCGGGAATGCGTTAAGAAACACCGGGCTCAATAGCCTCATAAACCCGGCCAGACAGACAAGCCCCACCTCGCGCTTGTGAAGTTCGGATGCGAGTAGACGGTCGTAGGATTCTCGATCTGGATGGGCGCGGTGGTTGAGGTAGACCGTATCGATTCCTGTAGCGCGGGCGCGCGCGAGTCCTGCAGCCTCCGCACGGTTCGAAATAACAACCGAAATCGTTGCGTCCAGTCGATTGTCCGCAATCGCATCCATAATCGCCTGCAGGTTGCTTCCGCGCCCTGAAATCAGCACGCCGAGACGCCGGTTGAGAGCAGTCATTCTTGGGTGTAGGTCACCAGACGATTACCCGATACGATCTCGCCGATGACGACCGCAGCCGTTTCATTTTGCCCGGCGAGCTGATCGAGTACCAGGTTAACCTTCGCGGAATCTACAATCGCGATTAGCCCAATGCCCATGTTGAACGTACGAAACATCTCGTCGTCTGTAATACCACCCGCCTGCTGCAGCCAGGTAAAGATCGGCGGTATGGTCCAGGCAGTTCGGTCGACAATCGCCGCGGTTCCTAGCGGTAGTACGCGCGGAAGATTTTCCGTCATGCCGCCGCCCGTGACGTGCACCAACCCTTTCACCAGCCCACTGTCGAGCAGCGGACTGACCAAGCGCGCGTAGGATCGGTGAGGGCTCAGCAGAGCATCGCCCACCGTGTAGCCGACCTCGCTCAGGTGGTCCTTCACATCAAGTCCGAGCTTGTCGAAGACGACCCGGCGGGCTAGGGAGTATCCATTAGTGTGTAAGCCGGAGGACGAGAGACCGACGAGACGGTCGCCTTTTGCGATCGTCCGACCGTCGAGCAGTCGCTCTCGGTCCACGACGCCAACGATAAATCCGGCCAAGTCATACTCGCCGTCAGCGTAGAAACCAGGCATCTCGGCAGTTTCACCGCCGAGTAGTGCGCAGCCGTTCTCACGACAGGCGATCGCCATCCCCTCGACCACCAGAGCGATTACGTCTGGCACGAGACAGCCCGTTGCCAAGTAGTCGAGGAAAAACAAAGGGCGCGCCCCTTGCACCAGAATGTCGTTCACGCAGTGGTTAACGAGGTCAATGCCGACGGTGTTGTGTCGACCGGCTAAGAACGCCACCTTGAGCTTCGTCCCGACCCCATCGGCGCTGGATACCAGCACCGGTTCGCGCATTCCGTCGGTGTCAGGCCGAAACAGGCCGCCGAACGATCCGATGTCCGACAGGACGCCAGGGGTGAACGTCCCGCGCGCCAGTTCGCGGATGCGGCGAACCGCCTCGTTGCCGGCATCAATATCGACCCCCGATTCCCTGTAATCAACCATCAACTCATATCCGGTGTACACGCGCCCGATTTGTCATCAGAAACGGAGAGGGCGATCAACTCCTCCATCAGCTTCAGCGAGCCACCAGAGACTGGCCGGTAGGCATTGTGGACTGCCACGTAAAACTGCTATTCCTCGAAACTCTCTTCTACCATGCCCAAACCCATCGGCTAATAGATTCAGCTCGCTGGCCCAGTAGCGCCGAGCGTCGTTCTGTTGAAATCCTGATAGCGTGGGACCACCGTGCCCTACCAGCGACGAGCGTCTCAATAGACACCATGGACCAGAGCGTGATGAGGCGACGGGCTCTGGTGGCGCACACGTTCATCACGATTCGCTAGGCAGCTTGAGCGCGAGTTGGAGATAAGCGTTTTCGTCGTGTGGAAATTCGACCGGATATTTACCGGTAAAGCAAGACGTGCAGTAGTCCCCGCGGCGGGAGCCCACCGCGCTCAGTAATCCTTCGATGTCAAGATAAGCTAGGCTGTCGGCACCCAGGAACTCTTGAATCTCCGCCACGGTGTGCGTGAAGCCAATCAGCTCCGAACGGCGGGGGGTGTCAATGCCGTAGTAGCACGGCGAGATCGTCGGCGGACAACTGATGCGCATGTGTACTTCGCTCGCGCCGGCCGCGCGGACCATCCCTACGATGTTGCGGCTGGTCGTTCCGCGGATAATTGAATCATCGACGAGCACAACACGCTTACCCTTGAGGATGCTCCGCACCGGGTTGAGCTTCACCTTAACCTTGAAGTTCCGGATCGCCTGCTGGGGACTAATGAAGGTCCGGCCGACGTAGTGGTTCCTGATTAAACCCATCTTGAACGGCGCGCCAGATTCCTCTGCGAATCCAAGCGCGGCACAGACGCCAGAGTCTGGTATTGGCACGACCACGTCGGCATCCACGCCGGCTTCCCGGGCTAGTCGGCGTCCGAGATCGGTCCTGACTTCGTTTACGCTCTGGCCGAACACCTTGCTGTCTGGCCGTGCGAAGTAGACATGCTCGAAAATGCAATGTTCGAACGGCGCGTCGGCGAACGGCTTATAAGATCGCATGCCAGTCGAGTCGATCACTAACACCTCACCCGGTTCAACGTCGCGTACGTGGGTTGCGCCGATCAGGTCTAACGCGCACGTCTCGGAGCAGACGATCGTCGCACCGTCGAGCTCACCAATCGCCAGCGGGCGAAAGCCGTGCGGATCGCGCACCGCGACCAACTTATCTTTCGTCAACATCGCGAGCGAGAACGCGCCACGTACCTGGGAAATCGATTCAATGATCGCATCTTCGGCCATCGGCGCTTGCGAACGCGCGTAGAGGTGCAAGATGACTTCCGTGTCGCTGCTAGTCTGGAAGATGGACCCGCGCCGCACGAGCTCGTCCCGAAGCTCTTGTGCGTTCACCAGGTTTCCGTTATGACATAGGGAGATCTCGCCGTGCGCACAGTCGATGAGAATCGGCTGCGCATTGACCAACCGGCTGTCACCGGCCGTGGAATACCGCACGTGGCCAATCGCCGACGGCCCTTTAAGCGAAAGCAGCGTGGCCTCGTCGAACGCATCCGAGACATACCCCATCGCGCGCGATAGGAAGAGCCGCTTACCATCGGCGGACGTGATTCCAGCGCTTTCCTGCCCGCGATGCTGTAAAGCGTAGAGCCCGAGGTAGGTGAGGTTCGCAGCATCGGGGTGTCCAAAGATACCGAAGACCCCGCATTCGTCTCTGAATTTGTCGCGCATGTTCGTTCGTCTCATGTTGTTGGACGGCATAGCCTCCGAGTTCAAGTCACGGCGTGAAAGCAGCCTAGGCAGCCCGGTCGGCGAAGAATCGCTCCAATCCTTGCCGCCATGCGACCTCGGCATCAACGACCGACATATCAAGCAGCAGTCGGCCGGCGATCGAGATACGGATCCGGTCGCCGCCGGACCGCCCTTGGGCCGCGATCGGCACACCGGCGGCCTCGGCCCGTGCGCGCACGACACCAAAGTCGCTGTCGGTGACCGACACAAGCACCCGTGAAGGCGCCTCACCGAACAAAATGGACGCGTCTATGGCATCGGCCCTTCCCTCACCGCCGCCGTCAGGCATCATCAACTCGGCTCCCATGCTGCCGGTGTCGAAACAACACTCGGCGAGCGCCACGGCAAGCCCCCCGTCTGAGCAATCGTGTGCCGATTGAATCAGTCCGGCCGCAGCGAGCTCGACGAGGAGCCGCTGAAGCGCACGTTCGGACTCCAATGACAAGTCGGCTAGTGAGCCGGCAACCTGCCCACAGACTGTCTTCAGATACTCGCTGCCGCCCAACACGCCACGCCCGCTCCCCAGCAGCAAGATCGCCGACTCTCCAGCCGGAAACGTCCGGCCGAGGACACGAGTGGCGTCCTCAATCACGCCGACAACCCCCATTACCGGCGTTGGATAAATAGCCTGCCCGTCGGTCTCGTTATAGAAGCTCACGTTGCCACCCGTGATCGGTAACTCTAAGGCCAGGCAGGCTTCACCGATCCCTTCCACGGCGCGTGTAAACTGCCACATGATTTCTGGGCGCTCTGGATTGCCAAAATTTAGGCAGTTGGTGGCGGCAATCGGTAAGGCGCCCGAGCAGGCAACATTGCGTGCTGCTTCCGCCACGGCCAGCATTGCCCCGAGATGCGGGTCAAGATAACAGTGCCGGCCATTGCCATCGACCGACATCGCCAATGCCCGGTTCGTACCTTTGAGCCGCACAACACCGGCACCCATCCCCGCGGGCAAGACCGTATTGGTACGAACCATGTGGTCGTATTGGCGGTAGACCCAACGCTTGCTAGACACCGTGACCGAACCCAGTAGTGTTCGCAGTGCTGACTCGGTCGTCGGCAGCGGCGGCAAGGCGTTAAGCTCCAAGGAGCACAACCGCTCCAGATACGCCGGGGTCTCGATCGGTCGGTCGTAGAGCGGTGCCTCATCGGCAAGCTTCCCGTTCGGAATTTCGGCGACGACTGCATCCCCCTCACGCACGCGCAGCTGGCCGTCCATCGTCACCTTGCCAATTGACACAGCGTGCAAATCCCACTTCTTAAAGATCCGCTCCACTTCGACCTCGCGCCCGTGGCGGACGACCATCAGCATCCGCTCCTGCGACTCCGACAACATGATCTCGTAGGGAGTCATGCCGGATTCGCGCTGTGGGATGCGACTCACGTCGATATCGATACCCGTGCCACCACGCGCGCCCATCTCCGATGTCGAACAGGTCAGACCAGCAGCACCCATGTCTTGGATCCCAACAAGCGCGTCGGTCTGCATCAACTCGAGGCACGCCTCTAGCAACAGTTTCTCCATGAACGGATCGCCCACCTGCACGGCAGGTCGTTTCTCTGACGATTGCTCATCGAATTCCGCCGAAGCCATTGTTGCACCGTGAATGCCATCTCGACCGGTTTTCGCACCGACGTAGTACACCGGATTGCCCTCGCCCGATGCCTGTCCCATGACGAGTGTACCGGCCTTTGCGATCCCGAGACAGAAGACATTGACAAGTGGGTTCGCCGCGTAACTATCCTCAAACGCAATCTCGCCGCCTATCGTCGGAATGCCGATGCTATTGCCATATCCACCGATGCCAGCGATCACTCCCTCAAGAATACCGCGCGTCCGAGCGTCATCGAGCGGGCCGAAGCGCAGGGAATTAAGTAACGCTATCGGGCGTGCCCCCATGGTGAAGATGTCGCGGATGATGCCTCCGACGCCAGTTGCCGCCCCCTGGTAGGGTTCGATGAACGAGGGATGGTTATGTGATTCAATCTTAAAGACAGCGACGAGACCGTCACCCACGTCGACGGCACCAGCGTTCTCCCCTGGGCCCTGCACTACGCATGCGCCGGTCGTCGGCAACGTCCGTAGGTGGATTCGGGAACTCTTGTAGCTGCAATGTTCGGACCACATGACCGAAAAGATGCCGAGTTCGGTTAGGGAGGGTTCTCGGCCGAGGATCTCAAGGATTTTCTCGTACTCCTCACGACTCAGGCCATGGTGTTCGAGAGTCTTGGAATCAATCACTGGCATGGACCGCTCGCAGGCTCGTGCTGGATCATCCAGTCCGTAACATTCCGTCACCCGTCAGCGCCGCAACGGTAGATTCGAAGACGACTAAGCCGTCGACGCTGCCTACCGCCAACTCGCAGGCACGCTCGGGATGCGGCATCAACGCCACGACGTTCCGTTGCTCGTTACACAAACCGGCGATGCTACTAGTTGAGCCGTTGGGATTCGCCGCGTCGACGACCGCCCCTCTAGCATCGCAATAGCGAAACACTACCTGACGATTGGCTTCGAGTGTCTCGATCACGTCGGGCGGCGCGAAGTAGTTCCCCTCACCGTGCGCGATCGGCATGCGCAAGACTTGCCCGGAAGCCGCGACGCACGTGAACGGCGTGTCGAGTGCTTCAACGCGGACATAGACATGCTCACACTGAAACTTGACGCTCCGGTTGCGCAGCATGCCGCCAGGCAGTAAGCCAACCTCAAGGAGCACCTGAAAGCCGTTGCAGATACCGAGCACGGGCCCGCCAGTCTTTGCGAACGCCAGCAACGGCACCATGACCGGCGAGAATCGGGCGATCGCGCCGGTCCGTAAGTAATCACCGTAGGAAAAACCGCCGGGCAAGATGACGACATCGGCGCCCTTAAGATCGGTCTCCTTGTGCCACACAAATTCGGCGTCGGCACCAAGCACGTGCTTCGCCGCATGATAGGCATCGTGGTCGCAGTTCGAACCAGGAAACACGACGATGGCAAATTTCATGACAGGGGCCTGCGAGGTCTTAGCTCCTCGAGCCTAGCTTCTCGCCTTCATCTACCTCAATCCTGTAGCTTTCAATGACCGGATTCGCGAGCAGCTTATCGGCCACTTCGTCTGCAAGCTTCTTAGCAACATCGACCGTGTCAGCGTCAAGGTCGAGCTCGAAATACTTGCCCTGCCGCACGTCTCGCACGCCATCGTAGCCCATGGCGTGGAGGGCGTCGGCGATGGTCCGTCCCTGCGGGTCAAAGACCGACGGCTTAAGCGTCACGAACACACGTACTGTCACGCCTCCCCTCCAAGAGTAGTATCCACGTTGAACACCCGCTCAAAAATCCCGTCCACGTGCCTAAGCTGCGCATCCAGGTCGAATGCTTGTTCGATCGTTTTCTCCGGCAACACGGCCGTGACGTCGGCATCGGCCAGTAGCAAGGCTTTGAAGTCCGACGCCTCGTGAAAAGACCGCATCGCGTTGCGCTGCACCCACTCATAGGCTTGCTCGCGTGAGACACCCCGCTGAGCCAACTGCAAGAGCACAGTGCCGGAAAAGACGATGCCTCGCGATCGCTCGAGGTTCTCGCGCATCCGCTCCGGATGCACGGTGAGCCCACGGATAATCCGCGTGAAACGGCGTAGCATGTGGTCAAGGACGATGAAGCTGTCCGGCACGATCACTCGCTCGACCGACGAGTGTGAGATGTCGCGCTCGTGCCAGAGCGCCACGTTCTCGAACGCAGCCATGGCATTGGCTCGAAGTAAACGCGCCAGCCCGGTCAATTGCTCGCAGCCGATTGGGTTCCGCTTGTGCGGCATCGCTGACGAGCCCTTCTGCCCTTTCCCGAACGGTTCCTCGACCTCGCCGATTTCAGTCTTCTGCAAACCGCGGATCTCAAGTGCGAATTTCTCGATCGAAGCGGCCGCGATCGCCAGCGCAGCTAGCAACTCGGCGTGCCGGTCGCGCTGTAGCACCTGCGATGACACCGGCGACGCGATGAGACCGAGCCGTGCGCAAACGTTGGCTTCGATCGCTGGGTCGAGGTGCGCGTAGGTGCCAACCGCACCGGAAATCTTTCCAACATTAATCACATCGCGAGCCCGCGTCAGCCGTAGCCGATTGCGCGCCAGCTCGGCATGCCAAAGCGCGAGTTTTAGGCCGAATGTCATCGGCTCGGCATGCACGCCATGAGTCCGCCCGATCATTGGAGTCCGGCGGTGTTCCTTGGCGCGGGCCTCAATGACTTCCGAGAGGTCATCGAGATCCCGGAGAAGCAGGGCGCAGGCTTCCCGCATCTGGAGCGCCAGCGCAGTGTCGATCACGTCCGACGAGGTTAAGCCGAAGTGCAGCCATCGCGCTGAGTCGCCAACTCGCTCAGCCACGGCCGTGGTAAACGCGATCATATCGTGCTGGGTCGTGGCCTCGATTTCCTCGACGCGTGCCACGTCGACGGCGCCGCGGTCGCGGATGTCACGCGCCGCGTCGGCCGGGATCATGCCAGCATCGGCCATCACCTCGGCCGCAGTAGTCTCAACGAGCAACCAGGTCTCGTACCGGCGCTGGTCAGTCCAGATGCGCCCCATCTCAGGGTGGGTGTAGCGAGGGATCATCCGTTAACCTCGATGCTTGGGCCTTCGGTGTCAGGAAACGGCAGCTGGGTCTGACATGAGCCCGACCGCGACACCACCGGCTGCTCCGAAGGGCGCGACAGACAGGCTAGGTCAATCGTCGGCGTCAGGCGATTCCGATGCGCCACTACTATCCGAACATCACCGCGCCCCACTCCGCTGAGCGCCTCCCGGCAGCTCAACTCGGCAATTTCCGGTCGATTGTTAATCCGGCTCAGGTGCGCCAGCACGATACAGCGCACCTCGGCGCCAAGATGGTCGTGGACAAACGCCGCTACGGCCTCGTTCGACAAATGCCCGTCGTCACCGCCGATGCGTGACCGAAGACTCGGCGGGTACGGACTCACGCGAAGTAGCTCGCTGTCATGGTTCGATTCCAGCACCAGTAGGCGACATCCCCTGAACTGGGCGATCAGGTCCTCGGTGATCTGTCCAACATCGGTGGCAAATCCGATCGCGCCGTCCGGTGTTTTGATCCGGAATCCGATCGTGTCGTCGGCGTCATGACAGACGCCGAACGGGATAAACTGCATCGCGCCAAAACTCACAGGGCTTCCGGACGACAGCCGGCCCCAATTCGTGATTTTCGTTACGCCGTTGCCCCAAGCGGCACGGGTTGCCGCCGTGGTGTAAATCGGGATCCCATGCTTCTCCGAAAGCATCGCCGCGCTCCTCACGTGATCGACATGGGCGTGGGTAATGAGCGCCGCGCAGAGCATCTCAACCTCAACGCCGAGTTCACCCAGCGTTTGCCGCAGGGCGCGATAGCTCAAGCCGGTGTCAATCAGCACACAAGCACCGCCGCCGCTCACCAGTGTGGCGTTTCCGCTACTGCCGCTTCCGAGGACCGTTAACTCAATAGAAATGGCCCCATCCTCCAATGGCGCCTGGCGTTTATTTGACGACGTTCGCTAGGCCGATGCCCAACCGCTCCGCCGATAGGTCGAGTCCGGCCGACGGACCCAACACCGTGACGACCCGCGGGCCGTCCGCCAAGAGATCTTGAGCTACGCGTTGGACGTCTTCGGTCGTCACGCAATCGATGCTTTCGAGGATTTCGTCTAAACCCACCTGCTCGCCGAAAAAAAGCTCCTGGCGCGCCAACTGCGACATCCGGGATGACGTGTTCTCCAGCGACAGCATCAGGCTCCCCTTCAAGTGGTCCTTCGCTCGCTGCAACTCCTCGGCCGGTACGGCCGTCTCGGCCAAGCCGCGCATCTCGTCGACGACCAAGTCCAAAACTTGGGCAACCGAATTCGTCGCGCAACCGGCATAGACAATCAGCGCGCCACCATCGCGATAGACATGTTGCCCGCTGGAAACGGCATAGGCCAGGCCGCGTTCCTCGCGAATGTGCTGGAACAGGCGAGAGCTCATTGAACCACCAAATATTGTGTTCAGCAGATAACTGACATAGCGGTCTGGGTGGTCCTGCTGGTAGGCAGCAGTACCGAGGCAAATGTGACTCTGCTCGAGTTCTTTGTTCCGAATATCGAGCTTCGGCGCCATGTCGGGTCGCACCCACGACACCGGTGGCCCAGTTGCTGGAAGATCGGCGAACGCCGTCTCGACCAAACTGCGTAACTGGGGATGATCGAGGTTCCCAGCCGCAGAAATGACCACGTTTGGCGCGACGTAGGCCTGTTCGAAGAACCCACGGAGCTCGTCAGCCGTGAATGCAGATACGCTGTCTGGCACGCCGAGAATCGGTCGGCCTAGGGCATGGCCTTTCCAAAACTGCTGCGTAAATAGCTCGTAGACGAGGTCGTCAGGCGTGTCCTCGACCATTTTAATCTCTTCAAGAACGACCTTCTTTTCCCGCTCGATGTCCTCCTCGCGAAACGCTGGACGGAGTACGAGATCCGACAGGATGTCGAGCGCTTCTGGGAGATTGGCGTCGAGTACCTTCACGTAGTAGCCCGCGTACTCCTTTGCAGTGAAGGCATCAAGCTGGCCACCGATTGAATCGATCGCCTGCGCAATCTCCTGGGCTGACCGCGAAGTCGAGCCCTTGAAAAGCATGTGCTCAATGAAGTGCGAAATCCCTGACTGAGAGGGACCTTCATGGCGGGACCCGCGCGTGAGCCAAAGGCCGATACTTATCGAGCGGACATGCGGCATCGACTCAGTAATGAGGCGCAGGCCGTCGTTAACCACCTCACGAACGATCATCGGCAGTGGAAAAGATTTGACTCGTGCCGCAAGAGAACGTAGCTTCGCAAGTTATTGATCAAAAAGGAATTAAGTCTACGACTCAGAAACCTAATCATAACACGCACTGCTCACGTCATCAACCACGAACCGCTCAATTTTCCACTGCTAGGCATCCTGGTTAGCCCC
>DBHR01000080.1:78215-82719 GCA_002296225.1 Acidobacteria bacterium UBA823 | reverse complement strand
GAGACGTGGCTGGTCCGACCCGCGATCTGGCTGAACTCGAACTCGCGGAACTTGAAAGCGCGCTGGCACCGTTAGACATCGAGCCATATCGTGCCAAGCAGATCTACCGGTGGGTCCATCGGCACGCGGTGACCGACTGGGGGCAGATGACCGACCTGTCCCAGCGGCATCGAGAAGCCCTAGCCAACACCTTCACGATCTCAACGCCTCGGGTTACCGCACGCAGCCGATCTAGTGACGGCACGACGAAATTTCTCCTAGAACTCGCCGACGGTCGGCGCATCGAGGCCGTCTACATCCCAGACTCGCCGGCGCACACGCTCTGCGTCTCAACCCAGGTGGGTTGCGCGATGCAGTGCACGTTCTGCCTAACCGCCAAGATGGGTCTCGAACGTCACCTGACGGCTGGAGAGATCGTCGGGCATGTCCGGGTGTTGAGGTCGGAACTACAGTTGCTGGAGCAGCCGATCAATATCGTGCTGATGGGCATGGGAGAGCCCCTGCACAACTACAAGGCAACGATGCAGGCCCTACGGATGATCACGTGCACCCACGGCGCTGCCGTGTCTCCACGCCGCATCACCCTGTCGACGGTTGGAATACTCCCGGCTCTGAGCCACCTAGCTAACGAGTCAATCATGCCGAATCTGGCAATTTCTCTTCACGGCACAACCGAAGAGCAGCGAACTCTTCTACTGCCGATTAATCGACGATACCCACTGTCAGCGCTTCTGGCCGCATGTCGTACCTTCCCGGTGAAACGACGCAACCGAATCACGTTCGAGTACGTGTTGATTCGGAACGTCAACGACTCACCCGCAGATGCGCGTCGGCTAGCAGGGTTGTTGGCGGGATTTCGCGCCAAGGTCAACGTAATTCCGTTAAATGCCGCTCCAGGAATCCCATATGAGCGACCAACAGCCGAACAGATCGACCGCTTCGGCAGGCTGTTAGCCGAGCACCACGTTATCGTGTCGGTCCGGAAGAGTCGCGGCCAGGACATTCGCGCGGCCTGTGGACAACTCGTCCTCGAAAGCGATCGGGCATCACCCGGTCAACAGTTGGCGAGCTTCATCAATCCGACGGTGACCGCGAATCAAGTAACCGAGCCGTAGTCCGACCCGATAATCTCTCCCGTCATCCGGCCACCCGACGCCGAATCGATCCGGATGTCGACCAAGCGGTTACGCGCCGTCGGCCGTCTTAACTGGACCTTCAGGTAGTTGTCCGTCAGCGCCAGCCCCCCGTCCTCGAGCGTAAGCGCCGGACGCACCTCGCCTACCGCGCGTCGGCGGAAGCGATCCTGCAGTTCCGCCGCCACCACCCTGAGTTCCCTCGCACGACGCTTGACTACATCGCTACCGACTTTCTGCAACATCCGACTGGCTACCGTGCCTGGACGATCGGCGTAGGGGAAGACATGGACATAGGTGAGCGGTGACTCCGCCAAATACCTGATCGATGCATCGTGATCGGAGGCCGCCTCGCCTGGGAACCCCGCCATCACGTCCGATCCGATTGCCGAATGTGGCAACGACTCGCGCACGGCGTCGACAACTCGGCGATAGTCATCCCGCGAATACGGGCGACCCATAGCCCGCAGGCAGTTGTCGCTCCCGTGTTGGAGCGGCAGATGGAAATGTGGTGCAAAGCGCCCGCTCCGAGCGACGAGATCGATTAGCGCCGGCTCGCAGTCCATCGGTTCAAGCGAGCTGATGCGAAAACGGCAGTCGGCCCGGTGATTGTCGAGCGCCTGCGCGAGTTCCAGAAGTGACGTCGCCGGATTGAGATCTTGGCCGTAGGAACCAAGATGCACGCCTGTCAGAACGATCTCCTTGAAGCCGGCTTCGGTCGCCAACTGCACGCGTGCGAGCACCTCGGGAATCGGCCGGCTTCGCCCACGTCCGCGCGTCCTGGGAATGATGCAGTAGGTGCACGTCTCGTCGCACCCGGTCTGCACACAGAGCATGTGCACTGTCCGGCTCGGAGCGGACGTCTCGATCGAAGCGCCACACGGCCCGTCGCCCGGCCGCTCCGGCAACGACTTAAGTAGGGACCGAAGGTCGGTCGTCAGTCGTTCCTTGCGAGAGTTCGACACAACCGCTGCGACCCCTGGTAGCAACCCAATTTCTTCGGCTGCTCGCGTGGCGTAACAACCCGTGACAACGATCCGCGCCTCAGGGTTCCGCCGTCCGATCCGTCGAATCACCTTGCGTGCTGACTGGTCGGCCGATGCGGTGACCGAGCACGTATTAACTACGACGAGGTCTGCCTCTTCAGGAAGGGCCGGTTGTCCCCCAACCGCACGGAGATCTTTGTCCAGGCTCGCAGAATCCGCCTGATTGACCCGGCATCCAAAGGTGATGAGGGCGAACTTCATGGCAGAACCCGCTCCGCGTCACGTCTCAATCTTGGCAGCCGCCTGCTCAACTTTAGCCGCCAGTGATGCCTTATATTTCGTCAGCTTGTCAGCCATCGCGTGCTCTCCAATGGCCAGAATCTGAGCTGCGAGTACGGCCGCGTTAATTGCACCGGCTCTTCCGACCGCCATGGTTGCCACCGGCACTCCAGGGGGCATCTGGACCGTAGCCAAAAGGGCGTCCATCCCTTGGAGAGCGGTCGAATCGATTGGAACACCGATAACCGGACGGGACGAATGCGCCGCGACGACTCCGGCTAGGTGCGCAGCCGCACCAGCACCAACGATGAAGGCGCCGACCCCTTCAGCGTGCGCCTCATCGATCAGCCGTCTGACTCGATCCGGTGATCGGTGAGCCGACGCGACGGTCATTGTGTAGCTGATGCCGAACTGCGCCAGGACATCCGCCGCAGCCTGCATCACAGGCGCATCCGAATCCGATCCCATCAAGATCACAACTCGCCGATCGCTCATCGTTTAACCCTCGTCTTGCCTACCTTTACGCTGCCAAGGTCAACGCCATCCGGCCGATATCTGTTCTGATGTGCATCCCATCGAACTTGATCAACGCCGCCGCTGCATAGGCCAGGTCGATGGCAGCGGCGAAGGTAGCTCCGCGCCCGACAACGGTCAGCACACGGCCGCCCGCCGTTACAATGCCGGCATCGGTCCGCTTCGTGCTCGCGTGGAAGACCAAAACGTTCTCTTGAGCGGCGGCGGCCTCAATCCCGGTGATCGGTAAACCGATGCTATGCGAGCCAGGGTAGCCGCCCGAGGCCGCAACGACCCCAACGTGAGGCTCGGTGCGTAGGACGCAACCGCGTCCGCTCAGCCTACCTTGGGCTGCCGCCACGAGGAGGGGCGTCAGATCTTCAGCGACCAAGGGTAAGACGACCTGGGCTTCGGGATCACCAAACCTGACGTTAAACTCGATGACCTTCGGTCCATCTGCAGTAAGCATCAGCCCCACGTAAAGCACACCGACGTAGGGATGCCCGTCGGCCGCCATACCGGCCAGGACCGGTTCAACAATCTCGCTGACGACCCTCGCGCGAATTTCGTCTGTCATCCGCGGAGTCGGCGCGAACGCGCCCATACCACCGGTGTTGGGTCCCTGATCGTTATCGAATGCACGCTTGTGGTCCTGCGCGGACGGAAGCGCCATAGCCCTTTGACCGTCACAGAGTGCGAAGAACGATGCCTCTTCTCCCTCGAGGTGCTCTTCAATCACCACGGTGGCGCCTGCCGCGCCGAATCGTTGATCCACGAGCATCTCACGAATGGCCTGCTCCGCGGACGCCGAGTCAGGCGCAATGATGACACCCTTTCCTGCGGCAAGGCCATCGGCCTTTATTACCACTGGATAGCCAAGTCGGCCCGATCGCAAGGCGTTGAGCGCACCGGACGCCTCGGTATGAATCTCACATTCAGCCGTTGGAATCCCGTGCCTGGCCATGAAGGCCTTGGCAAACGCCTTGCTCGATTCCAACCGGGCCGCGGCCTGAGTCGGACCGAAGAGGAGCCGTCCCCCAGACGCGAACCGGTCGGCCACGCCGTTCGCTAGCGGCACCTCAGGCCCAATGACTGTGAGCTCCGCAGCCTCGTGTTCAGCCAATTGAAACAATTCCTCTGGATCGGCGGGATTGGCTGAGATGCACGTCGCGACTGCAGCCATGCCGGGATTGCCTGGAGCGCAGACCAATTGGCCCTTTGGATGCTCGGCCGAGAGCTTCCAAGCCAGGGCGTGCTCACGGGCGCCGCCTCCAACAATGAGGATCTTCATGCAGGCTTATACGAGAGCGAATACTATCGTATTAGATCCAATATTTCGGATAAGTGTGGATTCAGGAGAGAAAGCGTCATCGCTCGCTAGGTTTTGGGCCTAGAACCAGTGCCCACCTATGATAGCTTAGTATATTCGGGTGGTGGCGTTCGGGCTCACAGACGTCTATTTCGTCGTTGGGTAAGGGGGTAGAGTCAGGTTGGCTGAAATAAGAATCCAGGACGGAGAATCGATCGAAAGTGCGCTCCGTCGCTTCAAGCGAAGAGTTCAGCAAGAAGACATCATCAAGGACATCAAGAAGC
>DBHR01000080.1:11043-77895 GCA_002296225.1 Acidobacteria bacterium UBA823 | reverse complement strand
TCAAGGACATCAAGAAGCATTCGTACTATCTAAAGCCGGGCGACAAGCGCCGTGCAAAGCAGGCGCTCGCTCGCAAGCGCGCCAGGAAGAAGCAGCGTCGCGAGTTCGACTGACACAAGCGCAGGATGGACGCATGGATCGCGCACCTGGTGGTTCGATTCTCGTGCCTGGGAACCGCCCGGTCGACCTGTTCTGGTCGCTCCGACCGTATCAGTGGACCAAGAATTTATTCGTGTTCGCAGCGCTCGTGTTCGGGCAACGGCTCACAGAACCCGAGTCTGGCATACGCGTTGCGGCTGCCTTCTTGGTGTTTTGCGGGCTGTCAGCTGCCGTCTATCTCGTCAACGATGTAGCCGACCGCGAAGCGGACCGCCAACATATCCACAAGGCCAGGCGCCCTATCGCGGCGGGCACTGTCTCGGTCAGGGCAGCCCTAGTCACTGCCGGGGCGTTAGGCGCCGGCGCACTGCTTGCAGCTGCGGTATTGTCACCGTCCTTCGCTGCCGTCTCAACCGCCTACGTCGCGACGTTCTTGCTCTACACGGCGGTGCTGAAGCACGTGGTCATCGTGGACGTGATGACGGTCGCAGTCGGTTTCATCTTGCGGGTGGTAGCGGGCGGCGTAGTCATCGGGGTTCCAATCAGCGCCTGGCTACTGATCTGCACGAGCTTGCTGGCCTTGTTTTTAGCGCTTAGTAAACGTCGGCACGAAATCCTGGTGCTCGCCGAGCACGCCACCGAGCATCGGCCGAGTCTAGATGAATACAGCCCGTATCTTCTGGATCAGATGATTGGCGTGGTAACGGCAGCCACGCTAATCGCATACAGTTTCTACACCATCAGCCCGGAAGTTGAGACACGCCTCGGCACGGCTTGGCTTGGTCTGACGATTCCGTTGCCGTTGTACGGTATTTTTCGGTATTTGTATCTCGTGCACCAAAAGGCGAGCGGGGGCGATCCCGCCGAGTTACTCTTGGCAGACCGGCCCTTGCTGGGCTGCGTCGCACTGTGGGCCGTGGCGGTAGTCCTCATCGTGTATCGACCCTGGTGACGTTTTCCGCCGGCGGCTCAGCGCCGTCAGGCCAGAAATCGAGAGCTCATGGCTGACTTTGCGATTCGAGCAGGTTCCATCAACGTTGAAGAGATCATGCGGCACATCCGGACGCGGATCCGGGACAAGCGCGGTGTCGACTACACCGAACAGGAGATCCGAGAACTCGCCAACGTTAAGCTGGAGCGGATTCTCGATCCCACCGGCGTGCGCTCGGATTTGCTGAAGCATTTCCGCGAGCGGCCCAAGACGAAGTGGCCCGAGGAGAACTACCCGATCGCTGGCAGCGCGAAGCGGCGGCTGCTCATATTTATTCGGCGCTTGCTTCGACCGTTTCTGAGGCTCCTGTTCTACCATCAGAACGCCATTAACTCTCACATTGAGACGAGATTTGCTGCAAAAGATGAGTTCGACACGCTGCACTACGAGATCCTCAATAATCTCGTCGTCGAAATCACGCGCCTGGGCATCGAGGTCAAGAGCCTAAAGATGCAGGTGCAGTCGGTGAACAGCCGTCTCGACTTCGATGAGCGCCGTGCCCGTGCTCTCGAAGGTTTAGTCAACCCACCGGTCGCCGGCGCGCCCACGAAACGCAAGACCCAATCCGATGTGGAAGAACCTGGCGACGGTTCGTCGAGCCCGCGCCGGCGACGGCGACGGCGTGGCGGTCGGCGCCGAACCACTCAAAGTGGCAAGGCGAATCAGGCCGTCGAAGCCGAGACGACGACCGCGGAACCCCAAGGCCAAGCCCCCTCACCGGACGCTGAGGTCGCGGCTAGCCCAGCGCCCACTCAAGGCACCGAGTCGTCAACTGAAGAGGCGACACGTCCCGAGGCGGCCACCCCACGCGCACCTGACGACGGGGCTGCCGACACGCCTGAATCGTGAAGCTGGCCGTCGTCGTTCAGCGGTATGGCGCCGACGTGAATGGCGGTGCCGAGCTCCACGCCCGGTATGTAGCCGAGCATCTCGCCAAACACGCTGAGGTCGAGGTGCTGACCACGTGCGCCAAGGACTATATTTTCTGGAGCAACGAATTCGATCCCGGCGAAAGCCGTGTGGGTAATCTCTTAGTCCGCCGATTTCCCGTCAAGCGACCGAGAGACCTGGAGAACTTCGACCAGTGGTCAACTCGTGTGTTTGAGCATCGGCATTCGGTTGCCCACGAACTCGCGTGGCTCGACAGCGAAGGCCCGACCAGTCCCAAACTAATCCGTTACCTGCGGCGACACGGTAGTAGCTACGATTTCTGCCTGTTCTTCAGCTACCGCTACTACCACGCCTACCATGGATGTCGCGCGGTCGCTCCTCACGCGGTTCTTGTACCAACAGCCGAGCGTGATCCCGCAATTGGCCTGTCAATCTTCGGGCCGATTTTTCGGGGCGTCCGCGGCATCATGTACAACTCGTTCGAAGAACGTGCGATGATCCAGGCGATTACCGGAAACGCCAGCGTCCGGCATGCCGTGGTCGGAGTCGGCTCAGAGATTCCAACTGACAGTGATCCCAATCGGTTCCGACAGAAATTCGAAATCCAACAGCCCTTCATCGTTTATGTCGGCCGCATCGACGAAAATAAGGGCTGTCTAGAACTCTTCGATTTTTTCAAGAATTATGCGGCACGGGTCTCAAAGTCACTTCAGCTGGTTCTGATAGGACGATCGATTCTTAAGGTTCCCTCGCACTCACGGATCCGTCATCTGGGATTCGTATCAGATCAGGATAAGTTTGATGCCCTAGCAGCTGCGCACGCGCTCGTGATGCCATCGCAATTCGAAAGTCTTTCAATGGTTACGCTTGAAGCATGGGCGATGAGCCGACCGGTGCTGGCCAACGGCTGCTGCGATGTCCTTCAGGGACAATGCATCAGGAGCAACGCTGGGCTTTACTACAAGAACTACGAAGAGTTCGCGGAAACGCTACATGCACTCGAGACAAATCGTCCGCTGCACGCCGCGCTGAGCCGAAACGGATCACAGTACTTTCGACGACATTACGCCTGGCCGGTCATCGAACGAAAATACCTCGAAGTGCTCGAGCACTTAAAGCACGAAGCGCCGAAGCCAATGGAACCACTGCCAGGCTGGTTTGGCCGACAGCGTAGAAACGTGGCGCCGACGCGAGAGATCGTTGATGCACTACCGACCGGGCCAGCGCTAAAATCCGTCCGCGGCCAGCGAACTGTGCGGCGGAGGTAACTTGTGACCCCAACGATTAAACCGCGCGCCGATCGGCCCGTGGCCCATCAGGTGCTCGCGACTCTTAGCTACGGCGATGCTATCGGACACGAGGTGCTTGGCATTCAGCAGGTTTTGCGTGATGCAGGCTATTCCTCCGAGATTTTTGTCGAGACGGCCGACCCGAGTCTGGAGTGTCTAACCCGAGAGTTTTGGGAGCTACCCGACGAAGCAACGGCAAATGACCTGCTCATTCATCACTTCTCGCTGGCATCGAGGGCCTCTCGCACCGCCTATGCACTGCCGAGCCGGATGGCACTCATCTACCACAACATTACGCCACCAGAATATCTCATCGACGTGCATCCATCCCTGGCGCTACGGTGCTGGGAAGGCCGGCGCGAACTGGGCGCCTTCGTACCGAGGTGCGACCTAGCGCTTGGCGACTCCGAGTTTAATCGTCAGGAACTCGAGACCTTCGGCTTTTCGCAGACCGCTGTCCTACCTGTGGTGCCGAACTTCGCTCATCTCGACCTCGAGCCAGACTGGAATCTGGCGTCGCAGCTTAACGACGGGTGGACCAATATCCTTTTTGTCGGCCGGGTCATTCCCCACAAGCGGATCGAAGATTTGATCCGTTTCTTTCACGCGTATCGTGTGGCGCATAATCCTCGTTCACGGCTACTCATCGTCGGCTCTTACGCAGGATTCGAAGATTACCTGACAATGCTCGACGACCTCACCGCGAGACTGCGCACACCCGATGTCTATTTCGTTGGTCAAGTCACAGATGCCGAGCTGGTTGCCTTCTACAACGTCGCCGACGTTTTTCTCTGCGCCAGCGAGCACGAAGGGTTCTGTGTCCCGCTGCTTGAGGCGTTCCACGAGCGCTTGCCGGTGATCGCTCATGCCGCCACTGCAGTGCCAGACACCATGGATGGCGGCGGCGTACTCTACAACGACAAGGATCCGTCCTTCATCGCCGCTCTCATCGACGCGATCGTGTCAAACCAGGCGCTGTGCGAGACGATTCTCGATGCGCAGGACGCTGCACTGAACCGATTCCTGGACCGAGATTTCGCGGCAACACTGCTTGGCTTCGTAGATGAGATTCGCCGGAGGCCACACAGACCGCCGTGGGATGTCAGCCCAGATTTCTGGCAACAATTCGACGCGAGATGCTCAGGATTGACCAGCTCTCGATCTATCAAGCGCTCCAGAATGCCCCGTCCGTGGCGCCTTAACTCGACATCGTGAACGGGTGCAGTGAAGCATGATCGTCAATCAGTGGGTCCCAGCTGCACACCGGGGCGACGCGGTTGGTGACAGCGCGCGGCGGACCCGCGACATGCTGCGCGCACTCGGGCATACCGCGGACGTTTTCGCCATCACGATCGACGACTCGCTGCGAAATGATATCCGACCGTTCGATGCCGACGGTGCGACGCGGGGGGACCTCACGATTTTCCACTACGCACTGCCGTCACCGATGACGGAAGCGTTCGTGTCGCTTTCGGGCGGCCGTGTGCTGCAATACCACAACATCACGCCGGCTCATTTTTTTACGCCTTATGAGCCGGCGCTGTTCCGGCTGGCCGTGCTGGGCCGACGCGAACTGGCGACGCTCGCCGGCCGCGTGGACCTCGCGCTGGGCGATTCCGAATACAACCGTCGCGAGCTAGAAAAGGTCGGATTCGGCAACACCGGTGTGCTGCCAATTGCGGTTGACACGAAGCGCCTGAACCAGTTGGCACGGCGGCCGGCGCTGGAGCGGGTGCTCGACGACGGTCTCACGAACATCCTTTTCGTCGGCCGGCTGGCACCTAACAAGAAAATCGAGGATCACATCCTTCTTGCCGAGCACTATAGACGGTACGTCGACGCCAATTGCCGATTCATCTTTGTCGGTCGGCACGATGCCGTGCCGCGCTACTTCACAATGATTCGTTCGCTCGTGTCCGAGTTCAACTCAAGCCCTGGTGAAGTAGCGAGGTTCTGGTTCACCGGGAGTGTGCCGGACGAAGACCTGGCGACCTTCTATCGCACTGCCAGCGCATACGTTTCGCTCAGCGAGCACGAGGGCTTCTGCGTGCCCCTTCTTGAAGCCATGGCCGCTGACGTGCCCGTGCTGGCCTATTCGGCCGCGGCCGTGCCGGAGACGATGGGGGATGCCGGTGTGCAGTTCGCGCCAAAGAATTTCGAATATGCGGCCGAGCTTCTCGGCCTCCTAGTGTACGATGAGGCTCTACGAGCTGCAGTGCTAGAAGGTCAGCGCGCTCGCTTAATGAACTTCAGCGATGCAGCGATGCGTGAGCGACTGGCGCAACTCGTTGCGCGTTTTTCGTGAGAACGTCGTTATCCCATTCGCTGGATATGATCATCCAGCGAGGTCCTGCCTGGTCCGGGACCTCGCGGTGCAAGGTAGGCGGACGACCGTCAGGACGCATGCTATCGTGAAAATTGCCTTCGTCGTTCAGCGTTACGGCACCGAAATCCTCGGAGGCTCCGAATATCATTGCCGGCTCATCGCCGAGCAGTTGGCGGCGCAACACGATGTCAACGTTCTCACCACATGCGCGCAGGATTACGTCACGTGGAAAAATGCGTATCCAGAGGGCACCGACCGTGTCCGCGGGGTAACGGTTCAACGATTCGCCAACGCGCAGACGCGGGACATCGAATCATTCAATCGGTATTCCGACTGGATCTTCAATAACCCCCACACGCGGGATGACGAGATGGAGTGGCTGCGACGCCAGGGGCCCTGGTGCCCAGCGCTACTCGAGCACCTCGAACGGCATGCATCAAGTTACGACATCCTAATCTTCTTCACATATCTCTACGCTCCGACCGTCCTCGGCATCGCCGTCGCGCCGGGTCGCAGCATCCTCGTACCGACCGCCCATGACGAGCCGGCGATCCACCTCGGTCTCTACCGGGATGTGTTCAGCCTGCCGGCTGGCCTAGCCTACAACACGGCTGCCGAGCGCGCGTTTCTGAGGTCAACGTTCGACATTCGAACCGTGGCGGAAGACACCATCGGCTGCGGCGTAGACCTTCTGCCACCACCAATGGATGATCCGCCCAAACGCATCGGACGGTCCCTTCCCCGCGGCGGTAACCGCCGACGGGCGGCGAACCCGAGTCAAAAATCGACCAACGGCAGTGAGTATGACAGCCCCCTTCACAAGCGGGGAGCGGTATTTCGTCGGCGCCATCGCCTCCATGGTCCAGTCGTACTCTACGGTGGCAGGATCGAGCCGGGTAAAGGCTGCGAGGAGTTGATCGAGTGCTTCAGCGCCTACGCGAGCGGCGGCGGCGACGCGATGTTGACCCTTATGGGTGTAAAACTCATGCCATTGCCCGAAGAGTCGTTCATCCACTTCGCCGGTAGGCTCTCGGAGCAGGAGCGGCTTGACGCACTCGAGGCCGCTACGGTCGTGGTCGTACCGTCGCCATTTGAGAGCCTGTCACTGCTAGCTTTGGAAGCCTTCGCCGTTGGCACCCCGATTCTGGCGAACGGTCGGAGCGAGGTTGTGGCGGATCACTGCCGAATTAGCAACGCCGGCCTTTACTATGGCAACCAAGACGAATTTGTCGAATGCCTCAAACTCCTACTGGCCGATACAAAGCTGCGTGCGGCCATGGGCCGCAACGGACAGAGCTACGTCAACCACCACTATCGCTGGGAAATTATTCTCGCCAAGTACGAGCAGTTGATGTCAACGATCCGCGGACCGGCCGGGAGCGACGGCAACCGTCGGGGACACCGTTAGACGTTGGACGGGACAGCCCTGGGGTCTCTAGTCTCTGAACTAGGGCGTTAGACGGACAAGACATTCTGGTTCAGTTGTCCCGGCTGGTACCTGGCACAAAGGGCGGGGGAACGACCTTCCGGGACCCAGTGGCGGACTTGACCGGCGGTTCCGATTGCCGCTTCCGCCCGTTGCCGCCCCGCCGGCGATGCGATTGGATCGCGTATCGCTTGATCATTTCGTTCAGCGTCGTTGGCTTGATCCGCAGCAGTTCGGCAGCCCGTTTCTGCACACCACCCGCTTCATGCAGCGCCGATTCAATTAGTTGCCGTTCCGAGTTCGCAATTACTTCTCTAAATGAAATACCGGCAGGCGGAACAACGATTTTCGGCACTTGGAAGGGCCCCGAGGTACGCACGTGATCAGGGATAAGTTCCAGGCCGATGCGCGGTTCTGAGGATAATACGACCGCTCGTTCGATCACATTCTCAAGTTCTCGGACGTTTCCTGGCCAGTCGTACTCCACTAGGAGATCTAGGGCTTCTGGCGTGATCTCGAGACCCGACCGTTCGTTCTCGCCACCGTATTTGTTGAGAAAATGCTGCACAAGTAATGGGATGTCCTCCTTGCGTTCGCGCAGCGGTGGCAAATCTACGGTAATGACGTGCAGACGATAGTACAGATCCTCCCGGAATCGTCCCTCGTCGACCATCCGCTTCAGATCGACGTTCGTCGCGGCGATGATGCGCACATCGACTTTGATGGTTTCGACACCACCTAAGCGCATGAACTGGCGCTCCTGCATCACGCCGAGCAACTTGGCCTGGGTTTCGAAGGGCAAATTGCCGATCTCATCGAAGAAGATGCTGCCGGTGTCGGCTAGCTCGAAGAGCCCTTTCTTCGTCGACTGCGCCCCAGTGAACGCGCCCTTGACGTGCCCGAAGAGATTCGACTCAAGCAGGTCGTGTGGCAAATTGCCCGCATTGACGGTGATAAACGGAAACTCCGTTCTGGTCGAATGCATGTGGATCGCTCGCGCCACCAACTCCTTACCCGTGCCGCTCTCCCCTTGGATGAGAATCGTCGAGCGGCTGGGCGCCGCCTGCATGATTAGATCGAACATCTGGCGCAGGCGCGGACTGCGGCCGATGATGTCACTGAAATTGTGACTACGCGCCTGCAGGTTCTGGCGCAGCGCCCGGTTCTCCAGCGACAGACGTCGGCGCTCGACGGCGTTCCGCAATACCATCAACACTTCGTCGTGCTTAAACGGTTTGGTGATGTAGTCGAACGCGCCTGCCTTGATCGCCTTTTTCGCGCTCTCGACCGATCCGTGGGCAGTGAGCATGATGACCGGAAGCTCGCTGTCGAGCTTTTGTAGATCGTCGAGCGTCGCCATGCCGCCCTGGCCTGGCATCATCACGTCCAAGATGGCGGCGTCCAGCGACTCCACGCGTGCGATCTCCACGCCTTCCTCCCCGGTCGAGGCCGTCTGAACCAAGTAGCCCGACTGGGCGAGAAGCGTGGTAAGGACCTCGCGCATCACCTCTTCGTCGTCAACAACAAGAATCGTGCGTTTATCAGTCACGTAGATGTCCTGCTACTCACTGGGCCGCTTCTCTCGAGCGCGTCAGGACCGCGTTCGCAAGCGGCAGTTCAACCGTGAACCTGGTACCCTGTCCTTCAACACTGTCACACTCGATCGAACCACCGTGCTCCTGAACGATACCGTAGGTAATCGATAGGCCCAATCCCGAGCCCCGCCTCAGCGATTTAGTCGTGAAGAACGGATCATAAATGCGTGAGAGATTCTCCCCGGAAATACCCGAACCCGTGTCGGCGATCTCGATCACGGTGCGGTTATCGTCCCGCCGTGTCGTGATCCTCAGCCATCCGCCCTTGGGCATAGCATCGTGGGCATTCAAAAATAAATTCAGAAACACTTGCTGAAGTTTATAGTCAAGCCCTAGCGCTATCGGCTTAGATGTGGCCAGCTCCTTACGGACGCTGATATGTGACGCCTTCAACTGATGTTCCAGTAACGATAGGACGTCATTGATAACCGCATTGACGTCGACAGGACCCGTTTCCGCACGTGCTGGGCGCGCTAGATTAAGTAGACCGTTCACGATCTTCGCCGCCCGAAACGTTTGTCGCTCGATCTTCTTAAGCAACCGCGTTTTCGGATCGTCGGACTCCGCACCCTCCAATAACATCTGCGTGAAGCTCGAAATACCGGTCAGCGGCGTGTTAACCTCGTGGGCCACACCGGCCGCCAGCAGCCCAATTGACGCCATCTTTTCAGAAATCTGCAACTGCTCTTCGAGCTGAACACGCTCAGTGATGTTCTCCAAAATCACGATGGTGCCGGCGCCCTCGCCCTGGGGCGTCCGCAGTGGCGCAATCGCCGCATTGAGGAGTAACCGACGTGGGCCGTCGGGGTGTCGAGACTGGATGGGCACTCGATACCGCACGGCGCCCGCGGGCTCCTTGTCACGAGCGTCGTGAAGCATTTGGATAAATCCCGGCTCGAACAGCGAATTAAGCTTTTCGCCCAGTGCCTCGTCGCGACCTATACCGTAGAGCTGCTCTAAGCCGCGGTTCCACCGTACGACGCGATCATCAAATCCCACGACGGCCAGACCGTCGTTGAGCGATTCAATGACGTTCTCGCTGAATTCGCGCAGCCGATCGAGCTCAGCCGCTTTCGTGCGCAGCTGTCCGTAGAGACGACCGTTCTCGAGCGCCGTCGCCACCTGTGCAGCGACCGCAGCGAGTAATGCAAGATCCTCACTGCTGAGCGGTTCGCCGTTATCCGTGCGCCCAATCGCCAGCACGGCCGTCGTCCCGTCCTTTGAAACACTCGGCACCAGATAATGGATCCCGATCCCTCGCCAGGCGTCGATGTCATCGTCGCTCAAGCGCTGCGCTGCGTCGTCCAGGACAACCGTACGCGACGCCCAGAGCCACTCGCCGAGCGACGAGTGACGCGAGAGCGTCGGCACTTCGTTGTCTAGACCGACCGCATGAATCGCCCGAAGGTCAGCATCTGGGTCACCATCCGGGGGTGCGAGCATGAGTGCCATCCGATCAACAACGAACGTATCCATCACTCTCGTGACAAGCCGTTCACTCAAACGAGCGAGATCTAGATCGCGGCTGAGGTCGCGCGCAAACCCGACTAGAGCCTGCCGATAGTCGTAGCGATCGCGGTAGTAGGCTCGGTCAAGGGCTGACTGAATCGCGTCTTTGACCGGACTCGCCAGTAAGACAACGACTAAGGTCGCGAGCATCGCGATGATCGAATTGTGCTGCTCGGATCCACCGAGCAGAACCTCGCTTGCGATCCGAAGCAGCACGGCGTATATCACCACCATTGCTAGAACCGCCGTGGTGTAGACCACCGCCCGCCTGATGATCACCTCAACGTCCATCAGACGGTAACGGATTACCGCTGACGCAAACGCCAAGGGGATGAGACCAAGCGGAATTGTGGTTAGTTCCATCTGCGGCGACGGGTTGAAGCCAAGTGCAAACGGCACGAGGTAACCGACCAGGAACGGCAAGCCGCCCAAAATCGTTCCCCAGAGAATCCAGCGGAGCTGTCGACGTCCTGTCACTGACCCGGCTCGATGTAACGCCCAGAACATAACTGCCGCGCCGCCGACCATGCAGATCGCGAGGTAGCCCAGTTCGAAACGCTCCACGGCTTGAACCGTGGCAACGACCTGAGCACCTTCGGTTCCAGAGCCTGTTATGGCAACCGCGCGCACGCCACCAAATAGGAACGCTGGTAGATAAATCGCGGTGAACAGGAACGTCCGTAACTGTTTCTGCATCCCGTCCAGCACTCGCCCTGGAAAAACCAGCGCGAAGTGCATAAACAGCGGCGGCAGCATGAGTGTCGCAAACACATCGGCCCAGTAGAAAACCCAATCCAGACGGTCAAGCCGACCACTGAAGGAAAACGTTAGGACACCAAAGAAGGCAACCGTCAACCAAAAGAAATGCAGCGTGGCCTGCGCCGTCGGCCGGCGCAGTCGCACCGACACCCCCACGAGCAGCGTGAAGATGCCGATCGCAGCCAGTACAAAATACAGAGTGCGGTTCCCAGCGGGAATCGGCCGTAGCGTTACTTCGAGCAGTTCTTCCGACCCGAGACGCGCCACGACATATTCAAGACGATCCCCGATGACAGCATCGTGGAACTTGGTGATTAGGGCGTCAGGCGACTCGACCGATTCTCCATCGACCGCTATGAGCACGTCACCTAAGTGAATGCCAGCATCGGCGGCGGCCGATCGTCCGCTTACCTGGGCCGCGACGACCCCTTCCGGCCGTGACACCCACAACACACCGTCTTCAACCTCGCTCCAACTCGAGCGAACCGCAATGTTCGCAACGGCTAGGCCGAGAAGTGCAACGACGACCGACACGGCGAGCATGCCTTGTCCCCGCGAACCATGCCGGGACCGAGCGGTCGCGCCGTGCTTCAACGCCGTTCGCATATCACTGAACCGGCGCCAGTTTAAGAACGATGGCACCGTCCGGCAGCGGAATCGTTGTCGCCCATCCAAAACTAATCGTCGTTTTACTAGACATCATCATCAGTCATCCAACTCGCTCGCCCGATATCCACTATGATTCTGGAAAGATCTTCAAAAAATTGGCCAAGCATCCAATTAACCGTACTGGTTTTTCAATAAATTGAATTCACAATCGCTCAAAAAAAGGGTGCCGCCCTCAGTTCAGATTCCTGCCTGGTCTGTTGATCGATTTCGAGAATCTACTTGAGCACGCTGCGACGAACGTGGCGAAGCCGCCAGGCCAACTCGTCGTGGGCGTGTCCTTCGGCACCAGTGCTTTCGTCGCTAGTCACGCTTTCGTCCAAGAAATCAGCAACGCCGGCACTTTGCATCGTCGGGACGAATTCCGTTGCGATCACTCCAAATTGCGTGACGGCATTATCGGTGTCCCGGTGTAGGGCAACCGCAAACTCGAACTGACGATTGACGATATCGGTGACGACCCCACGCACGACACTATTGCCAACGACGGTTATCTGGGCCGCTGGCATGTCGCCGCTTTGAGCCGAGAATGGATCGCACACACCGACCAGCACGCCGGCAACAACGACAGCGAAAACATGGCGGCGACGACTCATCGTTCCTCTGGTTGATGTCTTCAGGATCCGACGATGCTAAAATTCACCTCGCGCGAGATCGAGGTCGCTGCCTCGTTATCAGTGATCTCGATCTCTAGTCGGAACACCCCCTCCGGAAATGTGCTGAGGGGAACGTTCTGGCCTGCCGATAACGGGTATCCCGCCGCTACATTGAAAAATTTCGGTAATGTCTCGGCGCTAAGAGTCTGCGGCTCCGAGCGGTTGAAAAACTGCTCGCCACCGACGAGCCGCTGATAAAAATTGTACTCGACCGTGACATTCGGCTTATCCTCGACAAGCTGCGAATTGTTGATGAAGAACAGAAACGAGAGCGTCTCGGTCTTCTCGTACTGCAGCCCATCTCGTGGCACGAGCCGCATACCACCGAACGAATACGGATTGGAACGCTGCTGGGCAGGTGAGAGCGGCACGGGAATCTCTTCCCACTGTCCCTCAAGGACGATGACCGAGCTTGTCGTTAACCGACCATCCCACAAGTCAGGCACGTTCACCGTGCGCTTGACCACACCTCGCCTGGTCTCCTCCGACAGCGTCTCCACCTGCTCCGAATCCTTGATTCCGATGTAGAGATCGTAAGAACCCGGTCGAGCCATGAGTGCGCGTCGGACGATATAGTCGCCGCTCTGGGAAGGCTGCAGGTTGACAAAGTGAAGGTCCTCGAAGGGATAGGACGGTGGCTCCACCGGTGTCCGTTCCGCCCCCGTTTCACCCGGTTCGGGCGCAGCTGGCGGCATCAGTACCATGCCCATCGGCACCAACCGAACGCCGATCGTCACCGACTGGCCGACCGTCTCTGGATCGAGTTTGAGGGTGAAGGGCACGTAGACCTGCCCATCCCGGGTCCTAATGAAGTGCCAGCTCAAATCGGTACGAATGTCGGAGGGTACTGGTTCCCTAGAAAGCGCGGCGTCCATCAGCCCGAGCAGTCTCAACCCCTCCGCGTTCTCCGCCTCAGTGAGGCTCGGCTCGGGCGCCAGCGGCGCATCCTGGCCGGCGGTCTGGGCAAATACGGTAACCGCCGCAGCGAACAGGCTCACGCCCAGCGTGACGACCCGCAGGGTCGCTCCGTGACGGCTTGCGAACAGCGCACGGGCTTTCCGACTACCAAGGAATTGTCGCGACAAACCTCTGGAAGTGTACAGGGAGCCAGCCAAGATAGGCAACCCTGGCGAGGCAAGCCAAACCCATGATTCTGCTGGTGTTTTGCCATCTGGCAGCCACTGAAGACATCCAGTTCGCGTGATATGATTCCGCCCGCCACGTTCACGGCCGCGGCTGAACCAGGCTTTCGGCGCTACCACTTCTTCGAGCAAACTCGTGCATATCAAACAAGTGATCGGCCGGGAGATCTTAGATTCGCGGGGAAATCCCACCGTCGAAGTTGACGTCACGCTCAAAGATGGTGCGATGGGTAGGGCTGCGGTGCCCTCGGGTGCCTCCACGGGAATCCGGGAAGCGGTCGAGTTACGCGACGACGACACTAGTCGATACCGCGGCAAGGGCGTGCTGCGAGCCGTCGGTCACATCAACGGTGAAATCGCCACGGCCTTCACCGGCGCAGAACTAGACCAGGCTGCACTCGATCGGCGCCTGATCGAATTGGACGGCACACCCAATAAGAGTCGCCTCGGGGCAAACGCCATCCTTGGCGTCTCCTTGGCAGCGGCGAAGGCGTCCGCCACGCACGCCGGCCTGCCACTCTACGCCCATCTGGCATCCTTGTTTCACCACGGGGCCGACACTTCGCCGCTTCTGCCCGTACCGATGATGAACATCCTCAACGGAGGTGCGCACGCCGACACGAACGTCGATTTTCAAGAGTTCATGGTGATGCCGGTCGGCGTCTCGACGTTCGCGGATGCACTCCGCGCCGGTAGCGAGATCTTCCAAGCGCTTCGGGGCGGACTCAAGCGGCGAGGCCTCGCCACCGGCGTCGGCGACGAGGGCGGCTTCGTACCCAATCTGCAGTCGAATCGGGAGGCGGTCGATCTCGTTCTCGAAGCAATCACCGAAGCCGGATTCACCGCGGGCCGAGACATTTACCTCGCACTCGACATAGCAGCGAGCGAACTGTGGGATGAGGCTTCGCCAGACCGCTACACACTAAAGAAGTCGGGTGGAGGCACGAAGTCAGCCGAAGAACTCGTGGCCCTTTACCGCGACTGGATTACCGAGTATCCGATCGCCTCGATCGAAGACGGCCTCTCAGAACAAGATTGGGCAGGCTGGCAGCTTCTGACACGCGAGCTGGGAGACCGAGTCCAGTTGGTCGGTGACGACGTCTTTGTGACGAACCCGGCAATCCTCGAGCGCGGGATCGCGGAGGGCGTCGGAAACGCGCTTCTGGTCAAGCTGAATCAGATCGGCACGCTGACCGAAACGTTCCAGGCGATGGCGATGGCAAAGTCTGCGGGCTATGCATCGATCGTCTCGCATCGCTCTGGGGAAACTGAGGACACAACGATCGCTGACCTCGTAGTGGCGACTGCTGCAGGTCAAATCAAAACCGGTTCGGCTTGTCGCACAGATCGGGTTGCTAAGTACAACCAACTGTTACGAATTGAAACCAGCGTCGGCTCGAGCCGATATGCTGGCCGCTCCGCGCTTAAACACCTAGGTGCGTAACCGCGCCGTCGCACTCGATATGCCCACTCAACTATCGCCGCTCGTCCTGGTCATATTTGATGGCTGGGGCCTCAGGACAGCGCGCGAGCACAATGCCGTAGCGCTGGCCAACACGCCAATCTACGACGAACTGCGCGACCGGTTTCCACATGCCTCACTGGTTGCGAGCGGTGAAGCCGTTGGACTTCCTGCCAATCAGATGGGCAATTCCGAAGTGGGCCATATGAATCTTGGGGCCGGGCGCGTCGTCTACCAGGATATTAGCCGTATCGACTCCGCGATCCGAGACGGGGCATTCGCTACGAACGCGACCTTAAACGCGGCGATCGGCCGGTGCGCGGATCATCATGCGCTTCACCTGATCGGACTCGTATCCGACGGCGGAGTCCACAGCCATCAGCGCCATCTGGATGCCCTACTCAAGCGAGCCTCCAGCCTAGATGTAAAGCGCGTGTTCGTGCACGCCATTACCGACGGGAGGGACACGCCACCCAACGCGGGCGTGGAATACTTGGCAGTACTGGAACGGACGATGGACCGCATGGGCGTCGGACGAATCGCTAGCGTCTGCGGTCGGTACTTTGCAATGGACCGCGACCGGCGCTGGCCGCGAACGAAGCGTGCTTACGAAGCCATCGTTTCTGGCAAAGCACCAAGCGCTCGCTTCTCAACCGATCTATTGGCGTCGTCTTACGCTGAAGGTGTCACCGATGAATTCATCGAACCTGCGGTTCTCGTCGACGCCGACAACCGCCAGATCGGCCGAATGGAAGAAGAGGATTCCGTAATCCTCTTCAACTTCAGAGCGGATCGCGTCCGTCAGTTGACACGCGCGCTGGCCTTTTCGGATTTCGACGGGTTTGTGAGACGCCGACACCCACGGCTCCACTGCACCACGTTGACAGAGTATGACGCAACATTTGGACTGCCGGCGTTATTTCCGCCGCAGGAATTTTCGAACAATCTAGCCCAAGTATTAGCAAGCCACAGCGTGACCAACCTCCGCCTGGCGGAAACCGAGAAATACGCGCACGTGACCTATTTCTTCAACACGGGGGAGGAGCGACCCTACGCCGGAGAGGACCGTATCCTGATACCGTCGCCTCGGGTCCCAACCTACGACTTGCAGCCCGAGATGAGCGCGCTCGGCATCACCGACCAGCTCGTGCAGGATATCGAGGCGGGGCGGCACCGAGTCATCATCTGCAATTTCGCGAACGCGGACATGGTCGGCCATACCGGGAAACTCGACGCGACGATTGGCGCGGTCAGCACGCTGGACGGCTGTCTCGGCCGGATCGTCACGGCTGTCCAGGCCGCTGGCGGGACGGTCGTCCTGACCGCCGATCACGGCAACGCGGAGCTGCTGTGGAATGTCGAGCGTCAGTGCCCCCACACCGCGCACACCATGAACACCGTACCGCTTGTTTTGATCGACGGCGGGGAGGGACGCGAGTGGCAACTACGTGACGGATCGTTACGCGATGTGGCGCCAACGCTGCTCGCACTGTTGGGCATCAAGCCAACGGCGGAGATGACCGGACACGATCTGCGGGTCCCGCGCTGACGTACTAATCAACTCAGTGGATGACCCCGTCCTCCCCGTTGTTCTCTGGGGCTTCGTCAACCGCAATCCGCAACGAGCGAAGGAACCGACGGTCGGTGGCGCTGATCTCCGTTCCCTGGCGGGGCGCCGCGTCGCGAGCCGTGCTGACCTTGGCAACCGCGGTAACATTGGGCCGGGTCGCGAAACCGATCGTCGCTTCGAGGGATACCCGCATCTCGTAACCTGCCGCACGGGACTTCTCACGGCAAGCTTCCACCTTAGGATCGGTGGCTGCGGCTACGGCAATGGCTTCGGCCAACTCCCGTGCGAGTCGATTGACGACTTCGTCCATACTGAAAACCCTCCTTGGGTGAGGTCTCAACGAACCGAGCGCATTCTAAATGCGCGATCCGGGAGTGTCAAGACGAGGCGCATACGGGCGCTGACATGATCGTATAGCTACCGTGTTACCTACATTACAATGCAACGCATCATGGCCACGTCGGCGGTTCGATACGACGATCTAGCGGATTGGGATCCCGACCGCGATCTCGGCGCGCCCGGTAAGTTTCCGTTTACGCGAGGGATCCATGACGACATGTATCGACGACGCCTCTGGACCATGCGCCAGTACGCCGGATTCGGCACCGCCGTCGAATCCAACCTACGCTACCGGTACCTCCTCGAACAGGGCGTTACGGGCCTCAGCGTGGCATTCGACTTGCCAACGCAGATGGGTTACGACTCTGATCATCCACTCGCGGCCGGCGAAGTAGGACGTGTCGGCGTGGCGATCGATTCACTCGACGATATGGCCGACCTCTTCGACGGCATCCCGCTTAACCAAGTGACTTCGTCAATGACGATTAATGCAACGGCGTGCATCTTGCTCGCGTTGTACGTGGCGCTGGCTCGCCGGCGGGGCGTGCCTGCCAGCGCGCTTGGCGGCACAGTGCAAAACGATATCCTCAAGGAGTACGTCGCCCGCGGCACTTACATCTTTCCGCCACGGGCCGCGCTGCGAATCGTTACTGACATTTTCGCCTACTGCACGAAAGAACTGCCTCGTTGGCACGCGATCTCAGTAAGCGGTTATCACATCCGTGAAGCCGGTTCGACGGCAGCCCAAGAAGTGGCGTTCACCTTCGCCAATGCGATCTCGTACGTGGAGGCTGCCATGGCGGAAGGATTGGACGTGAACCAGTTCGGACAACGGCTCTCGTTCTTTTTCGCCGCACATAACAACGTTCTGGAAGAGGTGGCAAAGTTTCGCGCGGCCCGTCGTCTCTGGGCGCGCCTCATGCGCGACCGGTTCAGCGTAACAAATCCAGCCGCTCAGCACCTGCGGTTCCACACGCAGACAGCGGGCAGCACATTGACCGCCCAACAGCCAGACAATAATGCCGTGCGCGTCGCCCTGCAAGCGATCGCGGCAGTACTCGGGGGCACCCAATCGCTCCACTGCAATGGCCGGGACGAGGCGCTGGGTCTCCCCACTGAGGACTCCGCGCGTTTGGCGCTTCGTACTCAGCAGATTCTCGCCTCGGAAACTGGCATCGCGAACACAGTGGACCCGGTCGCCGGGTCATACGCCATCGAACAACGGACATCGGCAATCGAGGCTGAAGCTCGCGCGATGTTGGCAACGATCGACGAACAGGGCGGCACCCTGGCCGCGATCGAAGCAGGCTTCGTGCAACGCGAGATTCACGAGGCCGCGTACCGGGAGCAACTGGCAATTGACCGCGGCGAGCAGGTGGTCGTGGGCGTCAATCACTTCATTGACGACAGCGCAACTGCCATCACCGGCCTGCGGGTTGATCCCGCCATCGAGGGAGCGCAAATCGAACGTGTACGTCGTCACCGTGCGCACCGGGATGAGGCCCGATCCCGAGCCGCCCTCAACACCGTCGGTGCCACGGCTCGGGGCAAAGCAAACCTTCTTCCGCCGATCATCGATGCGGTCGAGGCGGGATCGACGGTCGGCGAGATCACCGACTCTCTCCGTGCAGTCTTCGGGGAACACCGCGAAGTCGGCTTCGAGTAATGTCGACAGCGCCGCCGTCACGTACCCCGGCAAGTAAGACTAGGCAACTCCTGGAGTTCGGTTGGCTCCCGACCATGGTCGGCGCTGGCGACCACGACTGCCTCTGACTATTGGACAACAGTGCAACCGAAGCCTAGTCGACGGGCTCTCAGCTCTGATACTGGACCGACCCTAGAATCGCTGACAGTCTCTCAAGCCAAAGACTAAAAGACGCCTGACCAGGCCACCTAGTCTTCCTCGTCCGCGTACTCGTCCTTGAGCTTGGCCACGATTGCTGGGTCGGCGAGCGTCGTCGTGTCGCCAGGCGTCTTGCCGTCCGCGATGTCGCGCAGGAGTCGCCGCATGATCTTGCCCGAGCGGGTCTTCGGTAGGTCGGAAGCAAACAGGATTAGATCGGGCCTGGCGATCGCACCGATTTTCTTCACCACGTGCGCCTTGAGCTGTTCAACTAGACCGTCAGAGGTAGACACACCCTCGTGGACTGTGACAAAAGCAGCAACCGCCTGCCCTTTGATCTCGTGGGTCCGTCCAACGACGGCCGCTTCAGTCACATCCGGGTGATCGACCAGCGCGCTCTCGACTTCCATCGTGCCGATCCGATGACCAGCGACGTTAAGTACGTCGTCCACCCGGCCGAGCAGCCAAAAGTAGCCATCAGCATCCAACTTGGCACCGTCACCTGTGAAGTACGCACCGTCAGTCCACTGGCTCCAGTATTGCTTAACGAACCGATCCGGGTCGCCGTAGACCCCGCGTAGCATCGACGGCCATGGCTTGGTAATGGCGAGTAATCCGCCACCTTCATCCACCCTCTGACCGTCAGCGGTCCGAATCTCTGCGATAACGCCTGGGAACGGACGCGTGGCCGACCCGGGTTTGAGTGTCGTCAGTCCAGGGAGCGGAGTGATTAGAATGGCACCGGTCTCGGTCTGCCACCACGTATCCACGATCGGGCAACCCTTCCGACCGATATGCTCGTGGTACCAAATCCAAGCTTCCGGATTGATCGGCTCTCCCACCGACCCCAACAAACGCAAGCTTGATAGGTCCCGCTTCGCCGGCCATTCTGTTCCCCACCGCATGAACGCCCGGACTGCTGTCGGTGCCGTGTAGAAGATAGAAACACCGTAGCGCTCGACGACCTCCCAGAGCCGGTCCGGCGCGGGCCAGTCTGGCGCACCTTCGTACATAACGGCGGTCGCGCCGTTGGCGAGCGGGCCGTAGACCAGATAGCTATGACCGGTCACCCAGCCGATATCGGCGGTGCACCAGTAAACATCGTCCTCTTTCAGATCGAAGACCCATTTCGTCGTGGCATAGGTCCCGACAAGATAGCCGCCAGTGGTGTGAACGATTCCCTTCGGCTTTCCGGTGGTGCCAGACGTATAGAGGATGTAAAGCAGGTCCTCGGAGTCCATCGCTTCTGGCTCGCAGGTCAGCGGTGCCTTCGCTAGCAGTTCGTGATACCAATGGTCACGGTCCCGCTGCATCGTCACTGGAAGCGGGTCGTGTGCCTGGCGCCGCACGACCACAACGTGCCTGATGGATGGTGTTTCACGCAGGGCATCATCAGCCATCTGTTTCAGAGGCACGACCTGCCCACGGCGATAGCCGCCGTCGGCCGTCACGAGTACGACGGCTTCCGCATCATTGATCCGGTCGCGCAGCGACTCGGCACTGAAGCCACCGAATACGACGCTGTGCACGGCGCCGATCCGCGCGCAAGCCAGCATGGCGATCGCCAATTCCGGCACGAGAGGCATGTAGAGCGCCACTCGGTCGCCGCGCCGCACGCCGAGCGACTTCAGCCCGCCGGCAAAGGCATTAACCTCGCGGTACAAGTCGAAGTAAGTCAGAGTCCGGCGGTCGCCAGGCTCGCCTTCCCAAATGAGCGCTGCCTTGTTGCGCCGGGCGGTGCGAACGTGGCGATCGATGCAGTTGACGCTAGCATTGATCTTGCCGCCGACGAACCACTTGGCGCTTGGCGGCTCCCACTCGAGCACCTTCCTCCACGGCTCGATCCACTCAAGTTCATGGGCGAAACTCTCCCAGAATGCCTCGGGATCCGCCGCCGCACGATCGTAGATTCCGGAATCGGACACGTTCGCAGAATCACGGAACGCCTCGGGCGGCGCGAATGTACGTCGCTCGTCAAGGAGCGCCTCGATTTCCTGTGGCTTGGGGTGTGGGGTCTTGGCCATTGAATCTTCTCCGGCCGCTTCCTCCGGGGGCACCGGAGATTAGGGCCGACTCATCTAGTGGTAAACCGAGACGTCAACGCCCAGGCTAACGGCAGCAGAGGCTTGGACATCGGTGGCGCGACCGCGCTCAATCGTAGTATTCGAGGCCGAGGTGCGTGATCAGTTCCTCACCCCGAAGATACCGCAGGGTGTTCTTCAGTTTCATTAGCTGTATGAATAGGTCGTGTTCTGGATAGACCTCGGGGGCGTGCATCGGGCTTTTAAAGTAGAACGACAGCCACTCCTGAGTGCCGCTCATCCCAGCGCGTTGCGCGAGATCCAAAAATAACGCGACATCGAGAACGATCGGCGCCGCCAACACACTATCCCGGCAAAGGAAATTAATCTTGAGCTGCATTGGATAGCCAAGCCAACCAAACAGATCGACGTTGTCCCAACCTTCCTTGTTGTCACCACGCGGTGGGTAGTAGTTGATGCGCACGACGTGACACAGGTCGTCGTAGAGCGACGGGTACAACTTGGGCTGAAAAATGTAGTCGAGTACCGACTTCTTGCTCTCTTCCTTCGTCTTGAACGATTCGGGATCGTCTAGCACCTCGCCGTCCCGGTTTCCAAGAATATTTGTTGAATACCAACCCGACACACCGAGCAACCTGGCCTTCAGCCCGGGTGCCACGATCGTCTTGATGAGCGTCTGGCCGGTCTTCAAATCCTTGCCGGCAAGCGGCGACCCGGTCTCCGCAGCTAACTCGAGCATTGCTGACGTGTCGACGGTCAGGTTTGGCGCAGCGTTCGCGAACGGTATGCCTTCCTTCAACGCTGCATAGGCGTAAACCATACTGGAGGGCACGGATGGGTCATTCTCGTCGAGTGCGCGTTCAAACGCCGCGAGCGACGCGTGAGCGTCGCCTGCGGTCATAAAGACCTCGGTGCTCCCGCACCAGACCATAACGAGTCGGTCGACGCTGTTAGCTTGCTTGAACTGCTGAATGTCGGCGCGCACTTGTTCGGCTAGGTGGCGCTTGGTCGGACCTTCTTTGAGATTTGGGCCGTCAAGCCGTTTGACGTAGCGGCGGTCGAAGACAGCAGGCCACGGCTTAATCGCCGAGAGCTCATCCTTTAGCTGACCCAACATGTCTGCTCCGATCACACCAGCCGTACGCGCCGCCTCATAGCAGTCGTCTTCGAAGATGTCCCAAGCTCCGAACACGAGGTCGTCGAGCGAGGCGAGTGGCACGAAATCCTTGATGAGCGGAGAGCGGTCGTCGGTCCGCTTGCCAAGCCGAACCGTCCCCATCTGCGTCAAAGAACCGATGGGCGCAGCAAGCCCTCTACGGACGGCGTGGACGCCGGCAATGAAAGTCGTACTGACGGCGCCGAGGCCGACCAGTAGTATTCCCAACTTGCCTTGTGCAGGTGTGATTTTCGACACATCGTTCACGGCGCAAAACTATATCATGGCGTGAATCAATGCAGTTATTTCGCGCAGGGTTGGGTCCGCACGCGCTCGAAGTATCGATGGCCGGTGTGAAGATGGGTAATCGCTTCCTGCAGTTGCGGTGTGGTGACGGCAAGATGTTTGCTGCCATCGCGGCCAAGGTCGGGCTCACGGGTCAGGCTTGTGCGATCGATGACGACCTGGCGGGGTGTGAGCGTGGGAGAAAAATCGCGGCTAAAGAAGGAGTCCTAGTAACAGTCGTCCATGCACAATATGGCGCACTCCCCGACGACGACACTTCGTACGACGTTGTAGTGCTCTGGGATCTCATCGGTGGCCTCGCCCCAGAGCGCCGATGTGCATGCCTGCAGCAAACCCTGAAGGTCCTCCGCCGAGGCGGGCGGTGCGTAGTCATTGAGCGGGTGCCTCGGGGTGGCCTGGGCGCATTACTGGGCGGACCAAAACTCGACCCGACCTACACGACCTCTGGTGGCGCTGAACGCGCACTCGACGCCGAGGGCTTCAAGGCCGTCCGATGCCTCGCTAAGCGGAATGGCTTGGCCTTCACCGAAGGCATTAAGCCGGTCCTCTAGTCCTCGGCGCTGACCTCGACCGAGCGCCAAAACGGCTGCACTACCGGGTGCCAAGAGAAAAATTAGTCCATCTGCGATTACGCCTGAGGTAAACAAGCGCCTGACACGCTTCGACTCTTCCCCGGCCGTTGGTCTATCATCCCAAGCGTGCGATTACTTGTAACAGCGACCGCGCTCAGCCTAGTCGGAACCCTAGGCGGCCTGCTCGTCGCCTCGCTGCTGCTGCCGCTCTCTTCCGAATTTCGCAACCGGATAGTTCCCTGGCTACTGAGCTATGCGGTTGGAACGCTTCTCGGCGTGGCCTTGCTGGCCCTCGTTCCTGAAGCGCTCGATCAGCTCGCTCCTGCATCGGTTCTCGGTGCGCTACTCGCCGGCATTCTCATGCTCTTCGTAGTCGAGAAACTCGTGCTGTGGCGCCACTGCCATACCGAAGATTGCGACGTCCACGACGCGAGCGCTACCCTCATTCTTATCGGCGGTGCCCTGCACAATCTCGCCGACGGCGCGGTCATCGCCGCGTCGGTACTCATTTCGATCCCACTCGGCATTAGCACCGCGCTGGCCGTTGCCGCGCATCAGATTCCGCAAGAGGTTGGTGATTTCGCAGTCCTGCTGAATGCCGGCTTCTCGCGTCGGCGAGCGCTCTTACTCAATGCGCTCTCGGCATCAAGCGCGGTCGGAGGCGCAATCATCGTGTACGCTGCAGCCGAAACCCTGCCGAATACGCTGCCCTATCTCCTGGCGGTCGCCGCCGGCAGCTTTCTCTACGTCGCGATGGCCGATCTGATTCCGCACCTCCATAAAGGTGAGGTAATCGGGAGCGGCGCCGTTAGACAAGTTCTGCTCATTGGCGCGGGCGTTGGAACGATTCTGGCGCTGTGAGCGTCAATTGCACGCGGCCCGGCGAGGCCTATCGCCGGCGCGCGGTGGAATAGTTCGCGGTAATGGCGGGGCTTTTGTGAAGAGCAATGCCATCATATCTGTAATCTCGAATCGTCCGCAGGTCAACCACACCTCATGACATTCACTGCCAACTCTGCCAAGTCGAACCCACGATGAATCGATCTACGCACCCACGGTTGCTGTTGATTGACGGTAGCTCGCAAATGTACCGAGCCTACCATGCCATCCGTGGCCTAACCGGACCTGCTGGCCGGTCAACCAACGCCGTCTACGGTTTCGTCACAATGCTTCGGAAACTACTTAACGATCAGCGGCCCGAGTACATCGCCGCCGCATTCGACGTCGCTGGTCCGACCTTCCGCGAAGAGCTTGACGCCGAGTACAAGGCTAACCGCGCTCCCATGCCAGACGATCTCGTTGAGCAAGTCCCCTGGATACACGAGGCGTGCGAAGCGCTGGGTGTTCCTGTCGTTACGCTGCAAGGCTACGAAGCCGACGATGTAATCGGTACCCTCGCGCGCACAATGGCCGACGAGAGCCTCGAAATTGTCATCGTTACGGGCGACAAGGATTTCTTCCAGCTTGTACGTGATGGCGTAACGGTGTTCAACCCGAGGGATGAGGGCACATGGTTTGATGCCGACGGTGTTGAGAGTAAGTTCGGGGTTCGTCCCGATCAAGTCGTGGATATGCTGGCGCTCATGGGTGATGCTGTCGACAACGTGAAGGGCGTGCCAGGGATCGGTGAAAAAGGCGCCCGAACGCTCATCGGCGAGCACGGTACGCTCGACGCACTTCTGGCCAAGGCCCCCCAGCTCACACAGCGTAAATACCGCATCGCGCTTACCGAGCACGCCGAATCGGCGCTCCAGAGCCGTGACCTAGTGCGGATCCGCACCGACGCTCCGGTCCAGCTCGCTCTCGCCCAGGCACGATTTAACGGCGCGCAGTCCCAGCGCTGCTTCGACCTGTTCTCTAAACTTGGGTTCCGGACTCTACTCGGCGATTACGCACCGACCGCCGATACGACCGCAACCGATTACCGTACCGTCTCTAGTGCGGAAGAGCTCAAATCACTCGCCACGATGCTTCGGAGCTCGGGCCGTTGTGCGCTCCACTTACTGACCGACACGTCGGACCCCATGCGAAGCTCGCTCGTCGGCATGGCATTTTCGACTGCGTCGCGGTCAGCACGATACGTACCACTTGGCCATGCAGCGCTCGACACCCCTACGGAATTCAGTTCAACTGAAGCCTTGGCGCTCCTGAAACCCGTGCTGGAAGATCCAGAGATTGCCATGGTCGGCCACAACCTGAAATTCACGACGATCGTGCTGCAACGCCACGGTATCAAATTGGCCGGCCTCGCCGACGACCCGATGCTCGCCAGCTACGTGCTCGATGCCACTAAGTCAGCGCACCGGCTCGAAGATGCTGCGCTCGATGAAACGGGCTACCAGGCGATGACAGAGGAGTCGATCCGGGGCAAAGGCGCGAAGGCAACGCCGTTTAGCGAACTCCCTGTCGATGTGGCGACACCGTTCGCGGCCGAGCGCGCGGATCTGGCGCTCCAAGTGAGCGACCATCTACAGAAGGCGTTGCAGCGCGAGGGGCTGTTCGCGGTGTATCGCGAATTAGAACTGCCGCTTGTGCAAGGCCTCGTCAACATCGAACAGGCAGGCATCCGGATCGATACTGCTGCACTCGCTGACCAATCCGCTCAGCTGAAGGACAAGTTAGACGGCTACCGTGCGCGGATTTTCGAACTGGCTGGCGAGGAGTTCAACATCAACTCACCGAAGCAGCTCGCGGCGATTTTGTTTGAGAAACTTGGGTTGCCCACGTTGAAGCGCACCGGCAAGACACGAGCCGCTTCCACCGCGGTGGGGGTGCTCGAAGAGCTCGCGCTCACGCACAAATTGCCGCGTTTAGTGCTGGACTGGCGGTCGCTACAGAAACTCAAGGGGACTTACGTTGATGCACTGCCACAACTCGTGCATCCCGACACCGGGCGTGTGCATACGTCGTTTAATCAGGCCGTTGCCGCAACCGGCCGGCTAAGTAGCAGCGATCCGAATTTGCAAAACATTCCAGTCCGCACCGAGATCGGGCGACGGATCCGCGAGGCCTTCGTCGCGGATCCAGGCTGCCTTTTGATTTCAGCCGACTATTCGCAGATCGAACTGCGCGTCCTAGCACACCAGTCCGCGGACGACACGCTGATCGCCGCATTCCAGCGCGGTGACGACATCCACGATCAAACCGCGTTAAGAATTTTTGGGACCGAGAGCAACCTGGACCCGCAAGAACTCCGGCGAAGGGCAAAAATCGTTAACTACGCGTTACTCTACGGCAAGACTGCTTTCACGCTGGCCAAAGACATAGGTGTGACTCAGCAGGCCGCACAGCAATTCATTGACGCCTATTTCGATGGCTTTCCGGCGGTCCGTCAGTTCCTCGACAATACGATCGCAACGGCGAGAGAAACCGGCGTCGTCAAGACGATGTCCGGCCGCCGTCGCCTCGTTCCAGAGCTCAACAGTCGCAACCGGCAGATCCGATCGGCGGCGGAACGCGTGACAGTGAACATGCCCATCCAGGGCACAGCGGCGGATATTCTCAAGCGCGCCATGATCGCACTGCACACGGACCTCGCGGATCGCGACGACGCGAGGATGATTCTGACCGTCCACGATGAACTAGTGTTTGAAGTCCGAAAAGCGTCAGCCGACGCGCTATCGGAGTTAGTCAAGAACCGGATGGAGCATGCCGCAGACCTCAGGGTGCCATTGACGGTGGACGTCGGTGTCGGACGCACCTGGAAGGAAGCCAAGCCCTAGGCCTCGCCCGCCGCTTCCCCATTTGGCCCGTTTGCTATCATTAGTCCCAGCACATGGGTAATCCGGTCATCGTTCCGCGTGCGGAACATTCGCTCTCCAGACGCCATATCGACCCAGACGCACTCAAGGTCCTGTATCGCCTCCACAAGTTCAACCACATCGCCTATCTGGTCGGTGGGAGTGTGCGCGATCTACTCATCGGACGACGGCCAAAGGACTTCGACATCGGCACCTCCGCCCATCCGAATCAAGTCAAGCGACTGTTTCGTAACTGCTGGATCATCGGCCGCCGCTTCCGTCTCGCGCACGTGAAGTTTGGTCCCAAGACGATCGAGGTCGCGACCTTTCGTCGACTCGTGACGCCGGGGTCGGAGCGGGATCCTGACCCCGCCCAACCCGAGGGTTCAGCGTCGGAACGCGAAGTGCGAGAGCGCGAGTCAGGTAACCGAGTTATTCACCGAGACAACACCTTCGGTACTCCCGAAGAAGACGCGTTCCGACGCGACTTCACCGTGAATGCGCTCTTCTACGATATCGGGACGTTCTCGATTCTCGATTACGTCGGCGGGCTACAAGATCTGGAAGCTAGACTGATCCGCTGCATCGGCGAACCCGGGGAGCGCTTCGTGGAAGATCCTGTGCGGATGCTGCGGGCGATCGCGCTGGCCGCGCGGCTCGATTTCAAGATCGAACGGCCGATCGTGGACGCGATCGCGAAACATCGTGCAGAAATCCGGCAGGCCGCGCCGCCGCGCATGCTGGAGGAACTCTACAAGATTCTGCGGAGCGGTTCAGCCGAACGCACGTTTCGAGACCTCGGCGAAGCGCGCCTTCTTGCTCAGATCAGCCCCGAACTCCACCGCCGGCGCTCCGACGCGTTGTGGCAATCGCTTCGCGCGCTTGACGCCTATCGCGTGCGCTTTGATTCCGCGCCAGCCACGTTAACGAATCCGATCCTGCTGGGGTCACTCGTAGTCCCAACTGGGCTCTTGCCAGGACGGCAGGACGCTCCGCTCACACTGGGCGCCCTGCCGATCGCCCGTGGACAAGTCGAGAGTCTCCGTCAGATCGTCAACCTGCAACGGCGGTTGTTTGACCCAAAGCTGCCAGAGCACGCGAAACGAGGACTGACCCTTCGCAGCGTATTCGACGAAGCGCTCACCTGGCTGGAAATCCATGGGGGTGCGCCCGTAGCGCTCGTGCGCTGGCGGGACTTCGTCGCCCACATGGGCGAGCGACCGGTCGCCGCCAAGACTCGCCGTCGACGGCGGCGCCGGCGAAAACCCCGTTCGACTACCAAGTAACCTTGCCCTAGCCGGCAAGCAACATACCAGTGACTTTCGTGAAGGACAGAATGATTCCGACCGCCGTGATGGCGATAAAGGCGAGTGCAAGCAACACCATCGCGGTACTCTCCCGCTGCTCATCGATAAACCCCATAAGGTAGGCACCGACCCAACCACCGGCGAACCCGCCGGCGTGGGCCCAGTTGTTGATCCCGGGCATGAGGAAGCCAAACACGAACAGCACGATCGCCCATTGCCAGAGCTGCTGCGACATCATTGAGCTACCGCGCCGACGGCCGTAGACGATCAGCGCCCCGAGGAGTCCGAAGATGCTACCGGACGCACCAATCGTCGGCGTGCCGCTCATCATGTTCGAGATCAGAAACCCGAACGCCCCCGCCACGTTGAAGAGGACGAACGCGCGACCAGGGCCGAAAACGTCCGACACGGTGGGCCCGAGGTTTCGAATCCACATCACGTTGAACAAGATGTGTAGCACACCGCCGTGGAGATAGATGGCGGTGAACAGCGTCCACCACCAGCCGAGTTGCCACGCGACACCTCCGGTCATGCCAAGTTGATAGAGCGCTCGTGTGCCAGGCGAGAGGAACGACAGCATGCCTCGCGGCTGCATGATCGCGTCAGGCTCGAGGAGCAGCGCAATCGCGTAGAGGGTGACGCAGGTCGCAACGATCAACGAGAAGAGGTCAAGTTGCCGTCCGACGAGGCGCTGGAGGACCGGTGCCCACCCGTAGAGGCCGGGGCGCCACGCCCCGCAAAACGGACAGGTCGGCTCGTTGATGCCGACCAGGTTCCCGCAGTGAGCACAGACCAGGGACCCTTGTGTCTGACGCATGGGAATGATTCAGAGAACAATGCGGTCAGCGACCGGCGGCCACGGATGCCGGCCGGCGGAACCGGTACGCCCACGACGGAGGCTACTGCCGTCCCCCGCCGATTCTGAACCCCACATACACCTCACGGCCTGGGGCTGGCTCGTAGAAGCGACTCCCGAACGCATTCGGGATCGTGGACGCGTTGTATCGTTTGTTGAACAGATTGTCGATGCCGAAGAACGGCTGGATCGCCACGCCATTCCACTTGCCATCCCAACCGAATCGAAGATCCACAACTTCATACGACCAGTTCAACGCCGTATTGGCGTTATTAACTGGAAACGCATCCACCCATCGAAACTGCGCGACTGACCGGAGGCCGAAGGCGGTTTCGTAGCTGCCACCGAAGAACAGCTGGTGGGGCGGCGCGCCCGGCTCAATGTTGCCAGAAAAGTTGTTGTCGTCCGTCTCAAAGCGGACGAACTTAAAATCTTGATGCGTGTACGAGAGGTAGGTGCGCATCTGCGGCGTGGGGCTCCAGTCAACGCGGGCCTCAAGCCCGTTACGCGACGATTCCGCAGCGTTTCGGAAGTAGGTCTGCTCGTCGATCCGCTGCAACTCGACAAACGCATTATCCAATGTGGAAAAGTAAGCGGCGAACTCGTACCGCACGCGGCCTTCTCCGGCCGTGCCACGAGCACCGACCTCAACGCTCCGCAGATCTTCGGGATTGAGGTCCTCGTTAAAGCCCCCCTCTCCGGTCGGCTTATTCGACAACTCAACGGTCGTCGGCGTCTGGTAGGCCGTCGAAAAATTGGTGTAGAAATTCAACTCGTCGGAAGCCACGAAGGTCAAACCCGCCATTGGGCTGAAAGCGTCGAGAGTCCGACTGCCGGACTGATCGCCGTCGGTCAGGAAGCTGTCCGTTGCGCGGAAATCGTAGTGGTCGTAACGCACGCCGGCAGTGGCGAGCCAGCGCGGGTGAAGCGTGAGCGTCACCTGCGCGAACGGCGCGAGGGAGAGCACCTCTTCCAACTGCTTGAGCCGCAGGGTGCCTCGCTGGGCAGACGACCCGCCGGCCGGCACCCCCGCATTGCCAAATTCGGAACGGTCGTCCCGCTGAGACGACACGTCAAACCCGGTGGTCCATTGCATCGGCACCGAACCTGCCTGGCCGACGCCCGCCAATTCCGAGCGGAACCCGGCGGCCTTTCGGCTGAGGTCGATAATCCGAAACGGAATGGGATTGTAGAGGTTCCGCCAGGCAGCCCAACCCGTTCCACGAAACACCTGCCCCCCGTCAAACTCATGCTCGAGTGTGACGCCACCCTGCCCCTGGGTCGCCGCCTCGCCCCACCCCTGAGTGATGGCCAAGCCTCGCACGCTCCGCGGATTATTGCGAGCGTCTGCCTCGTTGAGCGTGCTGGCGCTCTCTCCAAACGGCATGTCAAAGAAATTAAACACCCCCCGTATCTCAGTGTTCGAAGATACGGCTCTGCGCACAACCAGGTTGGCCCGACGAACTTCGGCTTTGCTGTGTTCGCGGTAGCCATCGGTCTTAATCCGGTTAGCGTTGAACAGATAGCTCGTCCGACCAGACGTCCCGTGGACCTTGACCTGTTGTCGGTTGTATCCGTAGCTACCGAACTGGATATCGGGCTGGATCTCAAGCGGCGTGGAGGAAGGGAACGCCGTCCAGAGACTGATCACCCCGCCGGCCGCATTGCCATACAGCACAGAATTAGGACCTCGGATGATTTCAATCCGGTCGGCGGAGCCGAGGTCAAGGTTCGTTGGTTGCGTCGTGCCATCCGCGGTGGTAAGCGGAATACCGTCCTGAAGCACCTGAATGCCTCGCATCCCGAATCCGACCATGGGTGCTCGGATCGTGGCCTGCACACCGCCCGCAAGGCTGAAGTTGCGCCGGTTTTCAGCAAACAGACCCGGAACACCTCGTAACGTTTCAGCCAGAGCCTCTTGGCGCTGAGCGAATTGAATTTCGTCACCTTCAATGACAGTAACCGCAGTTGGTACCGCGCGTCGCTCTTGCAGGGTCCGTGTCACTGTCACGGATTCGGCAAGCGGCAAGATTTCCAACGTGATGTCCAACGTCTGCATGCCACCCACGACGACCGTGATCGTCGCCGTCTGGGTTCTAAACCCCGGCACGATTGCGTTGACCTCGTAGTCACCGGCTGGCAACTGAAGCAGTTGGAAGCGTCCCTGCCCGTCGCTTGCAACGCTACTGGAAATATCTGTTTCGAGATTTGTGGCCGTCACGGTCACCCCAGGCACAACCGCGTTGGTTTCATCACGAATCGCTCCCTGAATAGCGCCCTGTCCGGTCTGGGCTTCGGCGATCGGAACCGCCGCTCCACCGAAGAGCGACAAGCACACCAACAAGGCAACCACGTGACTATTCCACTCGTTGTCTGTTTGTATGTCTTGCGTAGCCAACCAAAGTCCTCGGTGCCATTCCGAATGGCGTCTCGCGCCCGGTCAGGTATCGTCGCAGGTTGACCGATGCCCCTGCGGCTAGTCCACCGCCACTTGCCCAGGGCATCTGCCGAGTCGAAACTTAGGATTCTTGAGGTTGTGCCAACGCTTCGTCGATCGTCTTGTACCGCCTCGCCAGACGAAGTTTCGTCAGCGTCCAGATGACCGGCCAGGCCGGATCGAACTCGTTAGCGCGATAGCTAAACTTTGGACTTCGTTGGAACCCGTGATGGTTGTTGTGGAGGCCTTCGCCGCCGGTCAAAAACGCAATCGACTGCAAGTTGGTCGCGGTGTTGTCAAAATTCTTGTAACCAAAATAGTGGCAGAGCCCGTTGATCGATGGGGATAGGATGAACACGTAAAGGATCGCGTGCAATACGCCGGCCAGCAGCCCCCAACCGATGCCCAACACGGTACACAGCACAGTGATTCCGATGATCAGCCCGACCGACCCATGATTCAGCAGATAGCGGTCCCACGCGTCGTCCTTGAGGTCCTTGGCGTATTTCTCGATCACGTCCGGATTCTTGGCTTCACGCACGTAATGAAAGATATTGCCGAGCTGCACCGACCAGAAGCCTGCGAGATGCGGGCTGTGCGGATCGCCCTCTTCGTCGGGGAATGCATGGTGCTTACGATGGACCGCTACCCATTCCTTGACGACGATGCCTGTCGTCAACCACAAGGCCAAGCGAAAGCCAAGCGCCACGACCGGAACCAGAACGACCGCGCGATGTGTGATGCTACGATGCAGGTAAACCGTCGTGCTGAACACGGCGATCTGAACGATGATAGCAGTCGCGATGAGCGTCAGAATCAAGGGAGAGGGCAAGTAAACACCTTCGACGTTTTTGAACCGAGGATACTACCCCAGCAACAACAAAGCACCGAACGATGGACCGCTCAGACTAGCACAATAGACTTCGGCGCGCAAAAAACTAGCTCCTTTTGCACATTTTCACACAACATCTCCGCTCAGCCGTGCGTGCGTTCGAACTCCCGCATAAATTCCCTGAGTGCCGTCACGCCAGCTTCTGGCATTGCGTTGTAGATCGACGCGCGCAGGCCACCGACCATTCGATGGCCCTCAAGGCCATCTAGACCAGCGGCCGTGGCTCCTTGTACGAACCTGACGTCTAGGTCTCGGCTAGGTAGACGAAACGTAACGTTCATGCGAGAGCGACTCGTGGCATCGGCGACACCCCGGTAAAACTCGCTGCGGTCAAGCTCTTCATAGAGAATGGCCGCCTTCCTGTCATTGCGTGCCGCCATGACCGCGAGGCCGCCCTGTCTGCCTAGCCATCCGAGCACCAAGCGAAGAATGTAGATACCAAAGACGGGCGGCGTGTTGTAGCGTGAGCCGCCGTCGGCGAGCACACGGTAACTCAGCATGGACGGCAAAGCGGCTGGCGATTGCGCGAGTAGATCTTCCCGGATGATAACGAGCGTGACCCCAGCCGGGCCAAGATTCTTCTGCGCGCCGGCATAGATGATGCCGAACCGATCGACCGAGATCGGCCGACTCACAATGTCGGACGACATGTCGCTCACGAGCGGCACGGGACCCGTCTCGGGCAGGTGCGTCCACTGCGTCCCGTAGATCGTGTTATTCGATGTCATGTGTACGTAAGCCGCGCCCGGGGAAAGCTCGACCTCGTCGGACAAGGGAAGGCGCGCGAAGGCGGTTGGTTCCGTCGACGCGGCCACGTGCACCTGGCCGATCTTCTCGGCCTCCTTAACGGCCTTCTTCGACCACGCCCCTGTCACTAAATAGTCAGCTACTCCACCTGAGGGGAGGAGGTTCATCGGCACCATCGCAAACTGCAGACTGGCCCCGCCTTGCAGAAATAACACGCGATAGTCCGCCGGCACGCCGGCCAACTCCCGTAGCTCACGTTCGGCGTTCTCCAGAATTGCGTCGAAATTGCTTGAGCGGTGGCTGATCTCAAGCGCTGACATACCGACGCCGGGTAACGCCATCAGGTCTCGCTGAACAGCGTCAAGTACGACCTCCGGCAGCACTGCCGGGCCAGCGCTGAAATTGAAGATGCGGTGGGTCGTCATGTTGTCAACCAATACGGCTAGCGTTCACGCGATCAAGTGGATCAATAGTCCGTCGCGAAGTTTCGGCTCAAACCAAGTGGACTTCGGCGGCATGATGCCGCCTTCGTCGGCGATCCTCATCAAATCGTCGACGGTCACCGGAAACATCGAGAACGCGACCGCCGCCTCACCTCGATCCACCTGTGCCTGCAGCACTGCTGCCCCACGGATTCCACCGATGAAGTCGATACGCGGGTCCCTACGAACGTCCTCGATGCCGAGTAGCGGCGCCAAGATGCCCTGATCGAGCCGTGCCACATCGAGGGCGGCCGCGCGATCCGACGAGTCGACGCTGAAGTCTGCCAAGGTTACGTTGTGCCAAGTCCCGTCAAGGTAAATCGATACCTCGCCGGCTTGGGCTGGCGCGGGACCCCCAGCACACACGGGAAACGTCGCTGCAATCTGATCCAGAAATTCCCGCGGTGAACGCCCGTTGAGATCCTTGACAACACGGTTGTAAGGCAGGATGCGAACCTGCGTAGACGGAAAGGCCACGGCGATGACCGTATCAGCCTCTGACGGCACCGTTAGTCGGTCACGACGCGCGAACTCGGCCCGTACCCGAGCAGCGCCCGCCGCGCGGTGGTGACCGTCGGCAATATATAGAGCCGGCACGGCTTTGAACGCCTTCACCAGCAGGTCGACGTCTGGCGATGAGACCCGCCAAACGGTATGCTTCACGTTGTCTGGCGCTTCAAAGTCGAACAGCGGTGTCCCTGTGCACACCCGGTCCATGAGCACATCGATCTCTTCCCTCGAGCGGTAGGTGAGGAAGACGAGTCCAGTTTGCGCGCCCAACTCGACCATGTGACGCGTACGGTCATCCTCCTTGTTCCGGCGAGTGTGTTCGTGTTTCTTAATTAATCCTCTGTCGTACTCGTCGAGTGAACAACACGCCGTCAGTCCAGTCTGTTCGCGCCCGTTGGCCTGCAAGCGATAGCAGTAAAGGGAAGCCTCGGCTTCTCGCACAAACGGCGCCGCGTTTCGAATCGTCCTGAAATTCTCAGTAGCTCGCGCGTAGACCGCATCGGCGTGCGGATCGGTCCCAACCGGTAGTTCGATTTCCGCCCGCGATACGCGCAGGAAACTCAGCGGCTCGCCATCCGCCAGCTCGCGAGCTTCGTCAGAGCTCACGACGTCATAGGGAACCGATGCGACCCGTGGCGCGGCGTCCGGCACCGGCCTGAGGGCTCGAAACGGGCGGATCACGGCCATCCCGGTATCTTAGCGCACAAGCGGAACGTTTCTTGACGCTCGCCCGCGAGGAAGCGATACGCGATTAGTAGAAAGAGTTGGATGTTCAGCCGTCAGGATGCGCCGGCGGCATCGTCGTCAGCCGTACCCACAGTCGGGGTCGACTCGACGAGCAATCCGAACACACGTTCGCGTTCCGCGTGGAACACCTCCAGATGTTCCGTGGGAATCGGGTCCCCAGGCGGCATCTTACGATGCTCCACGAGTGGATTCACGAAGATGCCGTTCTTTTTGAGCCGGTAGTCCAGATGAGGTCCCGTGGTGAGCCCAGTCGATCCGACCCGGCCGATGAGTTGGCCCTGGGTAATCCGCGCGCCTGGCCGAATCCCTTTGGTGAAAGATGACAGGTGCAAGTAGTAAGTCTCGTAGCCACCACTGTGGCGCAACCGCACCATTCGGCCGGATCCCCCGCTCCAGCCGGCCGACACTACCGTTCCATTCGCCACCGCGATTACCGGCGTGCCGGCGGCCGCGCCGTAGTCCACACCGAGATGTGCCCGACGCTCGCCGAGAATCGGATGCATGCGATTACGCGAGAAACGCGACGTGATCCTGGGCTCGAACCGCAAAGGCGATCTCAGGAACATCCGCTTGAGCGACCGTCCTTCGTCGTCGTAGTAGCCGGGCTCACTACCAGGGGGCGTGAACCGGGTGGCCCTAACACGCCGTCGGTCGTTAGTGAACTCGGTTGCTAGTACGTTGCCGTAATTGTCGTAGTGGTCCTCACGCAGGAACCGTTCAAAGAGCACACGAAACGAATCGCCGAGCCGGAGGTCATTGTTAAAATCGATTTCGCCACCTAGGACGTCGGCCATGACCATGGCAAGCTGCACCTGTTCGCCCGCGTCGTTGACCGCCGCCACCAGCGAGGAACGGGTACGGTCGATGTGGCCGCCCATCGCGATAACGGCCCGCTGCTTGACATACGGGACGACCGCCGCCTCGAACCGGCCGTTCCCAAGTGCCTGAATCTCCAGGAAACTATCCGAATCGATATGGTATTTGAGTTGACGCAGACCCCCGTCAAGCGTCGTGGTGATCCGATAGGCATTGGCCGCCCGCAGACGTTTCGGGTCAAACACGTCGCGGGTTTGATCGACGATCGCAACGACGACATTGTTGGAGAAGCCGTGGGATTCGAGGAGGCCGGCGAAGGTCGCGTTACGGGGGACGGTGCCCTCCACGACCGTCGATTCCACCGGTAGGTCAATGTCGACGACCCGGCTCTGCGCTGGCGTGGGCGCTGGCTCCGGACTGGCACACCCGACCGACGCCAGCCAAGCCGCAATCACGACTACGACTAAGTGGTTGAACCAAAACATGTTCCACGCATTTTAACACGAGCGTAGCATGAAGCCGAGGCTGACTAGATTCGACGACAACAATATCGTGTAGGATGAGCCCCATTTCTACTTGGTTCAACTACATCACCCGCGTAACCGACGCCCTCGGCGTTGCTAACGAGCCTCACGTTGACACGTCTGATGGTGGACGGTACGATCCGCGGCATCATGTTGAATTTTCTCTTCGCAACACTACTAGCGGGTTCCCTGAGTGCGATTCCGGGCCCAGCCATCGAGCTGCTAATTACCGGCGCGCCACTCGATGACCATGTTCTAGCGGCTATCGAACAGATGCCAGGAATAGCGGCTGCCTCATTCGACGGAAACGAACTGAGTGTCAAGGTCACCCCAGGCGCCGAGGTTAGTGTGCGTGACGTAGCAGCTGTGCTCGCCGAGCACGCGCCGGGAGCCCACCTCGAGCGCGACGGCGTGGCGATCGGTGCCCACACGATCTTCCAGATGAACGCGGGTGTCTGTTTCTTCTGCGCCGAGGAACCGTTGGGCCAAACCCTAGCGCGCCGCCCGTTTGTTAGCGACTGGTCAGTCGTCGACTACCGCGCCAAAGGCCGGTTGCGGTTTCGGATCGATGCTGACGGCGAGGCGACCATCGGCGACCTCGGTGGTACCGACGCCTTCGAAGACGTCGTCCTCACCGATCGGTATGACGGCCTAGAAGCACTCGACCTGTACTGGGCCACCGGCGGCGTGGAGTGGCGGTCTGACGAAGCGACCGCGCGCCAAGAGGCGACCCGTTCGCGAAAGCCACTCATGCTCTTTCCGACCGCCGGTACTTGAGAAGGCGGCCTCTTCATGAGAACGGGTCCGTTCTCAGATCCGGTCGTGGCTACACTAATCAATCGCTACTTCGTGCCGGTGCACCTGAACAACCTCGACGGCTCTGGCGTCCGCTACAACATGCCCCCGGGCCACGAAGATGCATATTTCATTCTTGAAACCCCTGAGATTCCAGGCGGTCCAGAAGTCGAAAGCATCACCTACGGATGGAGCGATGGACACGACGGGCCGGTAGCGGCAGAGAACACGCACGTCCTCGACCCTTGGTTTCTTCAGCAGGAGATGATCAAGTTTTTGGGCAGGCATTTCCACCTCGATCACGAGTGGCCGGAGTTGGCGCGTCTCAAGGTCGCAACTGACTCGTCGTCCCGACTCCAGCGCGCGGAGCTCCTACTCGATGAGGGGGCAGCGGACCAGGCGCTAGAGATCCTGGATGCCACTTCTGGACTTCCAGCACGCACGGCGCTGGCACGGGCCCGCGCACTACGCCTGCAGGAGCGATGGACTGACGCTGTGGCTGCGCTTGAGTCAGCGCCGGCGGGGCCTGCCACCGATATCGAGCACGCGCGGATCGCCTTCGAGCGCGGCGACTCGGCGGTAGCGCAAGAAGTGCTTGATGCCTTCCTAGCACGTTATCCGGATCACGTCGATGCTGGCGAGGCGCACTACCTGCGTGGCTGGCTTTACTTCCGTGCGGGTGACGACGGAGCGGCGTTGGAAGTCTGGCGTGACGGCATCGCGCGCCATCCGGTAACGGAATCACTGTTTAGTCAAAAGGCGTATCTGACGATGATTAGGCAGAATTGGTCGATCGAGACGGTCGGGGGTAGCAACAGCGACACACCCTAGCCAACGAGTCGCACCGGTTCCATCAACGTCTTAACGTCCCCATTCCCGTTCGAGGCGTGCGTATCGCGTGCGTGCTTCAGCCCAAGCCTCTGACTCGACGGGCTCGTAGATGTCGCCTCCCGTGTCACGGGCCACGGCCACCCGAGCCTCACCAACACTCCCAAAGCAGCCGTCTGCGATTGCTTGAACGATCACGTTGCCAAGCGCCGTCGCCTCGACTGGCCCAGTTCGAACCTCCCGGCCGGTCGCATCCGCCGTCGCCTGATTGAGAAAGCGGTTCTGCGAACCGCCGCCGATAATCCGGATGCCGACGATCGACCGACCCGTCACTCGTTCGATCGCCTCGACCACCGATGCGTAGCGCAGGGCCAGCGATTCGAGGATGACGCGCGCGTATCCACCGTGGTCGGTGGGCACCGACTGGTCAGACTCCTGCAAGAAGGTCGAAATCGCCCCAAGCATCTCCGGTGGGTTAAAGAACCTAGAGTCGTCTGGCAGAATGAATGCCCGACGGGCCGGCACCGAGGCGATCGCGCGGTTGAGGGCATCGAACCCTAATGAGGCACCTTGTGCTGCCCACGTTTTTCGGCAGGATTCGAGGATCCACATGCCCGCGATGTGCTTGAGTAAACGATTCCTGCCCTCCGTGCCACACTCATTCGTTAGGCGCGCTTCTCGAACGGCGTCGGTCAGCACGGGCGCCTCGGTCTCAACGCCAAGGAGCGACCACGTGCCAGAACTCAGATAGGCCCACCCGTCAGCAATCGGCGCGCCAGCCACGGCGCTCGCAGTATCGTGTGTAGCAGGCGCCACAATTGCCATATCCGGAAGCGCCAGCGCCTCGCGCACGTTGGGACGAAGCTGGCCAAGTCGTACTCCGGGCTGCACCAGCTCTGGCATCATGGCAATCGGAAGATCCAATCGATCAAAAAGTTCGTTCGCCCATTGCCGAGTGGCAGCCGCTGTCAGCTGTGTGGTGCTCGCCATCGTCACCTCACCGGTCAGGCTACCGCAGAGATCGTGGTGGATGAGATCAGGCATCATGAGCAACCGTGCGGCTTTAGCCGGCCACTCCCCCGCGACGCGCTGTGCCATGAGCTGATACAGGGTGTTGAATGGCAGAATCTGCACACCAGTCAACCTGAACAGCTCATCGGCCGGCACAGTCTCGAGTACCCGCTCGACGATGCCATCGGCGCGCCGATCTCGGTAGCACACCGGGTCCTCAAGCAAACGGCCGTCAGCATCGGTCAGGCCGTAATCGACTCCCCACGTGTCGACGCCGAGACTCACCAACTCACCCTCAGCACACGCGGCCTTGGTAAGTCCTTTTCTCACCTCCGCGATTAGCACCGAAAGGGGCCATCGCTCGTGGCCCGCTGAGACGAGGGACGTGACCGGAAAGCGGTGCACGACGTTGAGCGAAATGCGGCCGCTGTCAACATGGCCGACGATGACCCGGCCGCTGCTGGCCCCAAGGTCAACGGCGATGTAACACTTGCCTGACACGGGAGAAATCGTCCTCAGGGCCGGATGAGCGGCAGGCTTACCGGCCGGCCGCCGCGCGCGGCTGATCGGTCAGCCGCCAGGCAAACTTCCATGGTCTTCTGCGCATCGAAGACGTTCAGATGCGACTCTCGGCCCGCGCGGATACAGTCCACAAGCTCGTTCACCTCTCCTTGAAACGGATGCTGGCGGGCGTCAGCTGAGGCTGGCATCTCGCACTCGACGCGGATGGCTGGGCTACCGTCGAGCGCGCGCGCCTCTCGGAGCACCACCTCGGGGAACGGGTTCGCGCGACGGAGCGCCGCCAATGCCACCGGCGTGTCCTTCCAGAGAATCAGACCATCGACGAGCGTGGCGCGGTCTCCCATCAGCTCAACCCCAAATGTGTATGGCATCATGAAGTCGGTCGAGCTGACCATTTGTCCGACCGCCCGGCGACCCAGCTTGACATTTACGACGATCGAGGTCGGCCACTGATACCCCTTCGTGAACCGCGTGTGATACGCGCTCACCTCGGTTGGTTCCAATCCGGTGCACCACCGCAGCGCGTCCACTGCGTGACAACCCGCCGCGAGTAGGTGGCTTCGGCCGCTGTCCGCACGTCTCACCCACGACCAGCCCGGATACTCGTTGAGAATGCGGGACAAGTACTGGAAGCGCGCATAACGAATCGTGCCGAGCCAGCCCGCTTCGCGCATCCAATGCGCGAAGCGGACGAACGGGTTGTAATGCAGTACAAACGACACGATCGTTCGCACCTTGGTGCGGCGCACCGCATCGCGAATCCGGATGAGCTCGCGGACGTCGAGCCCGGTGGGCTTCTCGAGCAGAATATGCTTCTTCGCTGAGGCAGCGGCTACCGCTTGCTCGGCGTGCAGGTGATTCGGTGTGGCGATGACGACGATGTCAATGTCGGATTCGTCGAGCAGGTCCTGATACCGACGAGTAAAACCAACGTCGGATACGTCAGCACCGAAGCGCGTCAGTTTCTCCCGAGCGCGTGCCTCCTGCCGACCACACATTCGGACGAGCCGGACATGGGGGTTCGCTTGGATCGCGCGCACGTGGGATGCCGCCACCCACCCTGTACCGACGAGCCCAACACCAAGCGTTCTATCGGTCGGCATCATCCGCGCGCGCTCGTGCCCCGCCCACAGCGGGTGTGTCGCGGTCGTGATCGACGAGCACGATACGGACCTCTTTCGGTCCGTGCACGCCGATGGTGAGAGTTTGCTCAATGTCCGCCGTTCGGCTCGGCCCGGTCACGAACGCGACATGGCTGCTGCGCCCGACCATTTCACCGCGCGCACCCATGAACGCCTGGAGGGTCGGATAGATGAACGGTGAGTGCAGCACGACGACATGCAGAGGCGGTAGCAGCCACGCCAAACGCGCCCGGCCCGGGCCACTACGAAGAATGACCGTGCCAGTATCTGCCAATCCACCAACAGCGCCGGTGAGTCCCGCCTCCGCACCCGCTACCGCCGTCCAATCGCGAACGAGTTCCTTCGATGCGGCCAGCGAGGGTGCCTCGACCAAGCGAATGCCACGGTCAATGACAGCTTCCACCAGCTCCGGAATCGGCAGGTCGGCGGGTTCCCAACTGACGAACCGGTTGACGCCCGCGTCGGCCAAGATCCCAAGCACGATCTCTACGGCGATGTCGCGGCCGTCGGTGCGATGCACGATGGCCCCAACCGCCTCGGCTTCCCGCACGAATTGGTCGACGACGACTGACGGCTCCATTGCAGGCCGAGGCGATAGCGAAACGGGTACAGGCACCGACTGAACCGGCGCTCCAGACCGACCCGACCGAATCCGCTCCAGGATGGCTGTCCGACTATCTCTCATCCGCTGGCCTCAAGCCTATCCCGCATCCGCTCGCTAAAAGTACGGCCGGCGATCACCGGAAACTCTCTGGATAGCGTCCAGCCTGACAGCGGCGGGGGGAGCCGGTGCAGCCAGCCATCGACGGCAAACAACTCCATCAGCCAACGTCCGACCGACACGGTACGCCTGAACAGCCAAGGACGCGTGGCCGCCATGCGATACAACCGGAACGCAATCCGAACCCAGCGACCGGTCTTGCCGGAGTGAACAGCCCGCGCGCGGAGCGCCAGTAGCATCCGCGGAATATCGATCCGAACCGGGCACACCTCACGGCAGGCACCGCACAACGAACTAGCGTCAGGCAAGGAATGCCATGGGCCTCCGCGATCGAGGCTCGGCGTGAGGACAGCACCGATCGGTCCCGAATACACGCTGCCGTAAGCGTGCCCGCCAACCTGTTGATAGACCGGACACGCGTTCAAGCAAGCCCCACATCGAATGCACGCAAGGATTTCACCGACCTCAGTTCCGACAAGGTGGCTTCGACCGTTGTCGATTAGAACAACATGCAGTTCTTCCGGGCCATCGAGATCTCCGCGGCGCGGTCCCGTGAGTAGATCTGTGTAGACCGTCAGCTTTTGTCCGGTCGCCGACCGTGCGAGAATCTGCAGCATCACCGTGAGGTCGTCAAGCGTTGGGACGAGGCGTTCGATCCCCATCATCGCCACATGGATGCGAGGCGCGGTAACAGCGAGCGACGCGTTGCCCTCGTTCGTGACGATCGCCAGTGAACCGGTCGATGCGACCCCGAAGTTGACGCCACTCACTCCCATCTCGGCCCGCAAGAACACATCTCGCAGGGCGGCTCTGGCGGTCGCCGTCATCTCAGCAGGGTCGTCTGTTACCGGCACGCCTAGCTTGTCCGCTAGCAGTTGTCCAATCTGCTCACGTGTTTTGTGCACCGCCGGCGCGATGATGTGGGACGGCGTTTCGCCCGCAAGCTGGATGATGTATTCGCCGAGGTCTGATTCAACGACGTCGAGGCCAGCCGCGAGCAACGTGTGGTTGAGATGGACCTCCTCGCTCACCATCGACTTCGATTTGACAATGCGTTCGACCGAGTGCGACCTGGCGAGATCGAGAACGATCGCGTTCGCTTCTTGTCCGTCGGCGGCCCAGTGCACCCGGCCACCCACCAACGTGACAGCTGCGTCGAACTGCTCCAAATACTCGTCGAGTCTAGACAGCGTGTGCAGACGGATCGCCCGCGCACGGTCGCGAACCTCGTCGGAGTCTGGCAGTGACGCCAAGCCAGCGGCGCGCTTCAACGTAAACCGCTCAGTTGTCCGGTCGAGCGCAACGCGGAGTGCGCCGTCTGCCAACGCGTGCGAAATCCGCCGATGGAATGACATCGGTTGGGAATTCATTCGGATTCTGCCAAGACCTCGGCGAGGTGTCGGACTTCCACGGACGAGCCACGACGCCGCAGTCCTCCCTCAATGTGCAATAAACAGCCGGCGTCGCACGCGACGACGGTGTCGGCCCCGGATTTCACGATCGCGTCGAGCTTGCGACTGAGGATGGCGCTTGAGAGCTCCCCCATCTTCACCGCAAATGCGCCGCCGAACCCGCAGCAGTCTTCGGCTCCCGACAGCGGCACACAGCACGCGCCGGAAATGCCCTCGAGCAGGCGGGCTGGCGCCGCACGAACACCAAGACCACGCAGCAGATGGCACGACGGATGGTAGGCAATCGTTCGCCGGCATTGTGCACCGACATCCTCAACTTTCAGCACCTCCACAAGATACTGGCTGAGCTCGTATGTCCGCGCTGCCACGCGTTCGGCCTTCGGAGCATAGGCCGGATCGTCAGCAAGTAGTTCGCGATAGCGGTGCACGATCATGTCGCCACATGACCCGGAAGGTACGACGATCGGAACCGGCGATCGTTCCAACAGATCGATGGTATAGCGCGCCATCGCACGTGCATCATCCAGACATCCGGTATTGAACGCCGGCTGGCCACAACAGGTCTGACCGGTCGGCACCGTGACCGTCACGCCAAGCCGCTCAAGCACTTGGAGCGTAGCCAGGCCGGCCATCGGCCGGATTACGTCGACCAGACAGGTGGCGAAAAGCTGCACGGTATGTTTGGCCTCAGACATGCGCTTCAACTCGACTGGGCTTGGCACACCGACAGGTCGGCAGCGTAAGCAGCGCTTACAGCGCAGATAATCCGGTTAGAAATTTGCGAGGTTGTCATCGGTACTGAATGAGTGCCACACCGGCCATGACCAGCGCCACACCTATGACGCGCTCGACACTCACCGAGTGCTGCGGATAGCCGACAATGCCATAGTGATCGATGAGGAGCGAGCCGATCATCTGGCCAGCCACAACGGCGGCGACCAGCGTGGCTGCACCCAATCGGGGCGCCAGGACGACAGCGGACGTGACGAACGTGGCGCCGAGTACACCACCCGTCCACTGCCACCAAGGCACACGGCCGACCCACCCGACAACCGGCCACCCGGCGCGGGTCACGGCTAGGACCACGGCGAGCATGCCCGTACCGACGCTGAACGAAATGAGCGCGGCCCACAGCGGGTGACCGATGTGGGTTCTAAGCTGGGAGTTGATGCCCGCCTGCAACGGCAGCACGAGACCTACGAGCAGCGCAAAAAGCAGCAAGCCGGTCATGGAGTCACCTCCTCAAACCTGGACCGGGGTGAGCCGGCGTGAGTGTGCCTCATCCCCTTGCCTTCATCGTTCGTGCGATTCTCGCCCATACGTCGCGCAGCGACACAGTGCGATTAAAGACGAGTGAATCGTCCGTCGAATCCGGGTCGACGCAGAAGTAACCGAGGCGCTCAAACTGGTAGCGGTCGCCCGTAGCCACCGACGCTACGCTCGGCTCAACGCGGCACGTGTCAATTACCTCCAGAGAGTCCGGGTTGAGCGCCTCGAGAGAATCTCGGCGTTCCCCAGGATGTTCGTCAAGAAATAATCGGTCGTAGAGCCGTACGCGGGCCACAAGTGCGTGCGAGGCCGAGACCCAGTGCAGGGTCGCCTTCACCTTTCGGCCGTCTGGAGCGGACCCGCCGCGGGTGGCCGGGTCATAGGTGCACTTTAACTCAACGATCTCACCCTGATCATTCTTCACAACATCAACACAGGTAATGAAATACGCGCACCGGAGCCGTACTTCCCGACCAGGTGCTAAACGAAAGAACTTTTTTGGCGGGTCTTCGCAAAAATCATCGCGCTCCAGATACAACACTCGTGAAAACGGCACCTTGCGCGTGCCAGCGGCGGGATCTTCGGGGTTATTAATAGCATCGACCTCTTCGACCTGCCCCTCCGGGTAGTTCTGGATGACAACCTTGAGCGGTCGTAAGACCGCCATTACGCGCGGTGATGTTCGGTTGAGTTCTTCGCGAACAGCATGCTCGAGTACGGCAACGTCGACAACGTTCTCGCGTTTGGCCATCCCAATCCGGTCACAGAATGTGCGGATGGCTTCCGGCGGGTACCCACGCCGACGCATCCCAACCAAGGTCGGCATGCGCGGGTCGTCCCATCCAGAAACGTATCCCTCCTTGACCAGCGTCAACAGCTTCCGCTTACTGAGGACTGTGTAGGAAAGATTCAACCGGGCAAATTCAATCTGCTGCGGATGACACGCTACCGCCAACTCATCGAGTACCCAGTCGTAGAGTGGTCGGTGATCCTCAAACTCCAGTGTGCACAGCGAATGTGTGATGTCTTCAATAGAATCCGACAGTGCGTGAGTGAAATCGTACATCGGATAGATGCACCATCGGTCACCAGTCCGATGATGGGTGGCGCGCCGGATCCGATACAAGACCGGATCGCGCATGTTTATATTTCCGGACGCCATATCAATCTTGGCACGCAGCACCTTCGACTCGTCAGGAAACTCACCGGCGCGCATCCGCGTGAACAGGTCCAGGTTCTCCTCAACTGACCGATCGCGATGCGGGCTCTCCCGGCCAGGCGTGGTCAGCGTGCCACGGTATGCGCGAATCTGCTCGGCAGTCAGGTCATCGACATACGCCGTCCCCCGCTCGATGAGGCGCATGGCATAGCCATACAACCGCTCAAAATAGTCCGAGGCGTAGCGAAGCCGATCACCCCAATCGAAGCCGAGCCACCGGATATCGGCCTGAATGGCATCAACGTATTCGATGTCCTCCGCGGCAGGATTCGTGTCGTCGAACCTCATGTTGCAAGTGCCACCATGTTCCGCCGCCACCCCGAAGTTCAGACAGATCGATTTGGCGTGGCCAATATGCAAGTAGCCGTTGGGCTCCGGTGGAAAGCGCGTCGCGACGCGGCCCTTGTATTTCTTTGCAGCGAGATCGGCGGCAACAATCGCGCGAATGAAATCGAGCGGCGATGCGGAGCCCGTATCCTCTTCGGGGAGGTCCGACGTGCCGGCGGGCCCCTTGGCCGGTGGGGTCATGGCATCATTCTATAGCGTGATGACTTGGCCGTCGGTTGCCGCATCGATCTCGAGCTCCTCGAGCCGTGCAAGCACGTCGGGTCCCATGTGGGTCAAGAGCAGTCGCCGGCACCCAAGCGCCTCGCGGCGCGCGAGAAGCGTCGTGTAGGCGATGTGCCCCTTGACGCGCTTATCGAAGACCGACGCCTCGCAGATGAAGAGGTCGGCGTCGCGCGCGATCGGAAGTAGCGTGTCGGTCCATTCGGTGTCGCCCGAATAGCTGATCGTTCGGCCTTCGAGCTCAAGCCGCAGGGCGTAGGCCGGCATCCCGTTCCCATGTCGCACCTCGGCGGGCGTCACTTGGACCACCCCGACCATCGTCGGTCGCATCGCTGGCATCTCGACATAGCGAGTCTCGAACGTCCGCGGCGAGCGAGACGACCCTGGAAAGAAGGTCTCCATTGCCTGCAGGACACGCGACTCGGTTCCTGGCGGTCCAGCGATGGTCAACGGCGCCGTGCGCTCCGACACGAACTGCGCATCAAGAATAAAGAACGGCAGGCCGCCGAAATGGTCTCCGTGAAGATGGGTCAGAATGATGGCGTCGACCGCGCGGGGCTCAAGACCTGCCTGCCGCATCGCAACTAGTGACGACGCGCCGCAATCGAGCAAGACTCGGGTATCTCCAGCTTCAATCGCGAAGCAGGTCTGAAAACGACCGCCGCTCCCGAAAGCGTCGCCGCAGCCTAGAACGGTTAGGACGACGGCCATCGGTCCCCCTTACCGGCTCAGTGTCCCGGCGTATGTCACACCGGACGCAGCCAGCGTCCGATCGCCGCACGAAAATCGAGTGCCAAGCTCAAAAGCGCTGGCACAAGGAACAAGGTGAAAACGGTCGAGACAATCAGCCCACCAACGACCACGCTCCCCAACCCGCGATAGAGCTCTGACCCCGCGCCCGGAAACAGCACCAGTGGCATCATGGCAAACACCGTCGTGGTTACCGTCATGAAAATCGGACGAATACGGTTACGCACCGACTCGCGGATCGCCTCCTGGGCCTTCATCCCTTCCTCCCGCATGTGATTCAGCGATTGATGGACGAGGAGGATCGCATTATTCACCGTAATGCCCACGAGCACGATGAACCCGAGCATGGTCAACACGTCCAGGGCCTGATAGGTCACGAACGCGTTGAATACCGCCAAGCCAAGAAATCCCCCGAGCGCCGCAAGTGGCACACTGAACATAATGACGAACGGATACAGAAAGCTCTCGAACAACGCTGCCATCAAGAGATACGTGATCACGATCGCCAGCACAAAGTTGAACTGCATCACATTGAACGTCTGCGTAAGCTTGTCGGCACTTCCGCTCAGGGTTGCACGCTCCAAATGGTTCATCTGCCCAGATTCCCGGAGCGGCCCAATAATGTCATTCTGGATGATCTCCATCGCCACTTCGAGCGGCATCTCCTCTTCGGGCGTAATCTGAATAGTGATTGCTCGCTCGCGATTCCGATGATCGATGGACACCGGGCCGCTGGTCTGTGACACGTTAGCGACCGAACCGAGAGTCACAACCCGTCCTTCGGGGGTCGCGATCGGCATTTGCTCCAGCAGGTGAGTTCGATGCGTGGAACTCTGCTCAGCCATTAGGCGGAGATCGATCTCTTTCCCTTCGACCCGGTAGTCACTCACCTTCGTGCCGTCCACGAGCGTGCTCACAACAAAACCGAGTTCGCGGTTCGACAGTCCCGCCTCGGCAGCCCGGCGGCGATCAGTTACCACCCGAACCTCGGGGTTCCCCAGGTCCAGGCCGGGGATTGGCTGCGCCTGCGCACCAGGTAGCTTCTCCATCACCTGTCCGAAGACCCGCGCGCCGAGACCGATCAACCGCTCCAGGTCCGGACCGGTCAATTCGACGTCAATGTTCCGCCCTTCACCCTGGCCCGACATAAAGATGCTGAATTGCTGCGCCACAATGATCGCACCTGGCACCTTGGCATTCAGCGCGAAGAACGGCGGCACAAGCTCACGGACACGCATCGGGTCCCTCGCCGACACACCCATGAACCCCATCGCCGGCACCGCAGCGAAGAAAAACTCCTCAATGCCACCACCAGGCTGCTGTAACGCTTCCGGTGAACCGGACTCGCTCTCCCACAGCGGACGCAATTCCTCCTCATACAAGTAGAAGATGTCGGTCATCTCGTCGACGTTGTAGCCCGGTGGTGGCAACAAAATCCCAAACAGGAAGTTCTGATTGCCAACTGGAAGATACTCCGTGGGCGGCATAAGCCACGCGCTCAAACCGATTGAAGACCCAAACAGGACAACGACGATCACCACACGCCGCACGGTCGAGCCGATGACCCAGCCCACCCCGGCTGATACGGTGTTACTGAAGGCGCTCGCCACGTGGGTAGCCCTCCACAGGTTCCGGACACCTCTCCGCGTATCGTTGGGCTGCACAACGCGGAGAATCCTTGCGGATAAACTCGGAATCAAGGTGATGGCAACGATCAAACTGAGCCCAACGGTGCAACTGATGGCGATGGCGATGTCGCCGAACAGTTGACCTGCTTCCTCTTCGATGAACGCGATTGGCACAAAAACGGCAACCGTCGTCAAGGTGCTCGCGAGGACCGCGCCCCAGACCTCTTTGGCACCGTCGACCGCCGCAACACTCCGAGGCTTTCCCATCTGCCGGTGGCGGTAGATATTCTCAAGCACGACGATAGAGTTATCGACCGCCATGCCGACAGCGAAGGCCAAGCCGGCAAGGCTAATGACGTTCAACGTCCGTCCCAACCACGACATCATGAGGAACGTCCCGATTAGGCTGGTCGGAATCGCTACCGCGATGACAAGGGTGCTCGTCGCGCTCCGAAGGAAGAGCAAGAGCACGATAATCGCCAACAACGCACCGATGAACAGGCTGCTCTGCACCACGCTGATCGCGCTACGTAGGTAGACGGTCTCATCGTAGTTCTGAGTGAGTTGAAGGCCGAGCGGGGTGAGCCGCTCTGTGTTCAGTCGCTCGACGGCGAGCTGCAGCTCATCCATGATCTCCAGAACGTTAGCGCCCGCCTGTTTAATGACGGGGAGAATTAAAACCTGACCGGTCGTCCCGAACACGCGGTCAGATGCCTTGCGATGGCCGAGCACCGCCTTGCCGACATCTCGGAGGTAGACCGGCACACTGTCCCGCATCGCCACGACGATGTTATTGACGTCCTCGGCTGACTGGTACTCACCGACCGTACGGACAATGTAGCGGCGTTTGCCCTCATAGAAATCGCCCCCACTGTAGTTCCGGTTCTCACGGTCGAGCGCGGCAGCCAGCTCGTTAAACGTGATCTGTCGCGCGGCGAGTTTGGCCGGGTCAACGATCACCTGCAACTCGCGCTCGCGTCCGCCGAAGATCTGTGACGATGCCACGCCTGGAATCCGCTCGAACTCCGGCTTGATGAAGTCGTCGGCTAGGTCCCAGAGCGTTGAGATGTCACCCTCAAAGCCGTTCTCGGGTAATGGCTCGAGAGAGAAATAGGCTACGGCGACCGGCCGAAATCCCTCCGACGAAATGATGGGCTTGTCGACGTCGTCCGGATAGCTCGGTACCTGTTCAAGACGATTCGAGACCCGCAGCAGCGCTGCGTCAATGTCGACACCAACGTGGAACCGCAGCGTCAGCGTGCCTACACTGTCGGCACTTGAGCTGAACATTTTCTCCAGCCCTTCGAGCGTCTTCAGTTGCTCTTCCTGCTCGTCAATGATCTCCCGTTCCACTTCCTCTGGACTCGCACCCGGCCAGACCGTCATCACCGAAACTTCTGGCTTTGTGATGTCTGGCGTGAGCTGCACCGGCAAGCCGAAGAGCGCGATCATGCCGAACAGTACGAGTAAAATTACGCCGACTGCCGTTGTGACGGGATAGCGAACTGCGTGCTGAATGATTTTCATAACAGCGAATTCGTCGGTCGAGGAGGTGAACCCACAGGCGAGACGAAACCTCTTCGCATTCTATCAGGCCCAGCGAACCTGGGACGCCCCCGGCCCGCCCACACACTGGCTTTCTGCGACGACAGGTGTCTCACCGAGGCTGGCCAGGATTGCGAGCAGTCGCTTGATCTCGAGTGTCTAATGGCGTTTGATAGCCCTTGTGCGGCCGCGGGTGGCCTGCAACCGTTCACCCTTGCCTAAGGAGTGTTCTCGACCATGACTTTGCCCATCCGTACCTTCATCGTCGTTGCCACGGTGGTTTCGTTCGCGCTTGGCTCGTTCACGACCCGCGCCCAGCGGTCGGGTCCCGATGTCGAATACGCGTCCGCCGAAGACGGGCTCCCCTTCTCGTCCTACGTGAGGGTGGACGACATGCTCTACCTTTCTGGGCAGCTCGGCAACGTGCCAGGTGGCGGCCTCGCGCAGGGCGGCGTCCAAGCAGAAACACGGCAGACGCTCGAGAACATTCGTGGCGTCCTCGAACGCGCTGGGTCGTCCATGAACCACGTGGTTAAGTGCAGTGTCTTCATGGCCGATATGAGCCAATGGCCAGCAATGAACGAGGTTTACGTCACGTTCTTCCCGGACCACCTCCCGGCCCGTAGCGCGTTCGGTTCGACTGGACTTGCACTGGGCGCGGCCCTCGAAATTGAATGTTTCGCAACCGTCGGCGAGTGAGCCTCAGCGACGTCTATAGCGGCTAATGCAGAAGTGCGCCCTGCCGCCAACCGTCGGTGGTGCAGCATGACCAGCAGTGGCATGACATCCTAGGAACAGAACTGTTGGATTATTTCCGCGTAGACCTCGGCGCACGTCCCGAGCGAAGCTACATCGATCGATTCGACTGCGGCATGTAGTCCCTCGCCGCACGGTCCGCAGATCACGGTGGGAATGCCAGCTTCACCCAACAACGCCGAATCGAGCCAACCTGTTGTCGTCATCGTCTCGGCTGGTTCACCTGTGACCGCCTCAATGGCCGCAGCCGTCGTTCGAACGATTTCTGACCGGGGATCGGCCTGCCACGGATTGCGAACCAACGTCACCCTAGACCTGGCACGGAACGTTGGGTCTTCGGTTGAGAGTCGGAAAACAATCTGCTTAAGCTCATCGGCAACGCCGTCGGCCGTCTCCGGGGGTACGGTCCGGCGCTCGAGCTTCAATGTGCAGTGATCAGGGTAAGACGACATCTCGCGGCCGCCGTCAACCAGCGACGCATGCACCGACCCAACGCCGAGAAGCGGGTGCCGATCGCCAGTGGTGAGCCGCTCCTGCAGTCGGCCGAGCTCAACAAGCACCTTCCCCATATGCGTAATCGCGTCCACGCCGAGGTCTGGCCGGGAACCGTGAGCGGCCTTCCCTTCCGTCACAACCTCGAGCCAAACGAACCCCTTGTGACCAACGCCGACCCGAAGGCCGGTTGCCTCGGTGTTCACTGCCCCGTCGGGACGTGGCAACCGACCTTGGCGGATGTCGTCAGCTATCGCAGTCGTGCCGACGCTCGCGTATTCCTCGTCGGTTACATAAGTGAAGATAACGTTGCCGCGAAGGGTCGGCCCTCCGTCGATGAGACCTTTCGTGGCTGCCATCGTGGCGGCGAGCGATCCCTTCATGTCAATTGCGCCGCGGCCGTACACACGGCCGTCACGCACCTTCCCGGAATACGGTTCCGCCATCCCCTCGACACCTACGGTGTCCATATGGCCGTTGAAAAGAAGCGTCCGGCCACCGCCCGAACCCTTTAGTGTTGCGATGACGTTCGGTCGGCGTTCGGCAGTCTCCTGCACCTGAACAGCCAGCCCCCATCCGCGCAGTTTGTCCGCGATGTAGCCGGCGATTTGGGTTTCCCCCTCAGCGCCGGACACAAGATCGGGATTGACGGACGGGATACGGATTAAGTCCTGCAGGACGGTCGTGGCAAGTCGGGAGTCAACAGCGAGCATCGTCTGTCTGTGACGCGGCCACTCGTCTCACACGTCGCAGAGCGCCACGGCCTCACGTAGCGACGTCAGCGGGTCACGCGTCGGCACGAACTCATGCGCAACATAGCCCGTAAAGCCCGTCTCAACGATCGCCCGGCAGATCGCCGGCCACTGGAGCTCCTGGTTCTCATCTAGCTCGTTCCGCCCCGGCACACCGCCTGTGTGGTAGTGCGCAATGTCCTCAGCATAGTCGCGGATCGTCCGGATGATGTCACCTTCCATGATCTGCATATGATAAATATCGTTCAGTAGCTTGACACGTGGGGAATCGACACGGCGAATAATCTCGGCGCCGAACGGCGTACGGTCCCCCTGATAGTCAGGATGGTCAATCTTACTGTTGAGCAATTCGACGCAAATCGTAACGCCATGCTCCTCAGCCGCCGGCCCTAGTCGCCGCAGACCGTCCACGCAGTTGCGGATGGCCTCGGGATCACCCATACCGCGCCGGTTGCCGAAGAACGTGATGAGGTTCGGCACGTTACGCTCAACCGCGCGCGGCATTGCTTGCTGAAGATTCGCGACAAGCTCGTCGTGATTCGCGCGCACGTTCAGGCCGTTTTCGATCGTACCGCCGCCACCGTAACCCATCGAGCAAACGAGGCCGTACTCAGCAACGATGTCCCATTCGTCCTCTTCCAGAAGGTCGATCGCCGGCAGGCCCATTTCCGCAACGGCTTCGCAGAACGTGCGCAATGGAATGTCGCGGTAGGGCCACCGCGAGACTGACTGCTTCAACCGGCCATTGCGCACAACCCGGCCCTGGGCCAAGCCAACCGACGAACCGAGCGCCGTCGCCCCCAACGCCGCCCCGACTGTTCCAATCGCTGCACGTCTGGAGATCTCTCTCATGCGCTACCACCTTTTCTTCGTTTGTTCGCTCACCGACTCTGCGTGTCTGAGGTGCAGGCCAAATACATCGACGGCAGCACGCGCCTCAACGACCGGTCTGCGGCCGCTCCATCCATCTCCTCGATCTCGCGAAGCTTGCAGACGGCTTGTCGCTACTGCAATGCCGGTGAGTTCCAGGGTCTGAGGGAAAGACCAGGATTATATCGCAGTGAAAGATCCAGTATTCTGAAACGTGAGATGGTCAGGGTTTGCTTTGTCTGCCTCGGTAATATCTGCCGGTCACCGACGGCCGAAGGCATCATGCAATCGCTAATTCGTGACGCTCATTTGCACGAACAAATCGACGTCGACAGCGCCGGGCTTGGCGCCTACCACGTGGGCGCCCCCCCGGACCGGCGTGCCAAGGAAGCCTCGGAGGCAAGGGGCATCGGGCTCAACAGTCGCGCACGCCAATTCACCGCCGAAGATTTTTCAAGCTTCGACTACGTGATCGCCATGGACGCTGAAAATCGGCAGGACCTGCTCAATCTCGCACCCGATGGCGAGGCGCGCGCGAAGGTCCATCTTCTGCGTGTGTTCGACCTTACCGCGCCAGCCGACGCGGAGGTGCCCGACCCCTATTACGGCGGACCACACGGATTCGACAACGTGTTCGACATGTGTCAAGTAGCCTGCCAAGGATTGCTCCAGACGATCCGCGCGGAGTATCAGTTCAACTGACCAACATGCGAGTCGATGCCCAACGGGCGGTGGCACTAGCGCTCGGCGCCAACATCACATCGACACGGCAGCTGCCCGGTGGCAGCATCAACGAGGCTTTCGCTGTCCAGCTCGATGATCGACGCGAGGTATTCGTCAAGACGAACGCTCGAGCCGACCGACGTATGTTTCCGACTGAAGCGCTCGGCCTGGCCTGGTTGAGTGACGCCAAAGCGATTCGGGTGCCGAAGGTGCTAGCCGTAAGCGACAGCTCGGAGACGTCGCCGCCATTCCTAGCACTCGAGTTCATCGCGTCGGCCTCGCCCGCCACAAATTTCGACGAACAGCTCGGACGCAGGCTGGCCGCACTACACGCAAGCGGAGCAGACACTTACGGTCTGGCTCATGACAACTTCATCGGGACGTTGGCGCAGACCAACGCCGCGTGCCTGACCTGGGCGGAGTTCTACGCCATGCGACGAATCGAGCCACAAGTCCGCCTGGCCGTCGACCGTCAGGCCGCTCCGACGGCGTGGACACAGACTTTCGGGTCGCTCCTAAGTCGACTCCCCGACCTTGTCGGCCCGGAAGAGCCTCCCGCCCGGCTGCACGGGGACCTCTGGAGCGGAAACCTGCACGTGGATATCAACGGGAGCCCTTGCATCCTCGACCCCGCCGCCTATGGCGGTCATCGTGAAATCGATTTGGCTATGTTGAAACTGTTCGGAACTCTGAGCGAGCAGTTCGCGCACGCATACGACGAGGTATTCCCACTTGCCGCCGGGGCGTCCGAGCGGGTGCCACTCTACCAACTCTACCCGCTCCTGGTACACGTGAACCTCTTCGGCGGCCGTTATGTACACGCGGCGGAGCAGGTGGTCACCTACTACACCTGACGAATCCGAAACCTCCCAAGAATGCACGTTCTGCTCATTCCGGTAGGCAGTGCCGGAGACATCCATCCCTTCATGGGACTCGGAGCGGCGCTCGCAACGCGCGGACACTCAGTGACAGTGGTCGTCAACAGTTACTTCGAGCCACTGGTCCGCCAGATGGGATTCGAATTCGTGCGGTCTGGCACCGCCGAGGAATTCGAGACCATCACGAGCAATCCCGATATTTGGAATCCTCGCAAGGGCATCGAGATCATCGCCAGGAAGATTGTCGACGCGACGCCCGAGTTGTATCGCCTCGTCTGCGCCCATGCCCACGCACACGAGAGCGTGGTGGTAGCCGGAGCGCTGGCATTCGGCGCGCGCGTGGCTCACGAAGCGCACGGCTTTCCACTCGCCACCGTACAGCTGCAGCCGGTCTCCTTCCGCAGTGAATTTGAGTCACCGGTGTTGCACCCGTGGCTCACGGGCATCAACACATGGCCCCGTCCGATGAAACGTGCGCTGTTCGGGTTGGTGAATCTTGCGATCGACCGCGTGGTGGGACCCAGTATGAACCGATTCCGCCGCTCGCTCGGCCTTGAATCGACCTCAAAGTTCTACGACGTCTGGTGGAACTCCCCAGAATTGATCATCGGATTCTTTCCCGAGTGGTTCGCCCGACCGCAGCCGGATTGGCCCGCACAGCTCGTCTGCGCCGGGTTTCCGCGTTACGACGAGAGTGCATTGCGAGACGTTCCGGAGGCAGTCGAAACCTTTCTGAGTACCGGACCCCCGCCGGTTGTCTTCACACCGGGGTCAGCGATGCGTCACGGCAGCCGGTTCTTCGAAGCGTCGGTGATGGCCTGTAACCGGCTCGGCTACCGAGGGATCCTGCTTACGCCGTTCACTGAACAGGTGCCCACGTCGCTGCCGACATCCGTGATCCACGCTGACTACGTGCCGCTTAGCCGACTGCTGCCCCATTGCAGCGCGCTGGTCCACCATGGCGGCATCGGTACCCTAGCGCAGGGGCTCGCCGCGGGCGTGCCCCAGCTCGTCAAACCGATGGCCTACGACCAACCCGATAACGCCGAACGGCTGCGTCAACTCGGGGTGGCTCGCTCGCTCCGACCCAGCGCCTATCGCGCGCCCGCTATCGCGGCGGCGCTGGCGCACCTGACGACGAGCCCGAACGTCGCCGCAGCCTGCCGCCGCGTGGCGGCGCAAGCGCACGCCGACCGCCCACTCGACGTAGCGTGCGCTGCGATCGAGGAACTCCGGCCTGGCTATCAATCGCAGGCCACGAAGCAGCGTGGCGGAACCCAGGGAAAAACCAGAGACTAAGGCCCAAAAGGCAGAGCACGAGCTGACTTTAGAATTCTCCAGACCCCGAGCGTCAAGACCGGAATCACGAAGATAACAACGAAGCCCCACGTGATCGTGCCGTAACCGCGTGCGATCAGATCCATCAGCCCGACCTGAGCCGATACGGCGCCGATAGACAGCATCCCGATCGCGATCACTGGACGCAGGCGGTCCGGCATCTCGCGATCGTGTTCGGCGTAGGTCGCCGCCAGCCGCTCATTGACCGCATGCACCAGTCCGGCGCCTGTTTCGACCAGCGTGCCAAAGAGCACGACTTGGAATGTAACTTGGAAGCCGCGCGAGCCGATCAGCTCAAGCAGGACGTTCGCCGGCACCTCTTCGCCCACGATCTCCGGATACTGGCCGACCATCGCAATGTAGAACAACAAACCCGGCAGCATCGCGATCGGTCCCGTCAGTACGCCAGCACCGAGGGCCTCGGTGCGCGTCTCCGAATGCCGCATGCAGAACAGGATGGCGGGAATCATTGCCAGGTTGTAGCCGGCGTATCCCACGCCGTTTTTAAAGACTAAACTCACCTCGACCACCGACCCGCTCAGCCCCGTCGCTATCTCATCGCCAAAATGAGTCCAGCACAAGATGAAAAACGCGCCGTAGACCGCGTACAGCACGAACGACCAACTCGCTAGAAACCGTTCGATCGCCGGTGTCCCACGAAGTGTGAGGAAGCCAATCGCAGCCATCATTCCGACGACACCGACGAGCGGCGGCACACCGAACGTCTCGAGCAAAATCGCGCCCGCCGCCGCAGCGACCACGGCAAGCACCAGAAACGCTTGGAGAATATAGAGGACCTCGAAAACGAACCACAAGCGGTGGAAGGGCGCGAACAGGCGAATGAAAAACGTCCGGTAGTCGTAGCTCCGGGTCAGCCGAGCCAGTTCGAAACTCGAAGCCGCGACTGCACTCCAGATCAGTGTCGCCAGCCCCATCGCGAGCAATCCGGTGAGGGGACCAAGGCTGAGAAAGAACTCCACCAGCTCACGGCCCGTGCCGTACCCACCAGCGATGATGAGCGACTGAAAGATGCACCCGGGCAGTAGATACTTCTGGAAGAATCGCGACCTCACGGACGACCTCAAGGTTCTGGTCTTCTAGCGCACACGGATCAACGGTCGCGGCTCCAACCCCAAGGACTATTCGGAGGCGAGCCGCTTCTTCACGATACCTTGAAGCATCTCGAAGTACTGCTTTCCCTTGTCGGTCTCGGTGGCCGCCCATTCAAGGTGCTGGAACGATATCGGTGAACCGTCGGCCCGTATCTCGGTCAGGTAGGGCGCCACTTTGGCAAATAGGAACAACCCTTCGCCGTTGTTCTCAATCCAGTAGTCGACATGCACGATGCCCTGATGGGCCATGCCGTAGACCATCTCCCAATATGAGGTGACCTGACGCCACGCGGCGTTCATTGGATGATCGAAAGCACTGAGTGCCTTTACATCGTCATAGCTCTTCGGCCAAAACCCGAAGTTAATCTTGTCGCGCGCCGCCCGTGTGACGGTTTCGCGTCGGAGCTCATACACGCGCAGCATCAGGTCGGCATCTTTATACGTTGGTTTTTCACTGGACATACCCAAACCTCCATTCAGAATCAATAAAGCGAACGGAAGGACCAATTATAGTTGGGGCGAGGACCCTTGGTCGGCCTGTGCCTCCAACTCGGCAATCCGTATCCGCAGCGCATCCAACTCGGCCTTCCACTTCGGCAATCGACTGGCTGTGGCATGTTGGGTCTTCCAGTCACTGAGCGGTCGCGCCGGCGTCCCTCCAACGACCTGCTTCGGACGAATTTTCTTGCCGGCAAACACACCGGCTTGTGCGCCGACCCTAGCACCTCGTCCGATCGTAACGTGATCCGCAACACCGACCTGACCGGCCAAGAGCACCTCGCGTTCGATACGGGCGCTGCCGGCTACACCAACCTGCGCCGATAGGATACAGTGCTCGCCAATGGTCACGTTATGGCCGATCTGTACGAGGTTGTCGACTTTCACACCTTCCTGAATCATGGTTGCGTCGAGTGCGCCCCGGTCAATCGTCGTGTTCGCACCAATTTCGACATCGTTGGCGATATCCAGCCGCCCGATTTGTGGAAACTTGTGGTGGACACCCTCGTCGACAACATAGCCGAAGCCGTCACTTCCCAACACCGCACCCGCATGGACGGTGACCCGATCGCCAAGCGTGACGTTGGCGTATAGCACGACGTGCGGGTGGAGCACACAGGCAGCGCCGAGCACACACCGCTCACCGACGTAAACACCTGGACCGACATCAGTTTGAGCGCCAATTCGAACACCAGCTTCGATCACCGCAAAAGGCCCAATGCGGACACCCTCGCCGAGGTTCACGCCAGTACCAACGACTGCTGACGGATGCACCCCTGGGACGATCGGTTTGGCAACGTGGAAGAATTGGATCGCTCGAGCGAAGGCCAGCTTCGGGTTCTTGGAGTGAATGAGCGTCTTGGAACCCGATTTCACGCCGGGCGGGACGATCAAACAGCCGGCCGCTGATGCGAGCGCCGCTTCGACCCGTTCAGGTGCATCGACAAACGCGATCTGATCGGAGCCCGCTTGCGTCAGCGACGCCACGCCGGTGATGAGGTGAGACGCGTCGCCCACAAGTTCAGCACCGAGGCTCTTCGCAATTTCTGCCACTGTCTTGGTCATGTACTACCCCTTCCGTAACGCAGCGCGTGCATGAACCGCGCGTAACACCGTGAACTTCAGGGAACCCTTACGTAAGCCGGCGCTTTAGTCACTTACGGCGCCACTCGTCGCACTGCGATACAGCCCTACCGCAATGCTGACAAGCAGCAAGAAGCCGAGCCAGGTCTGCGGCGCCAGGCCGACAGCCAAGACCTCAGGGTTGCTCGTCACAACGATCGGGATCGCCATTAGAATCCCTACGAGCGCCTCGCCCGTAATGAGGCCCGCCGCGAAGAGCAGTCCATAGCGCTCCCCCGGCGCCGCGCCGCGCCGACGGCGCGTTCGTTCGGCCGCCCAAGCGATTAGGCCGCCAACGAAAATGGGCACCTCAAGTTCGAACGGCAAGTAGATCCCCACTGATACCGCCAGCACCGGCACCCGGAAGGACGCAGCGCGCCGTTCAAGCATCAGGTCGATCACGATGACGATAACTGCGATCGCCATGCCAATAAACACCATCGTCCACGGGAGTTCGCCGCCGAACACACCGCGCGCCACCGACGCCATTAGCGTCGCCTGCGGCGCCGCCAGCGGATTGGGCTGCTCGACCGTCGGGCCGCCGATGCCGTAGGCACGCAAGAGCAGCGTTAGGATCGGTGCCATCACGGTGGCCGCCGCGATCACACCGATGGCCTGCATGATCTGCTGTTTGTATGGTGTGGCACCAACGAGATAGCCGGCCTTGAGATCCTGCATGTTGTCGCCGGCGATTGCGCCGGCGCATGCGACCACGGCGGCAATGAAGAGCGCGGCGGCCGGCCCAATCGGCGAATCCGCGCCGATCATGGCGACTAGCAAAAGCGATGAGACGAGCAACGTTGCAATGGTGACGCCAGAAATTGGATTATTCGACGACCCGACCAGCCCGGACATGTAGCCGGCCACGGCTGAGAACAGAAACCCCGCCACCAGCATGACGATGGCCATCACGGCCGACACCCAGACGATGCCGGTGAAGAAGTTGAAAATGAGAAACAGCGGCACGACCGACGCCACCAGCGCCCAGCCGACCCAAGGCATCGGCGTATCGGTCTCGGTGCGGGGCACCTCGGCACCTCCTCCAGTGCGCATCCGGTGATAGGCCTCGATGCCAGAGCGGACGCCAGAGACCAAACTGCCCCGCAGGCGAACGAGCATCCAGAGGCCGCCGACGACCATCGCCCCAACTCCAAGATAGCGGGTCTGGGTACTCCAGAGTGTTCCCGCGATCGCCACGGGGTCGCCGTCCGGTGCCGCGCCGGTGGCCACCAACACCGGAATCGCAACCCACCAGTTCAGTGCCCCACCGATGAAAATGAGGACCGCGATGTTGAGACCCACGATATAGCCCACGCCGACGAGTGCCGGCGACAGGTTGGTCCCGATGTAGGCAATCGACCCGCCAGCGAGCCGCGCGTATTCGATCACCTCGTGCCAGAGTTTCAGGCCAAGGCCGCCGAGTTTGAACAGCGCGCCAAGGCCGCCCGCCGTCGCCAGGTATCCCACACCGCCGCCGCCTGCGTCGGCCACCTTCAGTACCTCAGCGGTGGCGACACCCTCCGGATATCTCAGTGGTTGTTCGACGATGAACGCTCGGCGGAGCGGAATGGTGAACAACACGCCCAACAAACCACCGAAGGCCGCAATGATCGTCACCTCCCAGTACCGAAAGGCCGTCCATGTCTCTAGGATGATGAGCGCCGGAATCGTAAAGACGACTCCGGCCGCCAAGCTCTCACCGGCCGACGCTGCCGTTTGCACGATGTTGTTCTCAAGGATGTTCGACCGCGCAAACAGCCGCAGCACGGCCATCGAGATGACGGCGGCTGGGATCGACGCCGAGACGGTCATACCGGCGAATAGGCCGAGGTAGGCATTGGCCGCAGCTAAGACGATCGACAACACAACGCCGAGCACCACGGCCTTGGCCGTGATCTCCGGTAGCGTCTGCCAAGCCGGCACGACCGGACCGGTCTGACCAGCCTCCGTCGATTCAACGGGTTTCATGACGGCTACGTCACGGACGAACGGCCGCTAGGGCCTGGTCAGTCGTCTCCAAACCAATCGACGCGATGATCCGCTTGTAGAACTCGTTACTGGCGCGTCCCTGGTGCCAGCGCCAAACGACTACCAGGTCGTGCTCCGGGTCGACCCAGACCGTGTTTGATCCGTGGCCGCTCGCGCGGTACGCGGTGCGGGGTGCGTCGGGCCAGGCGCGGCCCTCCGTGTTCAACCACCACAGGTAGCCATAGTCGGGCCCGACGTCGCCGCGGGTGAGCGCCGTCTCGATCCATTCCTCTGAGAGGAGCTGCTGGTTCTTCCACTTTCCGTTGCGCAGGAACAGCAAGCCAAACCGGGCATGGTCAAAGGAATTGATCCAGAGACCTCCGCCCCAGCGCGTACCACCGGTGACCGATTTGATCACTTGGTGGTTGATGACGACGTCGGAGTTGGAGTACCCATGGTACGACCAAGTGCTAGATGCGCCGATCGGGTCCATGATTTCGTCGCGCAGCACAAGCGGTAGCGGCTTCTCGAACAGGCGCAGTAACGCCAGCGCGAGTCTATTGATCCGCACGTCGTTGTACTCGTAGTAAGTGCCCGGTGCCTGCAGCTCACGCGGCCTCCGCTCGGCGCTACCAAACTCCACACTGCCGATGAAGTCGCTGCGACGATCCCACAGCGTGCCTTCCCACTCGGTGGTCTGCTGCAGATGGTGATGCCAAGTCACCTGGGCGTTGTGCGGCGAGTCATAACCACCGTCCTTCACGTACTGTCCGACCGGATGATGTACATCAGTAAACAGACCTCGGTCGTACGCCAGCCCGGCAATCGTTGAGAGATAACTCTTAGCCGCACTGTAAGTTGGATCGACCTTGTCGGTTTCGCCGAATTCCGCGACGATATAGCCGCGCCGGATCACGAGCCCATTGGTGTGGGCCCGGCGTTTCGGCAGCGGTCCGAGCGGCTGGCCGAAGATTTGCTCTTGATCCGAGAAGTCCATCGGCTTGCTCGTCTCGCCAGCCTCAGCAAAGGCGATCGCCTCGGCCAGAAGTGTCGCATCCATGCCAACTTCCTCGGGTGCCTTTCGCTCCCATTCCCCTGGCGGTGGATAGTACGGCGCTTGCGCCGACACGGAGGAACCGCCGAGAACAAGGCTGGTGGCAACCGATGCAAGAAAAATCCGGAAAAGAATCATGACAACCTTCCCTTCAGCGGTAAAGTGAACTGCCGACCAGCCTATACTCTAACGCGGAACCAACGGAAAAGGCAGACAGTGGGCTCTTGACTATGAGCCGATTCGCTCGCCCGTGAAGGAAGCACTCTTGGATGACGGGTTGTCTCAGACCCATCGCCGATAACCCGAGGCCCCGGGTGTCTAGAAAGCACGGTAGTTCAGTGAGTGAGCGACGCTAACCGGTCGGCCAGCTGCAAGCTACCAAGACTCTGAGAGGCTTACCGCGAGGAGAGGAAGACGTGGAACACTTGAAGACATCCGTGGCTACACCGTACGCTCGGTGATCTTGATTAGGTGATATCCAAATTCAGTCTTGATCGGGCCGTGCACTTTGCCCACTGCCTCGTTAAAGACGACCTTGTCAAACTCGGGCACCATCTGCCCTGCGCTAAACTCACCTAGGTCACCGCCTTGCTGGCCCGATGGACATTGAGAGTGCTGTTTGGCAATTGCCGCAAAATCGGCACCGCCTTCGATCTCTATCTTCAGGGCGGTACATGCGTCTTCGGTCTTCACGAGAATGTGCCGTGCACGTGCGGTGGGCATCGAATCGTCTCCAGAGGTCAAAAAACGCGGGATCAGAATCCACGCTTCCGGCCACGAAGGCCACGACGACTGCCCTTCGGCTTTCCGCCCGCGCCGCGTTTTGGCCGGTCATCGCCCCACGGTGACGACTCGAACGGCATATCGGGACTGCGCGGCGCGCGCGCGCGCGCCTCGCTCACCCGGATGCTGCGTCCCTTCAACTCCGCTGCATCTAGCTTTTCAATTGCCAGCGGGACGGTGGCGGAGTCGGTAAACTCCACAAATGCGAAGCCGCGTGGCTGGCCCGTCGCCCGATCGGTTGGGAGGAAAACCTCTGAGATTGGTCCGACCCCAGAGAACAAGGTCTCGAGGTCTTGCTGTGTGGTTTCGTAATTCAGATTGCCGACGAACACTCTGTTAGAAATGAGCTACCTCCCTAGCGATTCAACGGCGCCTCGGCGGCCGACAGGTCGCACACGACCCTCGAACCGGTCTCAACGTCGTCCGCTGATCTTACCCGAGATGATCAAACTGGAACGCTGAAGTCCTAGGCGAGCCCTTATACGATACTCCGTCAAGACCCCCCGAGGCAATGCCGGACTGTGGCAACCTTGGTCCTCACCGCTACGGAGGTCAAGTGATCTCCGTTTGCTCGACGGTACGATGCGAAACGAGTTGCCACCGACCCTCACGTCGCTCGTAGACGCGCACATAACGAGCCAGGAATCGGCCGCCGAGTCCGTTTATATTGGCATGCACGCGGAGCACGCCGTAGACAACCGCCAGGTCGCCGTGCAACTCCACCTCAATCGTCTCGTGCTCGCGCGACAAGTATTCACGCCCAGCTCGCAGTGCGTCGAGCCATCCCGTGGCATCATGCACCTCGCCAGTGCCGTGGGTAAAGACGAAGTCGTCCGCGTAGATCCGCTTCAGCACGTCGAAGTCCAGCGCCACCACTGCATCGGCCTGCGCCCGTTCGAGAGCGCGGAGCACCTTCTCGTCGTCAACCTGGGCGACGACCCCAACCACGAGCCACACCACCAGGACGGGGATAGTTAGCATGAATCGCATCACTCACCTGTTCCATCGAGAAACGCTGTCACGTACGCAACGCACTCCCACATGACGACTAATCCTGACAGCCAAATCGACAAATGCTGGATAAGTGGCATGTGCGCACTTCGCGGTCGCTGCACCTGGTCGGCCGCACCCCACGCCGGACAGGCTGCGCACCCGCTTAATTTCAACCCTGAAGTTGCCAGCAGGATATAGGATTCGATGAACGAAGAGGTAATGAGATGACTCTACCCCGATTTCTGATCGTCAACACTTGGGTCGGTATCTCGGTGTTCCTGGCTTTCGCAAGACCTGCCGAAGCGCGGCTAGTACGACTCGAAATCGAGCGGCGCGAGGTCATCCTCAACGGCCGACCGTTTGGCCTCGCTGGACCGTACGAGAAGCTCGTGGGCATCGCTCATTTCGAACTCGATCCCAACCTGCCCAAAAACGACATCGTTGTCGACCTGAAGCTCGCACCGCGAAACGTGCGCGGCAAAGTCAAGTTCAGCGCTGACTTCTACCTCCTGAAGCCGGTGGACCCGAACCGCGGTAACGGTCGACTCTTCTACGAAGCGGGGAACCGTGGCAGCAAGCGAATTCTCCAAACCTTCCAGAAGGCGAGTAGGTCTGCTGACCCGACAATCGCTGAAGACTTCGGAGACGGCGCGCTCATGCGACGCGGCTTCGCGTTCCTCTGGATGGGCTGGCAGTGGGACGTGCCGGACGGGCGGATGCGAATGTCGATGCCGATTGCGACGAACGATGGCCAACCAATCACCGGTTTCGTCCGTGGCAATTTCGTGGGTCCGGTTGGATCGACCGCGCTCGTCGCTGACCGGGGACACCGAGCCTACTCGGTTGTCGACCCTGCGAGCGACGAGCACGTAATGATGGGTAAGACGCTGCCGACCGATCCACCGGAAATCGTGCCACGTGCTCGCTGGCAGTTCACCGACCCGGGCACCGTTGAGCTCGACGGCGGGTTTGTACCGGGAAGAATTTATGACGTCATCTACCTCAGTGAAGGCCCGCGTGTCGTCGGCACGGGTCTCGCTGGCACGCGCGATATCGTTAGCTTTTTCAAGTACGAGGAGAGTGCAGACAACCCGTTGCCCGGCATTGACTACGCGCTCGGGTGGGGAGTGTCACAAACCGGGCGGTTTCTCCGCCACTTCCTCTATCAAGGATTCAACGAGGATGAAACAGGTCGGCAGGTCTTCGACGGCGTCTTCGATCAGGTCGGTGGCGCCGGCCGTGGGTCGTTCAACCACCGCTTCGGCCAAGCTTCACGCGACGCACTGCAGCATTTCAACTTTCTCTTTCCAGTGGACATGTTTCCGTTCGCCGACGCAACGTTGACCGACCCGGTGACCGGCACGACCGACGGGTTGTTGCGACGGGCCGAAAGCAGCGGCACGGTCCCGAAGGTGTTTCACCTACTGACCAACTCGGAGTACTTCAACCGGGCTGGCTCGCTGATCCATACCGACCCGACTGGCGTGCGGGACGTTGCACCGCCCGACACAAGTCGTATCTACATGATCGCGTCGGCACCGCATATCATCGGTCGTTTTCCCCCGGCGCCGAATCCGTCGGCAGCATTCTTGGGCCAGGCCTCGATGAATCCCCTGGTCTACGCACCGGTGGTCCGAGCGCTGTTCGATGCGCTTGATGCCTGGGTTGTCGACGGTCACGAGCCGCCGCCTAACCGACATCCACGCCTGGCGGACGGGACGCTGACGCCGCCCGCCGAGACCGGCTGGCCACATGGAACGGGCGTTGGCCTGCCACAGGCACCGCTAACGGCACTTCGTCTCGATTTCGGCCCCGATTGGTCTGTAGGCATTGTGTCGAATGAGCCGCCACTCATTGGTGACCCGTTCGTCCAGCTCGTGCCCGCCGTTGACAAGAACGGGAACGACCGTGCCGGTATTCGGTTACCGGAAATCGTGGTCCCTTTGGCCACGCAGACCGGCTGGAATTATCGCCATCCCAGTATCGGCGCGCCGGATCGGTTATCGAGCGAGATCGGGTCATATTTCCCCTTTGCACTGACGCGAGCCGAGCGTGAAGAGAACGCCGATGCCCGCCTGTCAATTGCGGAACGCTATCGGGATAAGAACGATTATCTCGGCCGGATTACAATAGCCGCGCTAGCCCTCATCGAACAGCGGTATCTCCTAGCTGTTGACCTCCCCGCAGTCATCGAGCGAGCAACCGCCCACTATGACTGGGCGGTTGCGGAAACGACTGTCCGTTGACAGCAACCGTGAGTAAAATCAGTCTATGGCTGAGCACGCTCTCGTTCTCAAACTCACCGACGAACCCGGCTCACTCCACGCGGTATCGACGGTTCTCGCCGAACATGGCGCGAATGTCACCTCACTCGAAGTGGTCTCCCACTCCGAAGCAGTACGTCAACTCTCAGTGGAGTTCACACTTGACGGTGGCGCTGAGTCTCTACTGAAAGACCTCTGCGCACTAACGGTCGCCAGCGACATCGAGGTGATCTCTTCATCGGCTGCCATCTACGGGAAGCGCATCGTCATCATGGGCGGGGGCGCCCAGGTTGGTCAGGTTGCGCTCGGCGCCGTCGCGGAGGCCGATCGCCACAACATACGAGGCGAGCGGATCTCGGTCGACACGATTCCGCTCGTCGGCGAGCAGGCAATCAGCGCCGCAGTGCGCGCGGTCGTTCGACTCCCCCGCGTCCACCTGCTCGTCCTGGCCGGTACCCTCATGGGGGGTGAGATCACCGCAGCCGTTAAGGACGTCCGGCAGCAAGGATTAATCGTGATCTCGCTCAATATGGCCGGCGGCGTCCCAGACGCAGCTGATCTCGTCGTGAGTGATCCTGTGCAAGCCGGTGTAATGGCCGTCATGGCTGTCGCGGACACCGCACAGTTTGACATTCTGCGGCAGCAAAACCGACGCTACTGAGACAAGCCTTCGGGCCTTCGACTAGAGATTAGAAGTGGGATGCTGGCGGCGGGAGTCTGTGTCCTTAAGTCCCTGCCGTCAATCTTCCAAATACATGTGCGCGATTGACTGTCCGGCTTCGTGCGCGTCAAACGGCAGAATGTTGGCGATCAAGGCAACGACGAGACGTTCGTCAGGATAATTGATTAGGACTGAACCAACGCCGTTGACCTTGCCGGAGTGATACAGCCAAGTGCGGCCGACTCCATCAGTGTCGATCCACCATCCAATTGCTTGTCCGTTTGGGCGTTCTGGTGCAGACCCGTCTGCCGCAAACACCCGAATTGGATCCAACTGCGACCTGTGCATTCTGGCCACAGTCTCTGCCTTCAGAAGGACCCCGGCGTTGATGGCCACGGCCAGCCGTACAAGATCCTGCACCGTCGAGAGCATCCCTTCAGCGGCAGATCGAAACACAAGATCGAGGCGTGGACTGTTGATGCGTGTGCCGGTCTTGTCACGCGTGTAACCGTGGCCCCGGCGCGGCACGATCCGTGACGGGACGTCGAATGACGTCCTGCCCATCCCCGCGGGAGCCCAGACGTTCACCTGCATATAGTGCTCGAAGTCAACGTCGGATACGGATTCGATCACCACCTGCAGCAAATTAAAGGCGTGCGGTGAGTACGACCAGAGGGCGCCCGGAGAAAACAACAGGGACGCGTCAGTATGCCGTGGGATCACGTCCACTAATTCGTCGAGGCTCTCGACCTTTTCCCGACCGGCAGTAGGTCGCAGACCAGACGTGTGGGTGAGAACATGCCGCAACGTGATGGCCGCAACACTGTCAGGCAACGCTGGCACGTATCGCTGAAGGCGATCTTCAAAGTGGAGTTGTTCTTGCTCAACAAGTTGCATGACAGCGACTGTCGTCATCACCTTCGACACGGACCCGATGTTGTGGACGGTGACACCGCTGGCCGGCACCTGGTTCTCGAGTTCAGCCCAGCCGACACCTCCAGCAAAGACGACCTCGCCTTCAACAGCGACCGCAGCCATAACACCGGGCGCACCGGTCTCCCGCCGAACCTCTCCCAGACGGTCGAGTACGGCGCCTTGGTCTGGCTGGGCCGACACGGCCGGCGCCAGAGCCACGCACGCAACGATAACGCACGCGCCGCGCCAGCCAACCGTTGAGCGGGACGGAAGCATATGATTGTTCGGATCCTAAACCATCCGCGACGACCGACATCTTGTCACAGTCGCCCCACTCGCGACGCCTCTGCGGTCACGCCCACGCACATCGGTATAATGACCGTCCGGAGCACTCAAACAAAGAACGTGTGTGCCATCTGGTTGGCTCCGGGAGTGGTGATCGGCGGTTTCGCCGTCGGGACCTCCGTACGACCTCCGACCTCTGAAACGACACCACTGTTCAGGTTCGGAGTGCTCGCGCCAAGGTCAGCGATCGCAAAGAGCCACCGCCCGTGTAAACGCTGCTGG
>DBHR01000080.1:0-10638 GCA_002296225.1 Acidobacteria bacterium UBA823 | reverse complement strand
GATCTTCATAGGTGGGATGACCGCCGGCGGACTCAGAGACCGGTGGAATACCAGGCCGCGCGGATCCAGGATGGGTTTCCGCGCGCCTGGACCAGGTGGAGGCCCACGCGACGGATTCCGCGGCTCCGTTGTTGGCAAGCAGCGCGGGCGTCCGCTCGTCCGACTCGCCAACGCGCTTGAGCTAACAGGTGAGCAGCGCGAGCAACTGGAGGCGCTCTTCGACGAAGAACGCGACCGGATGCGCTCGGTCGCCGAGGATGCGCGCGCTCGCTCTCAATCGGCCCAGCAGGAGAGGCGTGACAGACTTGTCGAAATCCTGACGCCTGAGCAGCGGGAGCAGTTTGATAAATTCAAGCTACGGCCCCAGCGGTCCCGAAAAGATTTTCGTCGCGGACGGCAACGTCGCGGCCCCGGTCGAGGCTTTTAAGTCATTCTCACCGAGCCTGGCTAGCCTTGCGCCTTTGGTCCGAGCCAGAGACTCCGGCCCATGGGCGCCGATCCCTGACTAGCGCGGGGGGCGTCTCTCTTGCTTGCTGCGCTTGACTTAAGCACCCTGTGGGAACATAGGTGAGTGAGCCACTCTAACGTAACCGACTCACTCAACGCACCGCCGCACGATCGGCCTCTCGCACCGTGCGAAACTCACTCGACTCGCTCCACTCTGGCCATTCCTCGCCATTCGCCAACTCGCGGCCCATCTCGTAGAAGAGCTCCAAATCGTCCACAGCGCCGGCGAGGTTCCAGTATTCCTTCACCTCGTCTGAAACTTTGTGGTAGTCCTCGGCGGTGTAACGCTCCCGCATGTCCAGCCCCCAGTCTTCCTTCTTGTCCTTGCTGAGGAACTCGACGCCACCATCCGGGTTGAACGCCGGAATGCCGACCTTGGCAAATTCGAAGTGGTCGGAGCGGTAGTAGAAACCCTTCTCGGGCTCAGGATCAGGACGAAGCGTTCGTCCCCGGCGTGTCGCAATGCGTTCTGCCAGCTCATCGAGGCTCGACTGGCCCATCCCGACTACCGTCACGTCGCGCGTGCGGCCCAGCACGTTCAGCACGTCCATGTTGATTGCCGCCACGGTTTGTGCGAGTGGGTAGAGGGGCTGCCCGGTGTAATACCGAGATCCCAACAGCCCTTGTTCCTCGGCAGTCACGGCAAGGAATAGGATGCTCCGGCCTGGTGAACTAGTTCGCGTAAATGCCGCCGCAATTTCCAGCAAACCAGCCGTGCCGCTGGCATTGTCCTTGGCACCATTGAAAATTTGATCGCCAAATAGACTCTCGTCACGTCCCAAGTGATCCCAATGGGCAACGTAGACAATCGTCTCGTCGGGTGCTTCCGTCCCCTTAAGCCGAGCCACGACGTTCTGTGAGTCCACCCTACGCAACGTGTTAATGATCGTTGTCCGCGCCGTGAGACCCAGTGCAATCGGCTTGAAATCTTGCTGCGTCGCGGCGCGCCTCGCCTCCTCAAAATCGAAACCAGCCATCGCAAACAGGCGCGCGGTCGCAGCTCGCTGAATCCAACCCTCGACACGCGCCCGCCCCAGGTTGCGATCTTCGGTGACCAGGTCGAACTGCTCGCCGTACGGGCTGCTGCCAATTACCTCCCATGGATATCCCGCTGACTCGGTTTCATGAATAACCAACGCGCCCGCCGCGCCACGCGCGGCGGCAATCTCAAACTTGTAGGTCCACCGGCCGTAGTAAGTCATCGCCCGCCCACCGAAAATGTCGGGTCCAGGCGGGTCGTTGACCAGCATTAGAAGCACTTTGCCAGTGACGTCAACCTCCTTAAAGTCGTCCCACGCGTACTCCGGCGCGACTGCGCCGTAGCCAACGAAGACCAACTCTCCATCAAGACTAACCTCTTCAACCACGCGCTTCGTGTAGGCGACGTAATCAGCACCGGGTGTCAGCGTCAGCATCTCGTCGCCCCGAACGATGTCGAGTCCACCGCTCGCTTGCGGCGTGATCCCCACAAGTGGCACCGCTTGAACGAACGTGCCGTCCGGATTGCCGGGCGTCAGCCCAAGCTGCTGAAACTGATCGGTTAGGTAGGTGACGGTGCGGGCTTCGCCCACCGAGCCCGGCGCACGTCCTTCGAACTCATCCGACGCCAGCATCTGGATGCGCTCCAACAGCGAGTCGGCCGCAATGCCGCTTGCTACCCCGCCGCCAGCCGGCTGACAAGCCGCAGACAGAACGAGCGCACCGATGAGTGTGCGTGAAGCTGCCACGAAGCCTCCTTCAACTGATTAGGTCCGTCCGGCTACCGCTCGCATCGCCGCGATGCGGCGGAGGAGCGGCGGATGCGAATAGCTGAGTGCCACGGTCAGTGGATGTGGTGTCAAATTGGATAGCGTCTCTACCGATAGTTTCTTGAGCGCGGACACCAACGGAGCGCTGCTGCCCGTCGTCTGCACCGCAAACTTGTCAGCCTCGAATTCATTCTGCCGCGAGCGTGCGTGTACGGTGATGGACAGCACAAGATCGATTGGAGTGAAGAGCAAACCAAAGAACACTAAACCCGCGTAGACAGACGGCTCCGCCACGCCGAAGGCCGTGAACAACCCGGGCTGCTCAATGAAGAACGACAACAGCCAGAACATAGCACCCGTACGCGCACACGCGAGAATGAGTCGTTCAAGAACGTGCTTCCGCTTGTAGTGGCCAACCTCATGCGCCACCACAGCGACGAGTTCATCAACCGTTTGCTGGGCGATCAGCGTGTCGTAGAGTGCGATTCGCTTGTGCCGTCCGAAGCCGGTGAAAAACGCGTTGGCTTTCGATGACCGACGTGAGCCGTCAATGACGAAAATGCCGTTGAGCGGAAATGCCACCGACCTGGCGTAGCCGAGAATCGCTTCCTTCAGGTCGCCGCCGCCGAGCGGTGAAAACTTATTGAAGAGGGGCATAATCCACGTGGGCGTAACAAAGAGCATCACGAGCATGAACAACGTCGCAACACCCCAACACCACAGCCACGCCGTCCAGCCAGCCCTAGCGAAGAAGAAGAGAATTGAACTCAGCAATGCGCCGCCGATCACAACGGTCAGCGTCAACGCCTTAAACCGGTCGGCCCAGAACGTCGCCATCGTCATTCGGTTAAAGCCGAACTGCTCCTCAATAACAAACGTGGAATACAGACGGAATGGCAGCCCACCCAACACCGAGGCCGCCATCAACCCACCGATGAATAGCAGTCCCGACCCGATCTGCCCCCATCCCTGGGCACGCACGATGCCGTCGAACCAGCCAAACCCGCCCAACTGCCAGAAGGCCAGCAACACGGCAAGCCTCACAGCCCCTTGCCCTAGCCCGAAGCGAGTCCGGACGCGCGTGTACTCCTGCGACTTCGCGTAGCGATCCGCGTCGTACACGCCCAGGAATTCAGCGGGAACCTTGGGCGACATCGCTTGGAGATTGAGAACACTGGCGGCTAGGGAAAGTAGATACTCTCCGAGGAGCGCCACGAGAACGATGACGGCGTAGGTGTTCATTATCTACAGTGCAAAGCTTCAGTGAGCACGCGGCCGTCGGGACGCGCCAGCGTCACGCCTATTAGTCGTCCGAGTGTCGGCGCGATGTCGGCCGGGGTCGCTGGTCCAGCGTAGCGTCCAGCACACATGCCCGCGCCATAGAGGATCAATGGGACCCGGCGATCGTAGAGATTCGACGTACCGTGTGACGCAGCGCTTCCGCTAATCCAGTAGGGCTTCTGCGTGAACAGGAGATCACCGCTCCGGTCGGGATGGAAGCTCAACGCAACCGCACGTATCTCGGGATCGGCAGCCGCCTCACCGGCTGCCAACGCTTTATGGCGAAAGACCTGCGCGATGCCGGGAGTGTCTTCGAGCATTCTGATCGCTGCTTCAAGCGCTGACGGATCCGCCTCGAGCCGCTCGTACACGCCTGGCGCGAAATACACCCCTCCGGCCCTGACGCCCGCTACGTAGGTGCCCGGTCCAAACCTCGCCACCAGCGTGCTCTCGACCCGTTCCCGGATCGTTCTCATGCGCACTCTTCCCGCGTCGAAGCCGGCGGCCTGCATCTGCTCCGGCACCGGTGAAACACCGTGGTCGGCCGACAGGGCGACCACATAGCGGTCCGTACCGACCCGCCGATCGAGTTCGTCGAGCAGTTCACCGATGGTCCGATCGAGTTGGATGAGCAGGTCCTGGACCTCGTGGCTGCGCGGGCCGAAACGGTGCCCAACCAGATCCAAGGCTGAAAAACCGATGGCAAGATAGTCGGTCGTGTTGCGCTGCCCCAAGTCGAGATACTCGACGGCCCAGATGCCCAGCCGCGCCAGATAGGCATCGGACCACGGGCTCGTCTTCCACCGCTCGATAAACTGGCGGTCAGCGCCGGCCAGCGGATGCGGAAAGGTCCGGCCCCACTCAGCTGGCGGGCGCTCACCCTCGGCATCATCCTTATAGAGGTACCCCGCTGCATCAGTAGTCCGTACCCAAGCGTCGCCAAATGCGGATGTCATTGGATGGGTGGATATCACGTCGGCCAAGAAAGTGACCGGCCGTGAACTGAACGCGCGCGACGTCAGCCACGACCCGTCGCCACCGAGCCACAACAGCGCATCGGCGCGCTGTCCGGCCAAGGCAATAGCCGAGCGCTCCTTTAAAGAAAACGTCGCCACGCGCACGCCGCCATCGAGCTGCGTGCGCATTTCGTCGGCCAGCGTCGGCACGAGCAGCCGGTGTCCGCTCTCCCCGTCCCGCGTTACGTCCGTTACGCCGTAGCTAATCGCCGGTGTCTGGGGATCGAACGTGCAGCGCACCGAACGACCAGTCTCGCGATCCCACCAGCTATTGGCAATCATCCCGTGGGTCGCTGGAAAACTACCGGTCGCGATCGTCGCATGTCCGGCGCACGTGACCGTGCTGAAATACGGGTAAGCGGCGTCAGTGAACCGGGCGCCGCCATCGACCAGCCGCCGCAACCCGTGGGTCCACTGCTGGCCGTAGGTATCAATGTAGTCGGCGCGGAACTGATCGATGACCAGGATAACAACAAGCCGGGGCGAATCCGACGCGGCCACGGGCCCCGTCAGCCAAATCGCCGACAGCAGTACTCCACACACGATTCGTGCCCACAGATGTCCGTCTGAACGAGTCTGCATCGAAAGCTCCCTAGTCGACGATCTCAAAGGAATCGCGGCGAAAGGTCAAGGCAACCGATGGGTGTCGGCGCATGTCTTGCGCCACGCGGCTTCCGCAATGGCTGCGTCTTGTGCGCCAACACCCGTCAGATCGCAGACGATCCGCTCGCGGCCCTCACGACCGGTCACCGCGCCCGTCACGATCTGTCCGAGCTCACCATGGATCCGGTCGCGGGTAAGGACCCCGGCCGCGATCGCGTGGTGAATCTCTCCGAGCTGGATGCACTGTGCGATCCGGTCCGCGACAACCTTGTCGGCCCCCTGAAGCACCGACGGGGCCAGCTCCTGCTTCTCAGGACCGTCCGAGCCGACCGCGATGAGCGTGGCGCCATCACCCAGCCAGTCGTCTTGGACGATCGGCTGGCGACTTGGTGTCACCGTCACGACGAGGTCGGCGTCACGTACTGCCGCTTCTGCGCTCACGGCCGTCACGACCGGGCGATCGAGTTCGGCCGCCAACTCTTCTGCACATCGCGCAGCACGCTCCTCATGTCGACCCCACACGACGAGCTGTTGCCACGACCGGACGGCGGCGATCGCCTGGCTCTGGTAGCGCGCCTGCAGACCACTACCGATGATCGCTACCTTGCCGAGCGGCTCGAAGGTCAGAAGCCGAGCGGCCAAAGCCCCCGCGGCAGCCGTCCGAAGATCGGTGAGGTATCCGTTGTCCTGCAGGAGCGCCAGCGGAAAGCCGGTCGTCGCGTCGAACACCAGCATAAGGCCAGAGCCACTGGGTAAACCGCGTTTGACGTTCGCGTAGAAGCCGGAGGCAATCTTAACGGCGAACACCGGCGCGCCAGATAGGTATGCACCCTTGACGTGCACCTCGCCACCGACCGGCGCGACCTCAAGCCCCATCGGGGGTGGTTGCATAACCCGGTCCTCGCCCAGCGCTCGAAACGCGGACTCGACCGCATCGAGTGCAACGGACGGACCCACGCGGTCGCGCAAGGTAGCTTCGTCGATGATCTGCATTGGCTCCTCCTGCGTGTTCATTGTCGCACCTTGAGGCATAGCTGGCACCGACAATCCTAGAAGGCAAGTGTTTCGTAAAGCTACGGTTAGGCCGACTGCACACGAATTTTGAGCTACTCAGCCGACGAGCGGCACAGTCTCGGCCCTGAGTTATCGTTGCGCTCTGTCGAGACCAGCCACGCATTCTGCGGTAGTATCCCGAGTAGCCGACCTGCACGCAGCAAAAGAACACGGCAAGCTGAGCATCCCGGTTAGTCCTCTGGTATATGGTTCAGTTACGGCACAGCGGGCACTGCAGACCGCGCACAAACAGTTGGGGAGACGAAAAATGGTTCACTCACGACGCCGCTTCCTGATGCACTCCGCCGCCGCTGGTGCGGGACTGGCAGCAATGTCCACCCCTGACCTCTGGGCCAAGCAATCTGCACCCACCGACCGGATCGGCATCGGAGTGATCGGCTGCAACGGTATGGGATTTTCTGACCTGAGTTCGCTGCTTAAACTGCCAGAGGCTGAATGCGTCGCGCTCTGTGACGTGGACGCGAACGTGCTGGCCAGGCGCACCAGCGAGGTTGAAACAATGACTGGCGCAGCACCAGTGCAGTACGGAGATTTCCGCCGGTTACTTGAGAATCCTGATGTGGACGCCGTCGTGATCGGCACGCCCGACCACTGGCACTGCCTGCAGATGGTCATGGCGTGCGAAGCCGGCAAGGATGTGTACGTCGAGAAGCCACTGGCGAACTCGATCGAGGAATGCCGGCTGATGGTAGCCGCCGCGAAGCGCTACGACCGCATTGTGCAGGTGGGTCAGTGGCAGCGCAGTGGACCGCATTGGGATGATGCGATCGCATTCCTCCAATCGGGTCAGCTCGGACGAATCCGTACCACGCGAGCCTGGGCCTACATGAACTGGATGCCACCAGTGCCGATGGTGCCCGACGGCCCTGCGCCCGAGGGCGTCGACTACGACATGTGGCTGGGACCGGCGCCGAAGCGACCGTTTAACTCGAACCGATTCCATTTTAATTTCCGGTGGTTCTGGGACTACGCGGGTGGCCTGATGACCGACTGGGGCGTACATCTCATCGACATCGTGTTGTACGGGATGAATGCCACGGCGCCCCACTCAGTTGTGGCAAGCGGTGGAAAGTTCGCGTATCCCAACGACGCCGAGGAGACCCCCGACACACTACAGGCCGTCTACGAGTTCGCCGACTTCTCGATGATCTGGGAGCACGCGGTCGGCATTGGACTAGGCCCCTTTCAACGCGACCATGGCGTTGCATTTATCGGCAACGAAGGCACGCTAGTGGTTGACCGCAGCCGGTGGCAGGTCTTTCCGGAAACTGGAACCCAGGCCGGAAAACCTTTTTACAAGATGGACCCAGTGCCTGAGCACCGTGTACGAGCCGGCGAGGGCGGGCTTGATCAGCACACCGAAAACTTCATCGAGTGCATGAAAACGCGCGAGCAGCCGCGGTGCAACCCCGAGACGGGTAGCCTCGCCGCAGTCAACGCGCATCTGGGTAATGTAGCGTTCCGGACGAACCGCAAGGTCCATTGGGATTCGTCGACTCAACGGTTCCGCGACAACGACGATGCGAATCGGATGTTGACGCCGACCTACCGCGGTCCCTGGCGCTTGCCGAGGGTGTAACCTTCTTGGGTTCAGGTCACGCCGAACTGGCCGATTCCTGAACCCTCGCAGTTTTCACGTCATCTCGGTCGGCTGAGGGAGTCCGACGGTGGCTGAGGTTCAGTGACCACCTGGACCAGTCGACTTCGCGGCGGACGAGATAGCTTTACACGTAATCTGGGCGGGTCAGCTGGTTATGGTACGCTGCCGCCACAACGGACTTCAGGAGTCTCCCTTGAGGCAATTGACCCGGCAGAGCGTGGCGCTCAGCGTCTGCGTCGCAAGCCTCTGGCTCGGTGCAGTGCTGGCTGCCGGGCAACAGGTCGAGGTCGATGTCCGCCTCGTTCCGTCAACCAGTGGGCAGCAAATACTCGAAAGCGACCGTGGGTCGTTCCAGCACCCGGTTGGACCCTGGGAGTTCTATTTCACTCGCGCAATTTACAGTGGCGGTAGGGGCCGACGCTGGGGCCCAAGGTGGAGCACTGATTATCCGAAAGCCGACCTGCAGTTCATCTCGATTCTCCAACGCGTGACGAATCTCGGCGTCTACGAGGGCCAGAACGCGATCCGGCTCAACGATCCCAACCTGCGACGGTTTCCCTTTCTCTATGCACTCGAAGTCGGTTCCATGACAATGACCGACGAAGAGGTGGCCGGCCTCCGCGCGTACCTAATAGCCGGCGGGTTCTTGCTCATCGATGACTTCTGGGGCACCTGGGAATGGCAGAATTTTGAAATGGAGATCCGCCGAGTGCTCCCAGAGTACCCGATCGTTGACGTGCCACTCGAGCATCCAATCTTCAATATGGTCTATGACATCGACGAAGTTGTGCAGGTGCCCGCCGTGAACAACGCGATCTACGGAGGCCCGACGTGGGAGCGCGACGGCTACGTGCCAGAAACACGCGCCATCTTCGACGAAGACGGCCGCATGATGGTTATGATCAATTGGAACACCGACCTGGGCGACGCTTGGGAGTGGGCCGACAACCCTTATTATCCGCTGCAGTTCTCGACCTACGCGTTCCAGATGGGTGTGAATTTTGTCGTTTACGCGATGACCCATTGAGAGGCTGCGGTAGCCTCCGAGCCCTTAGCCAGAAATTAGAGATCAGGGATCACAGACGTGTTCGACGCACTCTTCGAACTGCTCTTCAAGTACCGGCCACTGGTCTTCAAGCAGGGTGACTTTGCTTTCGCCTCACCGTGGCCATTCGTCCTCGTCGTCCTAGCACTCACTGCGGGTGCAGCCGTCACATTGACAACCTACGCTCGCGCCCGCGGGAAGAGCACGCCGCTCGACAGGGGTATTCTCTCAGCCCTGCGACTCGTGGCACTGGCCACCGTGGCATTCTGTCTGTTCCGCCCGGTCCTTGTCCTAAGTTCGATTGTACCGCAGCAAAACTTCCTCGGCATCCTGATCGACAACTCGCGCAGCATGGAAATCGCTGATCGCAACGATGAACCACGGCGCGCCTTCGTCGACCGCAGCTTCGGCTCCGAGGAAGGCGGGCTTCGCGCCGCACTGGCCGATCGCTTCGCTTTGCGCTTTTTCAAGTTCTCATCAACGACCGAGCGGCTCACCGATCTCAGCGAACTCGATTATGGCGGTACACGGACCGACCTCGGACATGCGCTTGACCGCGCGCGCGACGAACTGACCGGCGTTCCCCTATCGGGCCTCGTTGTTATCAGCGACGGCGCCGACAATTCCGAATCGGTGCTGACCGAGTCACTGCGCGGGCTCGGCGCCGACGGTGTGCCCGTCTACACGGTTGGCTTGGGTCGTCAGGCGTTCGAGCGTGACATCCAGTTGAGTCGAGTCGAGACACCGCGCTCAGTGCTACAGGGTACGTCGCTCGTGGTCGACGTTGTCATCGGCCAAGTCGGCTACAGTGGCATCTCCGTCGTCGTCCAAGCTGAGGATGAGGGCCGGATCGTCAGCACCGAGGACGTCGAGTTGCCGGCCAACGGTGAACCGGCGACGGTTCGAATGCGGCTCACGGCGAGTGAACCTGGCCCGCGTATCTTCCGTTTCAGCGTCCCGGCTCAAGCCGGCGAAATGGTAACGCAGAACAACGTGCGCGATGTGCTCGTCGTCGTCGAGGACCGTCGCGAAAAGATCCTCTACTTCGAAGGCGAGCCACGCTTTGAGGTGAAGTTCATCCGGCGCGCCGTCGCTGACGACGAGAACCTGCAAGTCGTCGTGCTACAGCGTACGGCCGATAACAAATACCTGCGGCTCAACGTCGACGACGCCGACACGCTAGTTGGCGGCTTTCCAAAGACCCGCGAGGAGTTGTTCCAGTATCGCGGGCTCATTCTCGGTAGCATCGAGGCCAGCTATTTCACAGCCGACCAGCTACGGATGATCGCCAGCTTCGTCAACCAGCGCGGTGGCGGCTTCCTAATGCTCGGCGGTCGCAGTGCGTTCGCCGAGGGTGGCTACGCTGGCACGCCTATCGCCGATATTCTTCCTGTCGTTCTTGGCGAACCACTGCTCGTCGACGGCGAGCCAGTGTTCACCGAACTCATCGTCTCACCGACGCGTGCCGGTCAGACTCATCCGGCTATGCAAGTAGGCGACACGGAGAAAACTTCGACCGAGCGGTGGAAGAGCTTGCCCGCCATCTCGAGCCTCAACCCGATCTCTGAGACCAAGCCAGGTGCTACGACCTTGCTCACCGGCACCGGAGGAGCTGACGAGCGAATTGTCCTCGCCTTCCAGCGCTATGGCGCGGGCAAGACACTAGCATTGCCGATCCAGGACTCCTGGATGTGGCAGATGCACGCTGACATCGAACCTGACGACATGACGCACGAGCTGTTCTGGCGCCGGCTGCTCCGCTGG
>DBHR01000068.1:1169-4636 GCA_002296225.1 Acidobacteria bacterium UBA823 | reverse complement strand
CAATCAGGACCTGGACGCTAACCCACGAGTCCATCAATGGGCAAATGGCGTCGACCCGGCCGTTGAACTCGAGCGAATGCTCAGTGTTCGACGCGCGGCTTTGGACGACTTTGGTGAAGCAGCAATCCGCCGAGACATGCCACTAGCGACAATGGAAGAGGCATTTGTGCCGCTCTATCTCCACCACCGTTTCCAGATCGACGCGGCAGCCTCCGCAATTGGCGGCATGCACTACATCTATGCAATGCGAGGCGACGGTCGAGAGCCGGTCGAGGCCGTGTCAGCCGCTGAGCAACGTGCCGCGCTTGACGCACTCATGAGGACAATCAGCCCAAGGGAACTAGCGGTGCCTAATGATGTTCTCGACAGATTGCCACCGCGGCCGGCCGGCTTCGGGCGTCACCGCGAGCTCTTCCCGCGCTATACAGGTTTGATGTTTGACCCAATCTCGCCAGCGGTCGTGGCAGCCGACCACACCGTGGGGATGATCCTGCGTAGCGACCGTGCTGCGCGCATGGTCACGCAGCATGCAGTGAATTCAACACTGCCAAGTCTCAACGAAGTGCTCGATACACTCATTGCCGCTAGCTTTGACCACACTCCCGAAAGCAGTTATGAAGCGGAGATTGGACGTGCGGTCGAACGAGTGGTGGTCGACCGCATCACCCAACTAGCCGGCTCAGCCACAATGCCGCAGGTGCGTGCTGTAGCGTCACTGGAACTCAAGCAACTCGCGGATCGCCTTGAACGAGAAGCCGGAACCAGTGGTCTTGACGACGAAGCGCATAACACACTTTTAGCCCGAGACATTACGCGGTTTCTCGAGAGACCGGCCGAAGCATTTCGCCAGCCATCAGTGCCCCAAGAACCACCGGGCGCGCCGATCGGTGACACGGGAATGGCATATCTGGTCCCTAACCCAGCTTGCTCAGTTTGGTGGTGGACCAACGAGCGCTAAGACAGTCGCTCCACTTAGTCCGCGGCAATGCAGCAACGCGCTACATTGCGTTGATATCGAGTTGACGGGAAACCGTGTACTCCAGAATTAGAGCTTCGCCCTTGTCTTGAGTGACGCGGTCACGAACGCCTTGATCTCGTCGATCGTCTGATACACCGATACGTCAGGCGGCAGCTTAAAAAGGTCACCTGGTTCGATTGCGAATGCGGCAAGTGGTTTCCGGTACTTGATGGCAAGGTCTACTTCGCTCGCCGTACCGGCACCTCCCGGTAGCACGATTATCGCGTCGGCGCTGAGCACGTTGATGTGATTCCGCGAGCGTACTTCTGTACCCTGCTCACCAGAGAAAGGGAGGTGCGTCGCGATCGGAATCTCCACCCATGGATTGGGATAACCTTCAGGTGATCGACCTGCCTCGCCAGGTAACACACCAATCACGAGGCCACGCCGGTCAGGCACCGAGTGAAACGAACGACTAACAGCTTCCATCACGCCACTTCCACCGCCAGTAAGCAGGTGTACGTCTTGCCCGGCGAGCCATTGGCCGAGTGGCTGGGCAAGGTCATCGTGGTCATCAACGCCCGATCCGATGACAGCAACAATAGGGAGTCGGCCCATGCGCGTGCTCAAAAGCGTGCCGGCGCCAAGGCCGTGACCTCAGTGGAGGGTGGTGTTGCGCCAGTGACGAGGTCTGCCACCAGAGAGCCCGTAATCGGCCCCAGCGTCAGCCCCGTCATCGCGTGGCCCGTCGCGGCAAACACCTTAGTCTGCCCTGGTAGCCGCCCTACCACCGGCAAACCATCAGGAGTACAGGGTCTCAGCCCGCACCATTCTGAGGTCACGCGGGCCGGACCGATATCGCCAAGATACTGCTCAGCAGAGGCCGTGAGTTGCGCCAAGCGCGATGGATGCATCCGGTGGTTCAATCCAGAAAATTCCAGTGTCCCCGCCAATCGAAGCCGGCCTGACATCGGCGTACAAAACACGGACGTCTCGCCCAAGACACAAGCAGCCTCAAGCGGCGGCCTGCTACCTTCTCCGAACTCAAGGTCGCGGTGATAGCCCTTCCCTGGCTGAATCGGCAACCGACAACCGAGTTCCCGTGCGAGCTGCAAACTGTACGCGCCTGTTGCGAGTACAACAGCGTCGGCTTCGAATCGCTCGCCAGTTGCCAATCGCACCGCAGGATGAGCACCGCCTTCGACCTTAGTCACGACACGTCCAGTCTCGGTGCGCCCACCGGCGCGCCGTACACGCTCCGCTATCTCGACCACAAAGCGATAGGGATCACAAGTCGCGGAATCCGAAAAGTAAGCTCCACCCATAACGTCGTTCTTGAGAGACGTCATCCGGTCTCCGATTTCTTCGCCGGTGAGTACCTCAGCATCGAACCCGTGAGCGCGCATCAGCGCAACGTCTCGACGGGCGTGCGTTGTACCCTGCTCAGTCCGACAGACCTCATAGTAACCAGACGCCTGATAGTCGCAAGCGATCTCCTCTTCCGCAATCAATTGCGCAAAGAGTTGAAGCGTTGCATGACCTAATGGCCCCAGTACGTTCATGTTTGCCGTGAGTTTCCGTTCGGTGCAGTTAGCACTGAAGCGCCAGAGCCACGCGGCGAGCGAAGGGTCGAATCTGGGCGCGATGTAGAGCGGCGTCGTTGAGTCAAGGACCCTCTTCAATGCCTGCCTCACCCGGTCCGGCTTGTTCATCGGCGGATGCCCAGCGGCGATGACACCAGCGCTCCCGTAAGAAGCGCCCTTCCCAATGGCGTCGCGCTCAAGAACGATGACGTCGACGTTCTGTTTCGATAGATAGTAAGCGCAGCAGACCCCGATGACGCCACCACCAACAACGAGAACTCGAGGCTTACTCATGTACTCACGATTGCAGTTGCAGCCTCTTCCTTAGCACCAACGCCGCGATTCGCCTGCGGAGCGAGTTTGGCTGGAGTTTGCCGCATTGCCACAGGTCCATCGGCCTCCGTCAAATGGTTCTCGCCATCACGCGTGTAATACCCAGCACCGAAGCGCTCACGTGTTGACCGCTGGGAGATTGTATCGACAAAGAACCAGTCAGCCTGTGCCCGTTCAGCTGTGATATCTAGAATGAAATACCCTCGGTGAACCTGATCGACGAACTTAAGGTGAGGACTCGACGCCATCCGCACCGCGCGCGCCGCGTCAGCCTCATCCGGACGATCGGTGAACTGACTCGGCGAGGTCACGGCCGGTGTTACATACTCTACTGCCAGAGAACCTCGACCATTTGCCGAATCGTAGCCGGTCCATGGGTCGCGCGGAACGTCAAGCGCCCAAGAGCTGTGAATATCACCAGTGAGTACGACGACGTTATTAATCGCGTGCGTCTCGAGAAAGTCAAAAATTCTACTCCGATTCGCTTGATAGCCATCCCAGACATCGGAGTTTCTGATCGCATCACTCGGAGCCTGCGCACCAAAAAAGACCTGTTGGCCGAGCACCCGCCACCGCGTGCCATCATCAATCGA
>DBHR01000068.1:589-774 GCA_002296225.1 Acidobacteria bacterium UBA823 | reverse complement strand
CACAGCAGCGTTGTCCCCCGGGTCGACCTGTTCATCCCGTCCGGTGAGCCGAGTGTCAAGCATGACGAGATCGACGAGGTTTCCATACCGAAAGCTGCGATAGATCTGGAGTTGCCGCGCCGACCGGTTCTCGCGAATCGGCATCCATTCGTAGTAGGCCTTCACCGACGCGGCGCGGCGCGTTG
>DBHR01000068.1:0-231 GCA_002296225.1 Acidobacteria bacterium UBA823 | reverse complement strand
TTCTCAGCACCCTCCATCCACGAGTTATTGGAGCTTTCGTGATCGTCCCAAACAGCAATGAGTGGGTGTTGTTGCAACATCGCTTGGGAATCAATGTCGGCTTTGTACTGCGCATGGCGGATCCGGTAGTCCTCAAGCGTAACCATTTCCTTGTCTGGTAGAGGTGCTCGGTCGAGTGCCCGACCATCACCATACTGACCGTTCCGATATTCATAGAGGTAGTCACCAAGA
>DBHR01000060.1:4952-61450 GCA_002296225.1 Acidobacteria bacterium UBA823 | reverse complement strand
GCGGTTGGCGACCGGAATGGCTGATGTCTGGCGTGTGGGCATAAGGGTCGATCTTAGCGGATTCCCTTAGCTCGGAGCTAGTGGACCCCAGGTACGACCGGGGGAGCCGAGGCCTAGGTGTCGTTCGGGCGGGAAGCCAAGTATGATCGCAGGGTTATTCCGATCACCGAGGAAACGTTATGGCCGTCCGAACAGAGCTCTCCTTGCGACTCCCTAACAGTCCCGGCGCGCTGGCTGATGCGTGTCGGTTACTGTCGGCCGAACAGGTCAACATCCTTGCGTTGAGCCTCGGTGCCGGCGGCGTACTTCACCTTGTCGTCGACAACCACCTTCACGCGGAGGGAGTCCTGCGAACTCAGAGATACGACGTCGAAACGCACGATGTCCTGTGGGTACAGGTGCCGAACGGTCCGGGCGCACTGCAGACGGTCGGGCGGATGATGGCCAATGCCGACGTCAACATCGAGTATGCGTACGGGTCTGTGATTGAAGGCCACCCTACAGCGACGCTCGTGATAGGTGTCGGCGATGCAGTGCGAGCGTCGACCGTGACCGGCGTGTAGGGTCCAAACGGCATGGCGTCGCCGGATCTTACAGGAGAGACAAATGTTAACGCGCACGCGGTGCAAGTGGCTGGCCGCCTTCACGGTGGCAGCGATCTTCAGCATGGCGGCCGGGGTGGTAACCGGCCAGGCCGTCGAGTTTTCTGACACGACGCTCGAGAACGGCCTACGGGTGGTCATTGCTGAGGACCATGTGGCCCCGGTGCTTTCGATTGCCGTGAACTACGACGTCGGTTCGCGCAATGAACGTCGAGGGCGAACCGGTTTCGCGCACCTCTTTGAGCACATGATGTTCGAAGGGTCTGAGAACGTCGGTGACGGCGAGCACATGCTACTCATTTTCAACAATGGAGGCGACCTCAACGGCACGACCGATAAAGATCGGACGGTCTACTATGAGCGGATGCCGTCGAATCAACTTGACCTCGGCTTATTCCTAGAGGCCGACCGGATGGCTTCGCTCGACATCACATTGGAGAATCTGAACAATCAGCGGCAGGCGGTGCAGGAGGAACGCCGGCTCCGGGTCGACAATCAACCCTATGGCCACACTTTTGAAACGATCGATGAATTGGCGTACGAAAATTTCGCCTATGCTCACTCGACTATCGGGTCGATGACCGACCTGAATGCGGCGACCGTGACGGACGTGGCGTCGTTCTTCCGGACTTACTACGCGCCAAACAATGCCGTGCTCGCGATTGTCGGTGACGTCGACACCGAGTCGGCGCTTAAGAAGGTTCAGCAGTACTTTGGCCAGATTCCGCGTCAGCCCGATCCGCCCGCCGTGGACCTGACGGAACCACGGCAAACCGGGGAACGCCGGACAAGCTACGACGATCCGTTGGCGCGCCTCGCGCGCATTGATATTGCCTACCACATTCCGGAAAGCCTGACCGCCGATCACGACGCGATGAGCGTGCTCTCGACCGTGCTGACGTCTGGGCGGAGTTCGCGCCTCTACCAGGCGATCGTCCGCGATACGCAGCTAGGCGTGGACCTCAGTTCGTCTGCGGGCAACAACCGTGGGCCGAGCTTGTTGTGGTTGGGTGTCATTGCGGCGCCTGGGGCTGATCTTGTTGCACTCGAAGCGGCCATCTACGAGCAAATCGAGCGAATCAAGACTGCGCCGATCGAGGCTTGGGAACTCGACAAAGCGCGTAACGGCGCGCGCCGGTCGTTCGTTTCGAGTCTGGGGAGTTCACTGCAGCGGGCTATCATACTGTCGCGCTATGCGCTCTTCTACGACGACCCAAATCTAATCAACTCGCGGGCCGAGAGCATTGCCTCCGTGTCGGCGGAAGACCTGCGCCGTGTCGCGAGGACGTATCTGACCGAGACTAATCGGTCGGTCGTCCTCACGTTGCCAGCGCTAGCAGGTGGACAGTCGGGCGAAGACCCGGGCCAGGGAGGATTCTGATGCGCCTTTGCCTCTACTACGTCGTCGGATTCACATGTGCGCTCTCAGCCGGTGTGTATGCCCAAGCCGGCGTTCAGCAAGCCCAATCGATCACGGGCGCCGAACTCAAGGGTCTCGCACCAGTTTCCGACGAGATCCTGAAGGTCGAGTTGCCGAAAGCCGAAGAAGCCGACCTCGATAATGGTCTGCATTTGATGGTGCTTGAGGATCGGCGTGTGCCAATCGTCTCAGTCCAAGTGATTCTGATCGGTGCGGGTGGCTACTACGACCCACCAGATCATGCCGGTCTTGCCGGGTTCACGGCGTCACTTCTGCGCGAAGGTACGGCGACTCGGTCTTCGGTGGAAATTGCCGAAGCGCTTGAAACGCTGGCGTCACGCGTTAATGTCTCAACCGATATGTCGTTACAAGCCGCGACCATGAGGCTGTCAAGCCTCGTGGAGTACCTCGATCAAACGATCGCCTTAGCAGCTGATGTCCTGCTGCGGCCGTCGTTTCCCGAGGAGGAACTCGCGCTATTCAAGACGCGCGAACAAGCCGGCCTGATAGAGCAGCGGACGAGGCCACGTTTTCTGGCAGTCGAGCGCCTGGCCAAGGTCATCTATGGCGACCATCCGGCCGGCCGGACCTCACCAACGCCGGAGACACTCGATAGGACCACGCGCGACGATCTGATCGCATTTCACAGGGAGCACTATGTGCCCGACCACGCCGTGATTGCCATAGCTGGCGACATCTCGATGGCCGATGCCTTCCCGGCAGTTGAGCGGCACTTCGGCGCGTGGGCGTCATCTGGTACGCGGCCGCCGACGGTGGACGATCCCGAACCGATCGGTCCGTCCAGGCTCTATTTGATCAACCGCGAGGCGTCGGTGCAGACGAACCTCGTCGTAGGAACGCAGGCGATTAACCGGACGAGCGATGACTACGACATCCTGTCAGTGATGAATCAGATCGTGGGGGGTGGCCCGTCCAGCCGGCTGTTCCTGAACCTCCGCGAGGACAAGGGCTATACCTACGGGGCCTACAGTTCCTTCACGGCACAGCGGTATCGCGGCGACTGGGACGCGTCGACCGAGGTGCGCACCGAAGTGACAGGAGACGCACTGGCCGAATTACTCCGCGAACTGGTGAGAATCCACGACGAACCGGTGCCCGAACAGGAATTCCAGGATGCTAAACGGTCGATTGTTGCCAGCTTCGCGCTGTCGTTAGAGTCGCCGAACGCATTGCTCAACAATTTCGTCGTCCGGCATCTCTACGACTTACCGGACGATTACTGGGATCGCTATCCCGAGCGAATTATGTCGGTGACGCGCGAGCAGGTGCAGGAAGTTGCGGCGAAGTATCTTGACGCCGGTCGGCTGCATATTGTCGCCGTCGGCGACGGTGAGCAGATCAGCGGCATGTTGACGTCGTTCGGCGCCGTCGACGTGTACGACGATCAAGGGACGTTGATCGAGACGGTAGGTGGTGATCAGTAACCCGCGACGGTGATGCAGAAACTGAAACCCGCACGCTTCCTTGACCCAGCGCTCGACCGGACTTCGATTGCGCCTAACGAGACTCTCTCACATGACCAGCTGATTACTTGGTACCGGACGATGCGCTTGGCTCGCGCCTGCGACAAAAAATTAGGTGCGCTGTACCGCCAAGGGAAGATCGTCGGTGCCGTTTACCTAGCAACCGGCCAGGAGGCGATTTGCACAGGCGTTGTCAGTTTACTTGAGCGAAACGACTATTTCTCGACAGTTGCGCGCGGTCTAGCCGGGTGGTTCTTGCGCGGCGTTGAGCCGAGGCACGTCATCGCCAGATGGCTGGGTCGCGACGTGCCGCCGTCGCACGGCCGTGAGCTCGGCTTGTTCTTCGCTGACATTGAGCACTACGGGATCGCGCCTTACCACAATGGCTCGATGGCCTCGTGGATCCCGTCCGGGGCTGGGTTCGCGCTCGCCTTCAAGATCCGAAAGCAGCCTCGGGTTTACGTGGCCTTTACTGGCGACGGTGCCACCAGTCCCGGTGATTTTTACGAGGGCCTGAATTTCGCGGCCATTCACAAGCTGGCGTTGGTCGTCATTGTCGAAAATAACTGTTTTGCCTACTCAACAAGCACTGACAAGCAGATGCCGGTCGAGAACGTAGCCGACAGAGCACCAGCATTCAACATACCGTCAGAAGTAGCGTTTGGGAACGACATCTTCGAGGTCAGGCGCGTTGCGAAGCGAGCCATTGACCATGCACGTGCCGGCAACGGACCGTACCTCGTCGAGTTCAAAACGTTTCGCGCGAGTGGGCACGGTGAGCACGACGACATGGGCTATGTCGATGCTGACTTGCGCGAGTTTTGGGAGCAGCGCGATCCACTACGACTGTTTGCCGAGTACTTGGATGGACCCGGCGGTCTTGGCGAGACAGCGGTCAAGGCGATCGACGATGAGTGTACCCAGGTGATTGAGGACGCTGTGGTGTGGGCTGAAGCCCAGCCCGAGGCGTCGCCCGACACCGTAGGGGATCGACTGTTCGCACCGTGACGTGATCTAATGGCAGTCATCACCTACCTAAATGCGATCAGTCAGGCGCTCCGCGGCGAAATGCGGCGCGACGAGAACGTAATCCTACTTGGCGAGGACATCGCGGTCTTTGGCGGTGCGTTCAAGGTAACTCGCGGTTTTCTCGAAGAGTTTGGCGAAGACCGCGTCATCGACACACCGATCAGCGAGAGCGGTTTCACCGGTGCAGCGTGCGGAGCAGCTGTCGAAGGACTCCGCCCAGTCGTCGAATTCCAGTTTGCCGACTTTATCGCCTGTGCGTTCGACCAAATCGTCAACTACGCTGCGAAGAATTATTACCGTTGGGGTATTCCGATGCCCGTTGTCTTCCGCGGACCGTCTGGTGGCGGCTTCCGTGGTGGACCATACCATTCACAGAATCCAGAGGCTTGGTTTACGCACGTCCCCGGCCTAAAGGTGGTTCAGCCATCGACCCCCTACGATGCGAAGGGGTTGCTGGCGGCGGCGATCCGCGACAACAATCCAGTTATCTACTTCGAGCACAAACACCTCTACCGGCGGATTAAGGAGGATGTGCCGGACGAAGACTACGTTGTGCCCCTTGGTGTTGCTGACGTAAAACGGGCAGGGTCGAGTTTAACGATCGTAACCTATGGTGCGATGGTGCACGAGTCGCTGGCGGTGGCCGAGCGGCTGTCGGGGGAGGGTGCTGAGTGCGAGGTCATCGATCTCCGGAGCCTTAGCCCGCTCGATCGAGACACGTTTCTGACGAGCGTGCGAAAAACTTCCCGCGCACTGGTGGTGCACGAGGCGCAGCTGACTGGCGGCTTCGGCGGGGAGGTGGCAGCGATCATTGCGCAGGAGGCGTTCGACGTGCTCGATGCCCCGGTGACGCGGGTGGCTGCGCTCGACGTGCCGTCACCCTTCGCCGCGGCGCTGGAGGATGCGATGCTTCCGACCCAGGAAAAGATTTACGCTGCTGCCAAGGAAGTCCTGGAGTATTAACCCCGATGATGTCTTCTGCTTCCTAACCATGAACCAGGTAGTTATGCCCCAAATGGGGGAGTCGATCGCCGAAGGCACCATCGTCAATTGGTTGAAGAAGGCTGGTGACTCCGTCGTCCGTGACGAACCGCTCTTCGAAATCACGACCGACAAGGTCGATACCGAGGTTCCGTCGCCGGCGGCAGGCATACTGGTCGAGATTCTTGTTCGGGAGGGGGAAACGGTCGGCGTTGGGACGCCCGTGGCGGTGATTGCGGAAGCTGGGGATGATGCCACAAAACGTTCCTCGACCGAAGCGCCGCCTTCGAAAACTGAAGTCATCCCACCGGTTGAGAAGACAGTCAACGAACCAGATGCTCACTTCCGTGCCACGCAATCGCCACAGCTGGTACGGCCAAGGCGCGAACTCAAGAAAACTACTGCCGCAGGGCCTGAGCCGCGGTCTCGTTCGTTCAGCCCTGCTGTTCTTGAGACGGCACGACAGGCTGGGATGTCGCTTGCAACGTTGACTGGCATGCGGGGCTCTGGCCGCGGCGGCCGCGTGACAAAGCGTGATGTCGAGGAGCATCTTCGGCAGCACGGCCCAAGCGGCGGTTTAACGACCTCTTCCCTTGGTGCGGACGACCCGTTGCCCCCACCCGAGCAGTATGTATATCAGCCGAAACCGGGCGACGAACGGATACAGATGTCGGCAGTGCGCAAGAAGATCGCACACCACATGAGTTGGTCCACAAGGATCAGTCCGCACGCTACCGCTATGGCTGAGTGCGACATGTCGCGCGCGGCCGAGCTGGTGGATACGGCCGGTCAACGGTTCAAAGCGGATGTCGGTGCGCCGCTTACCTACACCGTGCTCGTTGCCCAGGCAGCGGTCAAGGCGCTGGGAGAATTTCGGACGCTGAACGCCTCGGTCGTCGGTGATGAACTCGTGGTAAAGCCGACCGTGAATCTCGGGGTGGCGGTCGCCCTGCCTGATTCGGGTGAACTAATCGTGCCAGTGATCCGAGAGGCGGACGGATTGTCACTGGCCGGATTTGCAAGGGCAATTAAGGATCTAGCGACGCGCGCGCGCTCCCACCAACTTACGCCACAGGACGTGCAGGGTGGCACGTTCACGCTGACCAATCCGGGAATCTTCGGTGGCCTTACCGGCACGCCGATCCTGAATCAGCCGGAGGTGGCGATTCTCGGGCTCGGCGTGGTGAATAAACGGCCAGTCGTAGTTGATGATGCCATTGCGATCAAGCCAATCATGATGATGTCGCTCACCTTCGACCATCGTGCTGCTGATGGCATGATCGCCTTCCGATACCTTGCATGCGTCCGTCAACACCTCGAAACCTTGCACCTGGATCCGTCGACAACGCCCGTCTAGATTCCAGTCTCTGGAGGTGATTCATACCCTCTTCTGGACTGAATAGCCGGTCTTCCCGCACGAGGTCGTAGCGGTAGTTAGTGCTACAGAAACGGTAGGAGTGGTCGCGCCGCTGTCGAAAACGGCCAGGGCGTGCCGAGCACGATCAACAGCATCGCGAGGCCAAAGCAGGTCAATCCGGCGCGGCGTTTCTCAGGTGCCTTCCGTGCGCGAGCGACACCAATGTGCGCCAACGCGAGTGCGGCGACCATCATCGTTGGGTGCTCAACCATCCAAAAGCGCGTCACCGAGTTGCTCATGGCGCTACCCATGTTCTCGAATGCTGATGTCGTAATGGTACTGAAGAAGAGGTACATCAGGAGACCGAGGAGTATTTGAATATCCAGCGAAATAGCAAACCATCGACCCCATTTTCTGTTTTCGTCGGGAAACCCGAAGTTTCCCTCCGACGTGCCGGAAAACGTGCGAATAAGGGCCATGAGTCCGAGCGAGAGAGCAGCCCAACGGGCCAGCGAGTGTAGCGCCAGTAGTAAAGTCAGCACCACTTTATGTTAGCAGGTTTAGGACGCGCGAGGGGCGGACTCGACTCTCATGCTTCGACCGTCTGCACGAATATGTTGGTCAGATCGGACGCGGTTGTACGACCCCATGACTCGTTGACGCCCAGCCTAAATCCAGAGCCATCGGCAAGTGGTGCCGGTAAACGTATGTTCTGGCGCGCGAGCCGCTCACGGAACCGGTGCAGGTCCGGATGCTGCACTTTTAGCAGGAGGAGATTCGTACCCGAGGTGTTTGGTTCGATTGAAAAGGCTTCGTGTTTACTGACGAGTTGCCTCCACTCGTTCGACACTCGGACAGCTCGCGCGTAGCGCTCTGGGAACCCTCGGAAATAGTGCAGGGCGATCGCGGCGAACGGCCACACTTGAGCAAGGCCGCCACCGAACATACGCCGCGCATGAAACACCTCATCGAGCAACGCTTTTGGGCCAGCCAAGATGGCGCCCGACGGTGCATTGAAGTACTTGTAGAGCGAGACGTAAACCGTGTCAAACGACCGGGCGTAATCTGCGACGGGTCGCCCTGTAAACCCGGCCTGCAGAAAGATCCTCGCTCCGTCGAGGTGCGTTCGGATTCCCTCTTGGTGTGCGAACGAAGTGACCCGGTCCATCATCGATTCGTCGAACACCTCGCCAGATTTTCTTCGGACCGGCGACTCAATCGAGATTACCGATACCGGCGTCGCCACCCGACCGCTGGTGGTCCGCTCAAGTAGTGCCTGCACTTCGTCCAGCGTAAAGGTTGCCCGGCTGGGAGCCAGTGGAATCAACTGGATATTGCTTAGGGTCTGGACGGTGTCCCCCGTGTCGTTATACAGATGGCTCTCCGCCTGGACGATTGCCCGGCTCGGCCCGCCCGCCAGTATGCGGACAGCCAAGTGATTGGCCAGTGTGCCCGTCGGCATGAAGACAGCGCGTTCTTTCCCGAGTGCCGCGGCGAATATCTGCTCTAACTTCTCCACCTCGCCGCCGTTGGAGTACGAATCCCTGGCGATCGGATTTTCCTCAATGAGGCGCGTCAAGAGCTTCACCGAGTCGGTCGGCGTCAGTCCGAGTCCATCTCCGTATAGCTTGACAGTCCGCTCGCTGGAGGACTGAAACATAGCTGCTGCGGTGGCAGAGGCATGGTTTTTATTCATCGCGAGGCCGGCCACTGTACTCGCCGCACCAAACTGAAGGAATCGCCGGCGTTCAATCATGCCCATGGAATTCTCCCGCTGGTCGTGGTTCGGAAGGCTTAACCTTTTAGAGAGCTTTTGCCCAGAACGTCTTGACAGGATAGCGCTGAATGGACTGGTCGGCCGTCACGATCGTCAGGTTGTGCTCAATTGCCTGACAGATGAGCAGACGGTCGAATGGATCAACATGAAGTGCTGGGAGTTTCGCTAGATGGGTTAGCGCACCTTCATGGAGCCCGAGCGGTGCAATCTGGTGGCGCTCGCGTTGCTGCGGGATGTAGATTCCCGGTTCCTCGGGTAGGTGAAGTCGGCCCAGACGGTGTTTCATGAGGATTTCCCGCAGCGATACGACACTGAGGGCGACATCATTGTTCGGTGCTCGAATTGCCTCGACGACCCGCTCGGGGAGAACGACGCTGCCGGTGATGTACCAGAGGAATGGTGAGGTATCAAGCAGGAGATTCATACGGCGTCACCCTCCGCGTAAGTTGACGCCGGCACAGGCTTATCGAAATCTGGTGAAATCCTGCAGTCATCTGCGCAGAGGCCAAAAGGGCGCGGTTGTCTGACGGGGCGCCTCAGGGGCCGCAGTTCCGCAACAGGCACGTTTCGTTTGGCCAATAAGATAGTCTCTCCGTCTTCAGAACGCTTAATGTACTCAGAAAGCCTTGCTTTTGCTTGTGCTATATTGACCTTTAACATAGTCATATAATAGGTCAGTGATATAGTCATGTCAATAAGGCGATGGGGTGTCAGCCAGAAGAACCACGTCGGTCGGTAAACCCGAATCGCGGGAGTATGTCCGGTCGCTCTTATCGGTGAACGGCGCGTCCTCGAACGCGGTTGCCAGCGGGGTCTTGCTGAGCCAGCGATCGCCGCTGGCCTACTCGCACCAGGGACCGCCACCGCCGATTATAATGCCCACCTACCATGGGTTCTTGTGGCCGGGTTGGCCTCTGTGCTGGCTGGTGGGGTTTCGGCGAGTGTTAACCGACCGGGTCGCGTTCATTACCGGCAGTGGCCGCGGCATCGGGAGGGCGATCGCACTCGCCTTCGCCGCAGCGGGCGCCCGGGTGGTCATAGCGGCGAGGTCAGAGGATGAGATTCACACCGTCGCAAACGAGATTGGGAAGGCCGGAGGCCAGGCGATTCCGGTCAGCTGCGACGTAACATCGGCGTTGAGCGTCGCTGCGGCTGTTCAGGAGACGACGCAGCGGTTTGACCCGGTGGATATATTGGTGAACAACGCTGGCTACGTTGACAGCGCACCGTTAACGCGGGTCACTGAAGAGACGTGGAATCGAACGATCGCGGTCAATCTCACTGGAACATTCCTGTGTGTGCGGGAAATGCTGCCGTCGATGATCAACCGGAAGCGCGGCCGCATCATCAACATCGCATCGACGGCAGCGGAGATTGGATACCCCTACACGGCGGCTTACTGCGCCGCTAAGCACGGCGTCCTAGGACTCACGCGTGCGACCGCGCTTGAGGTCGCTAGCAAAGGGATCACCGTCAATGCAATCTGTCCGGGGTGGGTCGATACTGAGATGACTGCCCGGTCAGTCGCGCGTATTGTCAGGACAACCGGGCGTTCGGCGTCTGAAGCGAGGAGTGCGCTTGAGGCAATGAATCCACAGCGGCGACTGATTCAGCCCGAAGAAGTTGCGGACCTCGCCGTCTGGTTCGCCGGAGACGAAGCCGCTGGCGTCACCGGTCAGGCATACAATGTGGCTGATGGTAAGGGGTCCACGTGAGCAATATCAAGGTCGTTAATCCTCGTGGGCTAGTCCAACCGACGGGCTACAACCACGGCGCTAGCGTGCCGCTGGACGGCCAGTTGCTGTTCATCTCGGGACAGATTGGCTGGAATCCAGACGGAAAGCTCGTCAGCGGCTTCGTTGGGCAGTTTGGCCAAGCGCTGAGCAACCTGCTGAGTGTTGTTGCGGAGGCCGGCGGCGGGTCAGAATCGGTTGCCAAACTCACCATCTTTGTGACCGACCAGGCGGAGTACACCAAGGCTCGCAAGGAAATCGGTGAGGCCTACCGCCGATGTATGGGGCATCACTATCCGGCGATGAGCTTGGTCGAGGTTAAGGGGTTGCTCGAATCTGGTGCCCGGGTCGAGATCGAAGGAGTAGCTCTGATTCCATGACAACCATCGCACCCACAACATTCGGTTACACAGAAAAGGCCGGGATTGCCACGATCACGCTGAACCGACCCGAGCGTCTCAACGCGCTGACGTTCGAGGTCTATGCAGAGCTTCGCGATACCTTCGCCGCACTAGCCGGTCGTGACGACGTACGCGTTGTGATCGTTACCGGAGCGGGCCGAGGGTTCTGCTCGGGCGGTGATGTTGAAGCGATTATCGGTGAGTTAGTGGCCCGCGATCGGCAAGGTCTGCTTGAATTCACGAAAATGACCTGCGACGTCATTCGCAACATCCGTCGCCTGCCGAAGCCGGTAATCGCAGCGGTGAACGGCGTTGCCGCCGGCGCTGGCGCTGTCATAGCGCTGGCCTGCGATCTTCGAGTCGGCAGCGATCAGGCGAGCTTCTCGTTTCTGTTCACGAAGGTCGGGTTAGCCGGTGCTGACATGGGAGCGGCGTACCTGCTACCGCGAATCGTCGGATTAGCGCGTGCCACCGAGCTGCTCTTCCTGGGAGGCCGGGTTGCCGGTGAGGAGGCACGCCGGATGGGTCTTTTGTCGTGCGTCGTGCCGAGCGACGCTCTCCTCGACGAAGCGCACGGCCTCGCGGTCAGACTTGCTGCCGGACCGTCGGCCGCGCTAGCCAAGACGAAGGAGCTCATGAATCGCGAGTTAGACATGAGTTTCGAGGCTGCTCTCACCCTTGAAGGAGAAACCCAGGCGCTGTGTATGGAGTCGCCGAACTTCAAGGAAGCCTACGCGGCGTTTCTTGAGAAGCGGAAGCCGAAATTCGAGTGATCGGAACCGACGGCGACGGCCAGCCCAAACCGCGCAATGCTCACCCTACCGTTCTTTGACGAATCGCACCGACAGTTTGCCGAGCGACTCCAGGTCTTTTGCGCCGACAAAATCGAGACCGCATTTCGCGAAGCCGACACGGACCCGCTGGATGCCGGACGTGAGGCGATTCGCTTGTGCGCTGCGGAGGGACTACTTGCACGCTTGGTGAAGACGCCGGCACCCGACATGCGCGGTATCTGTTTGATCCGAGAAGCCTTGGCTGCTCGGTCGGGCTTGGCGGATGCCGTCTTTGGAGTGCAGGGACTCGGCAGTTATCCGATCGTTCTTGCGGGCAGCGCAGCCTTGCGGAAGCGCTATTTGCCGCGTGTTGCCACTGGTGAGAAGATCGCGGCGTTTGCGGTGACTGAGACTGAAGCCGGGTCGGATATTCGCAGCATCCGGACGAGGGCTCGGGCTGAGGGCTCGGGTTATGTCATTGATGGCTCAAAGACACTCATCTCGAACGCCGGCATTGCGGACTATTACATTGTATTTGCCAAAATCGGCGACGCATCAGCCGGCGAAAAGACGCGTCTGTCAGCCTTCGTCGTTGACGCGGACACGCCCGGGCTGCGCGTTGCGCGTCAGATTCCACTCCTGGCGCCACACCCGATCGGGGATCTTGAGCTCCAGAAGTGTCGCGTGCCTGGTGACCACAGGCTCGGTGAAGAGGGCGATGGTCTTAAGATTGCGCTGGCCACGCTAGATCGGTTCCGGCCCTCGGTCGGAGCGGCGGCCTGTGGCTTGGCGGGACGTGCCCTTGACGAAGCGCAGGGTCATGTGACTCGGCGGACCCAATTTGGGCACCCGCTTTCTAGCTTTCAGGCCACGAAGTTTTCCCTGGCCGACATGCAGACCGAGCTTGACGCGGCTAGGCTCCTAGTCTTTCGTGCAGCGTGGCTCGCTGATAGTCGAGACGGGCGATTTACGCGCGAGGCGTCGACCGCGAAACTTTTTGCGACAGAGGCCGCGCAACGGATCGTCGACCGCGCTGTGCAGCTTCACGGCGGCCGTGGGGTCGTCCGGGGAGTTGCCGTCGAGCAGCTCTACCGCGAAGTGCGCGCGTTGCGGCTCTACGAAGGCACGTCGGAGATTCAGCGGCTGATCATCGCGGATCACATGCTGATGTGAAAACGCAACAGCCCTGTTCCTGACCCTTGGCTGAAAGGTTAGAGACCATCAGTTACTGGCTGGCACGTTCATCAAACCCCGCCCGCTGAGCGCTGACCCGAGCATTTGTTGTCCGTAGACCAACGACTCACTCGAGCTTCTCGGCTAAAAACCTAGCACCTATCAGCCGGAGGAGCCCGTATTACCCATCGTCGTATCTGGTGGCCGGGCTGCCAGATGGATGAAACACGCCCATGAGGCGGATCGGCGCTTCCTCGAAGTTCTTCATCGTATGCTTGACCTGTCGAGGGAGGTAGATGCACGTGCCGGGCGCCACCGGTGCTTCCTTACCGTCGGCCCACATCACGCCGCGCCCTTCGATGATGTAAATTGCCTCTTCGTAGGTGTGATGGTGCACCGGTGCCTCAGATTTCGGAATGAAGCCGATAAACTGCGTGACGTGCTGGCAGCCGACGTCCTTAGCCGCAAGCAACTTGAACCATCGGTCACCCGTCGGAATCGGCTTTCGGTCACGCTCATGCACGACGACAGCTGGATGTGGCTGCCCAGGGTCAGCTGGTGACGTCCGTGGCGGAAGGTCGAAGGATGAGTCGTTGATCTGCGGGCAGCACACGCTCACGACCTTGAGGTCGCCGGTGGCCGTTTCGAAGCAGCACTCTACGCCAGGCGCCACGTAGACCGCGGAGCCAATTTCAACGTTGTAACGGTATCCGTCGAGATAGCAGGCGCCCAACCCCGCCGAGACATAGTGAACCTCCTCACTGGTCGGATTCACTTGGCCCGCTGACAACCCCCTGTCGAATCGGCTCACCGACTGCTCGATGTTGCGCGCGGCAATCACCGCGCCGACCGTCCGCCGCCGCCGCCGGGTACGCTCCTGGCTGACCTGTCCCTCATGGGTCTCGACGACCCGACATCCACCGCCCAACTCTGGCATCGCTCCTAACTCCTAGCTTCTTGCTCCTGATTGACCTTCGCGCGCCTGAGCATTCTCGACTCGGCTTCCAGCGCTGCAGTTACTGAGTCGAGATCCTCCTGGGTGTTGTATCCGTGGAAAGAGATGCGGACGCCGTCGTCACGGCACGAGGCAATGATGCCGCGTGCGGCGAGCCGCGACACCAGGGCGGGCGCGTCGACTGAGCGCAGGACGACGAGCGGTCCACGGCGCGTCGGGTCTGTCGGCGTGGCGACCGTAACGCCGGCGTTACTTGCCCAAGCAATCAGTCCGGCGGTCAACTCGGCGACGGTGCGCTCGATCGTTTTGAGTCCGACCGCGTCGAGTAGCTCGATGCCGGCTTGGGCGCCGTAAACGTTTGGGATCATCGGTGTACCCGATTCAAATCTTCGGGCTGACGGCGACCAGTCGAGCCTGTCGATGCTGAAAGCAAACGGATTCACCCGCCCAAACCAGCCGGTCATCGTTGGCACGAGGCGTTCGACGAGCTCGCGGCGGACGTACAGAAAGGCCACGCCCGATGGGCCGAGCAGATACTTGACCGTGCCGGTGACCATGAGGTCGACGCCCAACGCCCGCACGTCGATCGGTCCGGTACCGGTGCACTGATAATCGTCGAGGAAAAGGTACGCACCGTGGTGGCGGCATAACGCTGCGAGGGCGGCGATGTCGGTCTTGTGTCCGTTCCGAAAGCAGACGTGCGTTGCGGGAACAATCAGTGTCCGTTCATCAACCGTCCGCGCGTACGACTCGGTCGGCAGCATCCCGTTGACGGCGTCCACCCATGTTACCTCGGCGCCACGCGGGCGCTGCGCGAGCCAAACCTGAGCCATCGTGGGGAACTCGAACTTGCCCATGACGACCCGGCGGCGTAGACCGTCGAACGCCATGGAGCTGGCGATCGCGTTGATGCCGACCGACGCACTCGGCAGCACTGCCACTTCATCGGCGTCCGCGCCGATCAGCGTTGCGAACGTGGCGCGTAGTCGCTCGACCTCGCCGACCCAGGCCTCCCAAGACGACCCCTCCGCGTTCCACGAGTCGAGAAAGCGGCGCATGGCGGCGTCGACATCCATCGACAACGCGCCTTGGGAGCAACTGTTCACGTAGGTTCGCCGGGCCAAGATGGGAAAACGGGCCCTGAATTCAGGGGGAGTCAGCGAAGCCATCCCGATCAGGAGACCGTTTCCGGGTTTGTGGCCGCGTCGGCGTTCTGCGATGTCTGGGTGCTCGGCTCGACGGCGAACGTCAGGGCATCATCCCCGTCCGCTAAGCCAATTCGGACGGTACCGCCCTGCTCCAGGTTGCCGAAAAGAATCTCCTCTGTGAGCGGATCCCTCACCTCGGTCTGCACTACCCGGGCGAGCGGGCGAGCGCCGTAGGCCGGGTCGTAGCCTTTCGTGGCGAGCCACCGCCGCGCCTCGGGCTCTAGGGTGATGGCCACGCGCCGCTCGCCGAGTTGCGCCTCGAGCTGCAGGATAAACTTCTCGACGATCGTTTCCATTGCGTCTGGTGTGAGTGTGTCGAACGTCACAATCGCGTCGAGCCGATTACGGAACTCTGGGCTGAAGATCCGATCGATCGCCGCTTTCATCCGTCCGCGGGCTACCCTCGACTGCTCCCCGCTAAATCCGATCGCGCCAGCGCTCATCTCTCGGGAGCCAGCGTTGGATGTCATGATCACCACGACTTGGCGAAAATCAGCCTTCCGGCCGCTGTTGTCGGTGAGCGTCGCGTGATCCATCACTTGCAATAGGATGTTGAACAGGTCTTGGTGGGCTTTCTCGATCTCATCGAGCAGCACGACAGCGTAAGGATGGTTTCTAATCGCGTCGACCAACAACCCGCCCTGTTCAAAGCCGACGTAGCCTGGTGGCGCTCCGATCAGCCTGGCGACAGCATGCTTCTCTACGTACTCGCTCATGTCGTACCGGAGGAACTCGTTGCCTAGATGGATTGCCAGCTGCTTCGCCAGTTCGGTCTTGCCGACGCCGGTCGGGCCGGTGAACAGGAAGCAACCGGCTGGTCGATCGGGCTGACCGAGGCCGGCTCGCGACCGCTTGATCGCCTTGACGACCGCGGTGACTGCAGTGTCCTGACCGAAGACAACGCGCTGTAGTGCCTCTTCCAGCGTGCGCAGGCGTTCCTTATCGGACGCCGAGGCCTGCTGTTCCGGGATTCGCGCCATGCGTGCAACCACGCGTTCGATGTCTGTCGGTGTGACAACCGCTGCCGGCCGATTGGCGCTGCGGTCCTCGTCACCCTCGCCGTCCGTGGCTGTGCGCCGCAGCCGGAGCATCGCGCCGGCTTCGTCGAGCACGTCAATGGCACTGTCCGGGAGCCGACTGTCACGAAGGTGCCGACCAGCGAGCCTGACGGCCGTCGCGAGCGCGGCATCCGTATAGTCGGTGTCGTGATGCTCGCTGTAGCGCGCTCGTAGTCCTTGAAGGATCTTGACGGTCTCCTCAGGACTTGGCTCATCGATCACGATCGTCTGTAGCCGGCGGGCCAGTGCGCGATCTCTCTCAATGTGCTTAAACTCTTCGCGCGTGGTCGAGCCAATCACCCGAACCTCACCGGCACTAAGCATCGGTTTGATCAGGGTCGCGAGGTCTATGGTGCCACCGGTCGTTGCGCCCGCGCCAACTGCAGCGTGCACTTCATCGATGAAGAGAATGGGCTTTGCTCGCTTGCGGAGCGCCGCTAGCACCGCCTTGAATCGCTCTTCGAAATCGCCCCGGAACCTAGTCCCGGCGAGGAGCGCCGTCGTATCGAGCGAGAAAATCTCAGCTCCCTGTAGCGCTGCTGGCACCCCGTCCTCGAGCAAGCGCGCAGCGAGCCCTTCGGCTAGCGCCGTCTTGCCCACCCCGGCATCGCCAACGAACACCGGATTATTTTTTCGACGTCGGCAGAGCACCTCCATCGTTCGCTGCAGCTCGTCCGCTCGTCCGATGAGAGGGTCGAACCGGCCGGAGGCCGCACGCTCCGATAAATTTACGGTGAAGGCCGCTAGCGGGTCCCGCGGCGTCGCCGGCGCGTCGTCTTCCGCGCCGGTGCGGACGGCTTCGGTCTGCGCGGCAGCGTCGTTATTCGGCGCTAACGGCACCTTGGCAATACCGTGAGAGATGTAGTTCAACACGTCGAGTCTGGTGACGCCCTGCGCGAGCAATACCTCGGCTGCGAAGCATTTGGTTTTTGGCTGCTGGAGGATAGCGGCTAACACGTCGCCGGAGTGGACTTCATCTTTGCCAGCGCTCTGCACGTGTAGCACCGCCGCTTGCAACGCTCGTCGGAACGCGAGTGTTTGATCCGGCTCCTGATGGACGTGTCTCGGAAGTTGGTCGATCTTGCGCTGGAGATACTTGTCAAGGTCGTGCCGGAGTGCCGGCAGGTCGGCACCACAGGCTCCCATGATCTCTTCGCCTTCGATGTCGTTCGCTAGCGCGTAGAGGAGATGTTCGAGCGTCAGGTGCACGTGGCGACGCGATTCGGCCTCACGGTACGCGAGGCCGAGAACTATTTCGAGTGACGTACTGAACATGACGCGAGGGTCCTCACTCCTCCTCGACCGAGATTTGCAACGGAAACCCCTCACGCCGGGCGAGTTCTCCCACCGAGTGGGCCTTGGTCTCTGCAACGTCGTAGGGATAGACCCCGCAGACCCCTTGGTGCTGGGTATGTACTTGCATCATGATTCGGTAGGCCTCGGCGGGCGACTTTTGGAACACTGACTCCAGCACGTCCACGACGAACTCCATCGTGGTGTAGTCGTCGTTGTGGAGCAGCACCCGGTAGCGGGTCGGTTCTTTCGTGACCGACCGGACACGGTCTAGGGTCTGGCCCTCGGGGTGTTCGCCTGGCGCCATGGTCGGATTCTCAGGGGTCCTGCGACCAGCCTATGGGAGCGATCAGATGACGTCAAGCAGCGGTTGGTGTGTCGCGGTGCACAGATCGGCATAGTAAGATGGTGTTGCCGATTCCGGCCTCGGGACGACCACGGATCATGCATCGGCTGACACGCGACATCGGTTACATCGACCTGCGCTTTCAGGAGCAACCGGAAGTGATTGCGGCAGGCGTGCTGCACGGAAACTTCGGCGCTGCTGTTGTCGATCCGGGTCCGGCCTCTACCTTGGCAACGCTTGAGGCCGAGCTCAGGCGGCATGGGATTGGTGCCGCCGACGTTCGGGCGATCCTCCTGACGCATATCCATCTTGACCACGCCGGGGCCACCGGGGCGATGGTGGCCAAGAGCCCGGAAATCGAGGTATACGTTCATGCAGCGGGGACCCGGCACATGGTCGACCCGGCTAGGCTTATTGCGAGCGCCCACCAAATCTGGGGCGACGAGCTCGAACAGCTGTGGGGCGAGTTCAAGGCCGTGCCCCACGCCAACTTACGCAGCCTCAACGGTGGCGAGCGGATCCGCATCGGCGAGCGGGAGCTTGAGGTGGCCTATACGCCAGGCCACGCGCGGCATCACGTCAGCTATTTTGACCGCGGCAGTGGCATCGCTTTTGTGGGAGACACGGCCGGTATACGTGTGGGGCCCGTGCCGTACGTACTCCCGCCGACGCCGCCGCCCGACGTCGACGTAGAGGCTTGGCGTAAGAGCGTCGAGGCAATCGAACGCTGGCGGCCCGACACGCTGTTTCTGACCCACTTTGGCCCGCACACCGACTCGGTGAATCATCTGCGCACGTTTGTCGAGCATCTCGACGAGCTGGCCGAGATCGCTAGGCGGATCATTACGCGAGATTCAAACGAGGACGGGCTTTCGCAATTTGTGGCTGAGGTCGCGACATTGCTCAGACAGCGATTGCCTGAGACGACGGCCAGGCATTACGAGGACGCCGCGCCGCTCAGGATGTGCTGGCTTGGTCTGGAGCGGTACTGGAAGAAACAGGGCGTGGGCGGCGAAGCATGATCGAATAACGAGCATCGGTCGTCGGTTCGTGAGGCATGCCAACGACGTCGAAACCCAGCCTAGCGTAGAACGGCACGTTACGCGTACTGAACGTTTCGAGATAGCAGCCAACTGCGACTGCGTCTGCCTCGGCGAGCGTCGGCTTGAGGAGCTTCTGGCCAAGTCCTAGACCTTGCATCTGCGGTGCGATGCCAATGATCGACAGGTACCACGCGTCTGCTGGGACGCAGGCGCGCGATCGCCGGCGCATGAACTTGGTGATCCGTCGATACGCGGAGAAGCCGTAGTCGCCGAGGGTCTCACGAAGAAACCGTTCTTTTTCGCGTTGTATCTTGTGGTCGATCCCAGACGCCGTCGGCAGGGACCAAGCGGCGCCACCGAGTTGTCCGTCGTCCACAACCAGCTTACCGGTCGCCTCGGCTTCGTCCAGGGCGTATTCGAAGTACCGCACGAGCGCAGTTTCGAACGCAGATGTGCCTTGCTCCCAGGCGCCGGCGATCGTGCGGTAGAAAGGGTCTTCAGCCAGTGCTCGGCATAGCGCTAGCGCGATCGGCCGCTTCGCTGACTCTGTCCTAGGTCCCTTCACGAGCTGTCACCGAACTTAGCAAAGAGGACAGACGAGACCGTCGCAATGGTTCAAACGCGCTCTATGCCGCTCAACACCAGGAGGCGGGTCAATTCGATGCTGTTGACGAGAAACGCTGTAGCGCTCACGCTGGAGCAGCGATGCCGTTCAATTGCCTGACGTTACAGGGTTACCCGCGACCCAGACCGACTCGATCGATCGGGTGTTCAGAATATCGTCGAGTGGATTGGCCGAGAGCACCACGAAGTCGGCCCAAGTACCCGCCGCCAGCGTACCGAGATCGTCCTTGACCTGCATGCACGCGGCAGCGTCGCCCGTGGCCGTCATGATCGCCTGGGCCGCGGTCAAGCCGGCCTCAACCATGCGTTCGAGTTCGAGTTGCTCGAAGTAGCCTTGGAAGCGGCCGACCGGCCCCGTGTCGGTCCCAAACGCGAGACGCACACCGCCGTCGGCCAAGGCCTTGACATTCCGCATCGCCACTTCGAGTGCGGCCTTGTACCCCTGAGAGCTCTTGCTGTTCTGGACCCGCGCCTGTCGTTCGGGGTCCTCGAGTCCGGCAATGACATCGGCGTCAGCGGCTCGCAGGAAGAACGGATCGTCGAAAAAGGCGGGCCGCGACTCGTAGACGAAGGTCGAGACCTCCCGCATCAACGTTGGGCTTAGGCACACGTTCCGTTCCACCATCTTGTCGATTAGTTCCTGGTCAACGTCAGTGTCACGGATGCTGTGCGCGAGAAAGTCGACTTCCGCGTCGACCAACTTTCTTGCGTCGTCAAGATAAAATACGTGCGCAGCCACTCGTAGCCCATGTTCGTGGGCGCGTCTGATGACGGCCCGCCAGGCCTCTTCGGGCATCTTGGTCGTGGAGCCGAGATTGTCATCAACGCGGATCTTGACGATATCCGCTCCCATCCTAGCGACCTCATCGACGATAGGTTCAACTTCCTCCGGCGTATCGCCTACGACGACGGGACCTGCGACGAAGAGACGTGCGCGATCGAGTGACAGATCCTGTTCGTTCCGCAGGTTAAAGCCGGCTTGATCGTCGCCGCCGAGGCTGAACACCGTAGTGACGCCGTAGCGGGCGTACAGCCCGAGTTGATGTAATAGGTTGTCGCGCGTATATAGATCGGAATTCGATTCCAGTCCCCGCGTGGCGCCGACGTGACCGTGGGTGTTGATCAAGCCAGGCATAATCGTCAGGCCCGTCAGGTCGATCCACTCGGCGCTGACCGGCACCGATACCGAGTCGGATGGTCCGACCGCCTCGACTCGCCCGTCGCGAACGATGAGGGCACCGTCTTCGATCATGTTGCCGGTACCGTCGATGATGCGCGCGCCCACGAAGGCTTTGAGGCCAGGCGTGAGCTCGACCGCCGGCTCGGCGCAGCCGGCCAGCGTGAGCGCGGCTAGGGTGCACACGAGAAGGCTGCTTCGCGCGGATGTCATTGGCTCCTCCTGATAAGTCAGACGCGGACCACAGCACCACCTAGGGGCCGGAAGAATTGCGTCGCGCAAGCTATTGCCCAGGCGCGGCCATCTGTTCCAGGATTTCACTGAGCTGATCCAGTTCAACGCCGTAACGGTTCCAATCTCCCACCCGTTGTGCCTGAATTGCTCGCTGGTAGTGTTGCCGCGCTTCGGTCGCGAGTGTCGAGATGTCATCTGGCAACTCGGGTGCTGGCTGAGTCAGGCCAAACGGCTGGGTGGGGGGGCTGGCCGCCGTTGTCAACGTCGGCTGCTGTTCCGGACTCGCCCGGCCGAACAGGCGGTTTAGCGCTAAGGCCAGGGTCTCCTCCATTACGATCTGGTTCTGATAGGCAACGATAACGCGTTTGAGCTCGGGAATCTGGCCGTCGGCCGCGCGCAGGTAAAGCGGCCGGATATAGAGGAGTGATTCCTCGATCGGCACAACCAGCAGCGTGCCTTGAATCACCTGCGAGCCTTGCTGGTTCCAGAGCGTAAGCTGCGGCGAGATCTCCTGGTCCTGATTAATTCTGGCGACGATTTGCCGTGGACCGAAGATTAGCTTCTGCTTGGGAAACTGAAACACCATCAGTTTGCCATAGTGCTCACCGTCGCTTCGCGCGACCATCCAGGCCGCGAGATTGTCCTTCCTGCGGGGTGTGAACGGCAGCATCTGGATAAATTCGGCGTTCTGCTCGCCCGGCAGTTTCATGATGGTGTAGTAGGGCTCCATCTGGGCCATGCGCCCTTCGCCGTCGATCGACGGCACGTCCCACTGATCCTCTTTGTTGTAAAACACCGCCGGATTGGTCATGTGATAGGTCGAGAACATCGCTGTCTGCAGCGTGAAAATGTCCTGTGGGTAGCGAACGTGGCTACGAAGATCGGGCGACATTGCCTCGATTGGTGTAAATAGGTCGGGGAAGATCCGACCGATTGTTGCCGCAATCGGGTCGTCGGCGTCGGCGAGATAGTAGGTCATCTCGCCGTGATACGCGTCGACGACGATCTTCACCGAGTTCCGGATGTAGTTGATGTCCCGCATCGCCTGAGTCGAGTACGGGTAGCTGTCGGTCACCGTGTAGGCATCGATGATCCAGAACAGCCGACCTTCCGAGATCACCATGTATGGATCGCGGTCGTACATCAGGAACGGCGCGACTGTCTTGACACGCTCGCTGATATTTCGGTGGATAAGGATCCGGCTGCTGGCTGTTAGCTGTTCGCTGATGAGCACGTTGAGCGAGCGGAAGCGGAGGCTAAACAGCAGTTTGCGGAATAGCCCGCCGATTGGGACACCGCCAGTGCCCTCGTAGGAGCTATAGATATTGTCATCGCCTTGAGGATAGTGGAATTCACGTGTGTTGGTGTTCACGATGACGTAATCGTTCGACAGTTCGCCGAAATACACGCTCGGTTCCTCAACCGACAGATCAACCTCTGAGCTTGGCGGTAGGTCCTTCAGAAAGAGCACCGGCAACCCTTCGGCTGTGACCTGGTTGACCGGGCCAAGCGCCAGACCGTATCCATGCGTGAAGACTAACCGCTCGTTCGGCCACGTCCGATTGGACAAGCTGCTCGAGTTTAGTTCCCGACTCGAGAGCATGGTCTGGCGGTACTCACCGTTGATCACGTAGCGGTCATTGTCGACCGACGCGAAGTCATAATACGACCGGATCGCCTGAATCTGGCCGAATGTATCGAGCAAGGGTCCGTGGTCCCAGAGCCGAACATTATTGATCGTCTCAGGATTCGCCTCGATGTCCTCACGCGTGAGCGTCGCATCGCCAGAGAGTACGCGCGCGTCGATCGCGTCGAGTGCAAATGCCTTTCGAGTGGCGGCGATGTTGTAATTGATGAACGGCGCTTCCATTTCTTGCTCGTTCGGCGTAACGATGATCCGTTGGACGATGGCAGCGTAGCCAGTTCCGCCTGCCGAGACCGCGACATACAGGACCACCGCGAGTGGCACCGGCCAGTGCTTCGGGGAGAACGCCTGATAGATTGCTAGACCGGCGCCAAGCAGCGCGGCCCCAACGAGCAGCCTTAGCATCGGCAGTGCGGCTTCGACGTCGGCGTAGGACGCTCCCTGGATAATTCCCGACGGCGTCAGCAACAGCCTGGGCATGTCAAGCGAGGCGCCCCAGGCGAGGAGCACAAGAAACGCCGCGACGAGGAGCGACAAATGCTGGCGTGCCCGCCGGCTGATTTTTATGGCACCAGCTGATGGCTCAAAACCGAGCGCGCCAGACAGGAAGTAGATTGCCGTGGCGCCGGCGAGGCTGAGCACAACAATGGCCACGAGCAGGTAGCGGATAAAGTCGAGAAACGGCAACTCGAACACGTAGAAGGCGACGTTGCGGCCTAGTAACGGATCCGTCTCATCGAATGGCGTGGCATACCGATACTGTAGCCAGACTAGCCAGCGGCCTGACGCAAAGACCCCCATAAACAGCGCCGCGAGTCCTGAGACGCCAGCCGTAATTCGCCTGAGCCCCTTGCGGTCGATGACCAGCGGCTGTATCTCTGGCACGCCCCCGCCTAGCAGGTAGGGCTTAGTCATTTCCCGCAACGCAAACCGCAGGCCGCCGAGAAGGAGACTGAAGGCGATCACGAAAACGGCACTTCCGAGTATGACCTGCGAGACCAGTTTCTCGATGAAGACCTGGTTGAAGCCGACCTGATCGAACCAAATCCAGTTGGTGTAGAAGCCAGCGAAGGCCGGCACGATCAGGAAGAGCAGCACGACAGCGACGATGATCAGAGTTCTGATAGACATGAGTCCTCGGCCCCCATGGGCGCTATAACGAGTTGTCTCATCATACGCTGAGTTTGACCTGCCTCAAATGCCGATTTTAAGGCGGGCTAGGCTTCTCGCTTAGTTTCTAGCACCACAAAGAGCCTCAAAGGGAAGCTGGACTAGAGACTTAAGGCAAGAGTGTGACATTTCGCATACGGTTGATTTGCGGTTGTCGAATAAGAATTACTCGTCTTGCTGTCGCCGCTAGCCGCTGCGGAGCTCTCCGTGGTTCTCAAAGTGCGACCAGAGAGCTAGGTGCGCCACATGCTGGCAAGTGGAATCACGCGACCGAAACTGGAAGATGACCCGGCTTGGCTCGGCCCGAAAATATTGGCCATTGGTGGCGCAGCGAAGAAAATGTTCGTCGATGAGCGCGTTCAGAACGACCGCGCAGGCGTTCCGGTCGAGGTCCCACAGACGCTGTGCCTGCGCGAGCGTCAACCGTAGGCTAGGTGTTTCCAGGTAATCAACCCGGACCCGATGCAACAGTCCCTCGAAACGAGCCGGCTCGGTGCTCATAAAGTCTGTCTGGCTGGAGGGCGCCATTGTAGCTTAACTGGCTGGCGGCGAAATGGGTCGTGTGTTGTCAGCGCATGACGATCTTACTGAGCTAGTTTGACTTACGAAGTTCTTAACGATTTTTCACTGGAATTGTGTCAAATTAAAACGATCGTGCGCGGTGAGAAAACTCAGAACCCGGACACGCTACGCATGCTACGGCTTCACCCGCGATAGTGGCAATATGAGGTCGACGATGAGTGACCGAAAATACCGGCAGCGAGGTTACCAGGATGACGGGTCGCCACCGGCGCGATCGGACCGCCGAGGGCCGAGAACGAAGTCCGGGGAACCGCGCGGTCAGCCTCCGCTCAGACCCAAATCCCCTAACATGCCGAGTTTTCACGAGGTCATCCGTTGCGCGCGATGCGGACTACTGCTCGATTCCCCGTTCACGGACGATTCGACTTGCTCGCAGTGCGGGTCGGTGTTGCACAGTTGCGTGCAATGCACCTGGTTCGACCCTGGTAGCCGCTTCGAATGTTCGCAATCGATCACCACTCGTGTTACGCCAAAGGACGGTCGGAACGACTGCACCTATTACGAACCCCGAGTGACGGTAGAACGCCAGACCCATTCCCAGCGCGGTCCCTCGAACGCCAAGCAAGCCTTCGACGACCTGTTCAAGTAAACACCCTGATGCGAAGCGCTCGTCCTACCAGGCGACAAGCAGCCGAAGATCCCGGACATTGTGGCCGGTCGGGCCCGTCGTGATCGCGTCGCCGAGTGGGTCGAAAAAACGGTACGCGTCAGCGCGACGGAGGTGGTCGGCTGGGTCGAGTCCCACGCGTTCGGCGCGGGCGAGCGTGTCACCGTCGGCGACGGCACCGGCGGCCTGGGATGAGCCGTCGATTCCGTCGGTGCCAGCACTCAGCACTCCCACTGAGCGGCCGGCAATCCTCGACACGCAGGCCAAAACGAAGGCTTGATTCCGGCCCCCAAGTCCAGGGTTGGTAACCGGGCAGGAAAACTCGCCGCCGTTGACGATGGCCACCAAGTGTTGGGGATGGGTTTGGCGAGCGCGGTCAAGGGCGGCGAGCAAATGCTCGACAGTGCGCTCGAGCGGCCAGTCGTCACGCACGGCAGGATCGATCGTCACGTTCCAATCGAGTAGCCGCGCTTCGCTCGCCATCGTTTCGACCGCTTCGGCTGATCCTAGCAGCCGGTATGCTTGGCTCATCGCAAAACCTGGCGATCCAGGTTTCGGCGTCTCGGGAACCTGACTTTCGGCGAAGAGTCGCCGGACCGCGCGCGGCATCCGATCAAATAACCGAGCACCGTCGATGGCCGCCCGGCAGTCGGCGACCGTTGAGGGGTCGGGCACGGTTGGGCCAGATGCGATCAGGGAGGGGTCGTCACCGGGCACGTCCGAGACGTAAAGAGTCAGCTGCCGCGCTTGGCCGGCCATCGCGGCCAACCGGCCACCCTTGACGCGCGACAAGTGCTTCCGGATGACGTTGATGTCAGCAATTGCCGGTCCACTGGTCACCAGTAGCTCATACAACGCTTCGACATCCTCCAACGTAAGGCCGTCAATCGGCTGCTCGAAAAGCGCCGAGCCTCCACCTGAGAGTAGATAGATGACTAGATCACTTGGCTCTACCCGTCGGAGGCGGTCTATCACGGCGGAGGCGGCGTCGAAGCTGCGCGCATTGGGCAGTGGATGCCCCCCGATGTAGTACACACACCCCGGCACCGGCGTTGCGGGTGCCTCGGTTCCAATAACGATCCCGTCAAACACTTGCGGCCCAAGAATCTTCGCAACCGACGCGGTCATTGGCACAGCCGCCTTACCGATCGCGACGATGACAATGCGCCCGATCCGACGGAGATCGATCGCGTCGTCGTCCACGGTCAGGATCGACCGCGTGACCCTAAGCCGCCGACGCAGCACCTCATTGAGGTCCAGTCGGGCTAGGCTACGCGCGAACAGACGGCGGAGCACTGCTTTCATTCTTTCCCACCTGTATCGTACACATCTCGACGGTCAGGTGCATCGGTAAGAAAGAGTGTGGGAAACCGCACAGGAGCACGTGGCTGCGGAGTATGATAAATCCGGTGGGTGAGGTCTGGCCATGACCGAACGAGATCCCGTTTGTGGTATGTCAGTCGAAGCAGACACAGCAGGCTTCAGGCACGATCACGAAGGCACGACCTACGTGTTCTGCGGCATAGGCTGCCGGGATGCCTTCGGGCGTGACCCGGCGGCGTATTTGACCCCGCGTGAGCCGATGCCTGTGTCGTTCGATACGGGTCCCAAATTGACTCTGGCGACTGATCCGGTTTGCCAGATGGCGGTCGACTTGGCAACGACGCCCCACACTGCCGAGGTTGGCGGCCTCACCTACGGGTTCTGCGGCGGCCACTGTCGCGATAAGTTTCTCGCTGATCCGGACCGGTACCTGAAGTTGGCCAGCGAACGTCCTGAGGTGCTGGCCGGCCCCGGGGCCACCTACATCTGCCCAATGGATCCCGAGATACGCGAAGGCCAGCCCGGTCCTTGCCCGCGGTGCGGCATGGCGCTTGAGCCGTTGGTCACCTCGGCCGAGGGGCCCCCAAACCCTGAGCTCATCGATATGACGAGGAGATTTTGGGTTGGCGTGGTGCTCGGATTACCGGTGTTCCTGCTCGCGATGGGTGAGATGGCGTTCGGTGCGGACGTGCTGCGCGTCGTCAGCCGCGGGACAGGCCACTGGCTGCAGATGGCGTTTGCCTCGCCCGTTGTGCTCTGGGCTGGCTGGCCGTTCTACGAGCGGGCGTGGAGGTCGATCGCGAACGCCAGCCCGAATATGTTCACGCTGATCGGACTCGGTGTTGGGTCGGCTTATCTCTACAGTGTGGCGGCGACTGTGGCGCCGGGGTGGTTCCCCGCCGGATTCCATACCGACGTCGGCGTCGAGCCGTATTTTGACACGGCGGTCGTCATTACCGTGCTGGTCTTGTTAGGACAGATGCTCGAGGCGCGGGCGCGCAGCCGGACGGGGGCTGCGATCCGTGCGTTGCTCGGCTTGGTGCCGAAGACCGCACGCGTGATCCGTGATGATAACGAGCAAGACGTGCCGCTTCCGCTGGTGCAGGTTGGTGACCTGCTGCGGATTCGCCCAGGCGAAAAAATTCCGGTCGACGGCCTTGTCGTCAATGGGACGAGCGCCGTGGACGAGTCGATGGTCACCGGCGAGTCGGTTCCCGTCGAAAAGTCGGCCAACGCTGCACTGATTGGCGCCACGATCAATGGCACCGGTGCCCTTACGATGCGTGCCGAGCGGGTTGGTAGTGACACACTGCTGGCGCAGATAGTGCGGATGGTGAGCGAAGCCCAGCGCAGCCGTGCGCCGATTCAGCGGCTCGCGGACCGCTTGGCTGGCTATTTTGTGCCGAGCGTCGTGGTGGTGTCGATTGCAGCGTTCATCGGATGGAGTTTCTGGGGTCCTGAGCCTCGCTTCGCGCTGGGGCTAGTCAGTGCGGTGGCCGTGCTCATCATTGCCTGTCCGTGCGCGCTGGGTTTGGCCACGCCGATGGCAATCATGGTGGGAACCGGGCGAGGCGCAAGAGCCGGAGTGCTCATCAAGAATGCGGAAGCCCTTGAGGCGCTAGAACGCGTCGACACGCTTGTGGTGGATAAGACCGGTACACTAACCGAAGGGCGGCCGCGCGTTGTGGCCGTACACACGGTGAGCGGTTCTACGGAGACCGAAGTTGTTCGGCTTGCGGCCGCCCTGGAGCAGGCCAGCGAGCATCCGCTGGCATCAGCGGTTGTGGCGCGTGCGCGTGAGGACGGCTTGTCGCTACCCCCGGTAACCGGTTTTCAAGCCGATCCCGGACGCGGGGTGACCGGATCAATCGACGGCCGACCGGCCGTTCTCGGGACGCGCGAACTACTAGACGTACACGCGGTCAATATCGGCCCGTTGTCCTCTCGTGCCGACACGCTCCGGCGTGACGGGCAGACGGTGATGTTCTTGGCCGTCGATGGTTGCGCCATGGGGCTTCTGGGCGTTGTCGATCCGATCAAGCCATCAACGGCAGAGGCGCTCGAATTGCTGCGCCGTGACGGCCTGCGGATTGTGATGGTGACCGGCGACAACGAGGCGACAGCGCAGACAGTCGCGACGACATTAGGCATCGAGGAGGTCAGGGCCGGTGTCCTGCCAGCCCAGAAACGGGAGATCGTCGCCGAGTTGGAGTCGCGCGGCCGCGTTGTCGCGATGGCCGGCGACGGCATCAACGACGGCCCGGCGCTCGCCAAGGCGACGGTCGGCATCGCGATGGGCACTGGCACCGACGTGGCGATGGAGTCGGCTGGTATCACGCTCGTCAGAGGCGACCTACGGGCGATTGTGCGCGCGCGTCGCCTCAGCCGGGGAACACTCAGGAATATTCGCCAGAACTTGTTCTTGGCATTCGTCTACAATGCCGTGGGTGTGCCGGTAGCCGCCGGCGTCCTGTACCCGCTTACTAGTCTCCTTATTAGCCCGATGTGGGCCAGTGCGGCTATGACACTCAGCTCACTCTCGGTGATCTCCAACTCGCTGCGCCTACGCTCGTTGGAACTCTGACGCTCCACGAAGCGTCTGGGCGCGCGGACCGTCTGGGGGGGCACTAGACGGGTGCCATGCCCCCTAGGCCGGATTGGCGAATTGATGGGAGGACGGACCTGGCGGCCACGACAGACGGCGACGCCCTATCAAGCGTTGCTCACCGCGCGATTCGAGCAGTTGCAGGAATTGCTGAGTGATTTTCCTGGTATTCGCGAAAAACCATTGCGGCGCGGACTCTCCTACCGGTACGGCGACCGCGTCGTCTTTGCCCTCTCTCGGCGGCCGCGCGTGATTCTGCTTGAGATGAAGCTGACCGAGTTTGAGGCGGACAAGGCGCTTCGCATGCCCCATGTGCGGCCGCACAGCTTCACTCGCCTTGCCCGCACCGGTTGGATCACTGTGGCCATTCGGCCGGAGACGCCGCTGGAGCGGATCCGCGAGTTGGGGGACCAGAGCTACGCCCTGCGCATCGAGTCAGCAGTCCTGAGCTAGCTGTGGTGAAAAGGCGTTCTGGCGCACGCTCGTGCGGGGTTTTTGGTCGGGACTCCGTTACAATTGCGGAGATTTCACTGTGCTGATCAACCAACCAAAACATGAAACGAGATAACACCCATGACCCCGACTAAGCTTCCGAAGCTGATGAAGCCGTGCAGGGCCGGACGCCGGACATTCCTCGCGTCCATGGCGGCCACCCCTGCGCTGTTGTCGTTCGACGCGTGCGCGCAGGTACCACAGGCACCAGTGGAGCGCGACGGCGTCGTGCACTCGTCGTTCGACCCGTGGGTCGAAGTACACGCCGCGAATCTTCGGCACAACATTGGCGCGATCAGTGAACGAGTCGGCGGCCGACCGATCATGGCAGTCATCAAGAACGACGGCTACGGGCTCGGTGTCGTCAATGCCGGCCGGACGTTGGAAGCACTTGAAGTGGTCTCTGGGCTGGCGGTTGTAAAGCTGAACGAAGCGGTGGCGCTGCGGGAGGGAGGCGTGCGGAAGCCCGTGTTGCTGATGGGGCCGTTCGGTGAGTCAGATCTCGAGGAAGCAGTCTCGCGCGACATCACGCCGATGGTATACACGCCGATCGGCGATATGCTCGACCGGGTTGCTGCGAAGCTGGGTAAGACGATCTCGATTCACATCTGCCTGGATACCGGCATGGGCCGCGTCGGCGTGCCGGTCCGCGACGCTGCGGTACTGATCCGCGATCTGGCCGGTCGACCAGCGGTGCAGGTCCAAGGACTCCAGACGACGCTGTCTGAGGACCCGGAGCTTGACCCGCTGCAGGTTCAACGTCTCCAGGAGGTCGGCACCACGTTACGGGGCGAAGGGCTTGACGTCGGCCGCTTGCACGCCGCGTCCAGTTACGCACTGTTCGAGCATCCGGAGGCGTTTCTCGACATGGTCCGGGTCGGGATGGCGATCTACGGGATCTACCCTGAGCCCAAGTTTTACGAAATGGGCGTCCTCGACCTCCGACCCGCCGTGGCACTGCGCGGCCGTGTTGCCTACGTCAAGCAGCTCCGGCGCGGGGAGACCGCCGGCTACGGCCGAGCCTACGTGGCGGAGAACGACGTCTGGATTGCCACCCTACCGATTGGGCACGGTGACGGACTACCGCGCGCGGCGGCGCAAGGCGGCCTGGTGACGATCGGCGGCGCGCGCTATCCGATCATCGCGGCCATTTCGGCAAGCCACACGATGGTAGAACTCGGCCAGGAGACGCAGGTCCAAGCCGGTGACCAGGCGACAGTGTTCGATTGGGAGGAGGGTTCGCGTCCGGAGGACTTCGCGGCCGCCTTCGGCGGGTCAGTCTACGACCTGACGATGCACCTGAACCCACTAATGCCGCGACACGTCATCTAACCCGGCCGGTGGGGATGAGCGTCGCGGTTTGCTCCGCGAGTCGCCAGCGGCGGTCAGACTTCCTACTTCCTGGGCCTTAGTTCGCGCCCTGGAATGCCATTTCTTCCTGGAACCAGTCTCGGAATTCGCCCTCGGTCTGAATCGTCACGAATCCACGCATCCGATAGTGCCCTAGGCCACACAGCTGCGAACAGTTAATTTCGAAGTCACCGGTTTGGGTCGGAATAAACCAAACGGGAATTTCCTGGCCAGGGATGGCGTCCTGTTTCACCCGCATGGACGAAATGCCGAAGCTGTGGATGACGTCTTGTGTGGAGAGGTGCACGAGCGCCGGTTTGTCGACCGGGAGATTGAGTTGATTGATCGTGACGAGGTCATCGACCGCCATCGGGTCACTACGGTCCAACCCGATGGCGTTCGTCGGCGTAATCAGGTCGAGCGTGGTGCGGCCGAACATGCCATCGGGTCCCGGGTATTGGATATGCCACTCGAACTGTTTGGCCACCACGCGCACGACGGTTGACTCCCCCTCTGACGGGAATTCGTTCACGCGCGTCGCCCAGGCCGGGATCGCGAAACCGATGAGCAGCACCGCTTCAACGACTGCCACCGCGATTTCAAGATAGCTCGATGTGTGGCTCTTCACGCCCACGTAGTCGCCCTTCGCATTACGCGACTGCCGAAAGCGGAACAGCGTGTAGAGAAAGAAAGCACCCCACCCGACGAACAGAATGGCCATAATCCAGTGCACGACCACGATGAGCTGATCGACCTCAACGGCGTGCGCCGACGCCTGCACCGGCAACCCCAGCAGTTCTCCCATCTAATAACTCCCTTCCAAGCGGGCCGATCGCGATACTCGGATGTCGCGGCCCGCACTGGCGCGCGACAGCTTGAACAAGCGCACGAAGAACATCGCGAATGCTGTCGCGACGCAGGCGAGAATCCCGAGCATGAGGAGAATCGCCATGTTCATTCCCTGCGTCATAGGGGAGTCGGCGGTGCCGAAGCACACCACACAGGCCCAGGCCGCCGAGTTGTCAGCCACGAGGAGCACTGCACTGAGCGCGGCCAGCACGTGACAGGCGCGCGCGCGCATCGTCAGTCGTTTTTTCTCTTTCATCATCACATCCGTCACTCGATGCCAATCCGCCGCGTCTTGCGGATAAAGCCGACAGCGTAGACGCTCAAGACTGCGGCGACAAGACACGAGACCACTCCTGTCGCCAAGTGCCCGCCCGACCCCAGCGGCGACCTGAACATCACGATGCCCCAGCCCCCCATAAAGACCGCCAGCACAATCGAGGCGACGATAAATAGAATGTGAACAGCCCTCAGGGACATCAATGCTCCTATCGGCCGATGCTGTCTAGCATTGCCAGCAATGGCACGAACATCAATACGGCGAAGAAGGCTGCCGTCAGCATCAACGTCCAATAAATCGGCGACTTCTCAGACACCAGGTGCATGAAGTAACTTGCCACCAGCGATCCCTTGACCGTGGCGATGACGAGTGCCAGAGCAATCGCCAGCGGAATTGTCAAGGAGAGAGAGGCGACGCCGACCGTGATGACCGTCAGGACCATCAAGGCGGCGAACACCATGAGGTAGACCTTGACGTGTTTCTTGATGTCTTCGGCGGAATCCATGCTCATTCGTTTCCTCTTCGTCAGTGTCCAGACGTCAGGCGCAACCCAACCATTCCATCAGAGCAGGTAGAGTACCGGGAACAAGAAGATCCACACTAAGTCGACGAAGTGCCAGTAGAGACCGGCCGCTTCGACCCGGTTCGTGAAGCGCTCCGGTGCTGTGTGCCACATCTTGACGCCCGGCAGCAGGAAATAGCTGTTGACGATGATTCCGCCCACGATGTGCAGGCCGTGCAGGCCGGTGATCAAGAAATAGATGCCCAAGAAGGTGCTTTCGGACGGATACAGATGATGCGAGAACTTGTCGGCGTATTCGAAGGCCTTAACGATCAGAAAGACGAGCGCGAGGGCAACGGTGGTGCCCATATATAGCCTGTACTTGAACAAGTCCCGCAGTTTAAGCGACGCCCACGCCATGACCATCGTCACCGACGAACCGATCAGCACGATGGTGTTGAAGGTCGCGAGCGGGATGCTCAGAATCTCCGCCCCTTGAGGCCACGTTCCCGCTTCCGCACCGACTCGCAGGAGGACGTAGGACGAGAAGAGGCCGCCGAAGAGCATGACCTCAGACGCCAAGAACAGCCAGATGCCAAGCTTGACGTTATTCAGCCCGGTATCGGCCCGGGTGTCGACGGTATACGGAATTTCCATCGCGATGTCTACTCCCTTGGCTACGACCGTTGGCCCTGCGGCGTGAAGTCGGTTGCTGCGCCGGGCACACTGTACTCATACGGCCCGCGGTGCACTTCGGGCGGTGAAAGGAAATTCCCGTGCGGCGGCGGTGATGGTGCCTGCCACTCAAGGGTGGTCGCCTCCCACGGGTTGTTGTTCGTCTTCTCCCCGTTCCGGATGCTTCTGAAGAAGTTAATGATGAAGAAGATCTGGAAGAGGCCGAGCCCCCAGGCCGACCACGACATCACTGAGTTCCACTGCAGGACGTCTTGCACGTGCTGATACTGAATGCCGCCGTCGTACATTCGTCGATTCATCCCCGCCAATCCCTGGATGAGCATCGGCCAAAAGACGCCATTCATGAAGATGAATGAGCCCCAGAAATGGATTTTCCCGAGCAGCTCGTTCATCTTGCGGCCGGTGGCCTTTGGGAACCAGTAATAGATACCCGCAAATAACGCGAAGATGGTGCCGGGTGCCACGACGTAGTGGAAGTGTCCGATGACGTAGAGGGTGTCGTGCAGATGGATGTCTGACGCGGCGAAGGCCAGCGGTAGCCCGGTCAGTCCACCGATGCCGAACATCGGCAAAAACCCCAGCGCAAATAGCATCGGTGTCGTAAACCGGATCGAGCCTCCATACAGCGAGATGAACAACGCCGAGAGGATAATGACGGACGGAATCGAGATGATCATCGTTGTTGTCTGGAAGAACGCACTGATATACGTGCCCATCCCGGTCAAGAACATGTGGTGTGCCCAGACGATGAATGACATGAAGCCGAGGAAGATCACCGAGTAGACCATCGGCCGGTAACCCCAGAGCGGCTTCCGCGTGTTGTTGGCGATGATTTCGGCCACGATGCCCATTGCCGGAAGAATCAGGACATACACCTCCGGATGCGCCAGGAACCAGAACAAGTGTTGCCACAATAGGGCGCTACCGCCGCCGCTGACCTCGAGGGCTTGACCGCTCACCACCAGCCCGCTTGGCAGGAAGAAGCTCGTACCGACAAGCCGGTCCATGAGTTGCAGGAACGCAGCTGCTTCGAGCGGTGGGAAGGCGAGTAGCAGCAGAAAGGCCGTGACGAGCTGCGTCCAGACAAAGAATGGCAGTCGCATCCACGTGAGGCCGGGCGCGCGTAGCTGCACCATTGTGACGATGAAATTGATCGCACCGAGCAGTGACGAGGTGATCAAGCATGTCATTCCGATCAACCACCACGTCTGACCCTGGGTCGCGATCACAGCCAACGGGACATAAGACGTCCAGCCCGAGTTGGCGGCGCCACCAGGCGCGAAGAAGCTGGCCAACATCACCACGCCCCCGACGAAATACACCCAATAGCTCGCCATGTTCAGGCGAGGAAATGCCATGTCAGGTGCGCCAATTTGGAGCGGCACCACGAAATTACCGAACCCGCCAACTGCCAGCGGCACGACGCCAAGAAAGACCATGATCGTGCCGTGCATTGCACCCAACTGGTTGTAGAACTCTGGCAGCATGATGCCGCCAGGCGCGTTGGCATCACCAAACAAACCGCCGATAAAGGGAATGGGCTGGCTGGGGTAGGCGAGTTGCCAACGCATAATCATCATCAGCGTGAAGCCGAGGAGTAAAAACAGAAGCGCGGTGATGGCGTATTGGATGCCGATCACCTTATGGTCCTGGGAGAAGACATACCTCTGCCAGAAGGGCAACTCGTGCTCGTGGTCCGCGTGGGCGTGCGCGTGCCCGACTGTCGTCACGTTATCCAACGTCGTGACTCCTTTCTCTGTCCTACGGCATCCGGGGTTGTGATTGCGAGCAGAGGCTGGTCGCCAACCCGCCGATTCGGCCCACAAATCTGCACGATCCGTGAACCGGCAAACACGGCATTTTAGCTGCAGGGCGGGGGGGACGCAAGCCTAGACCCGGGAAAACCCTGTCCGCGCGAGGTCCGCACCGGCGTTGAAACGGCGCGTGAGGATCGCGCCTCAAAACTGTCGCGGTTGCACAACTACTACACCTCACCGGCAACAACCAATCGGACCAGTTTGGTCGCCTAAATTTTACCCCTCACCTACCGGTCGGTTCTCGGCTGAGCACCGGTGGTCAGAGGTCGGTTCCTTTCTCACTCGTGGACTGGCGGAGTATCCGCCTGGCGGTGCGGGTAACTAAGGTGGTTACGAGAATCGTCGCGGCTAAACCGAGGCCTAGGACGGCATAGTAACCAGCACCTCGGCCTGTCGGCGTTCCAGCGGCGAGAGTCGCCACGTTCCCGGCGAGCTTCCCGTAGTAGGTGTAGAGAAGAGAGCCCGGTAGCATGCCGATCGAGGCAAGGACGTAGTCGGTGAACCGCACCTTAGTCAGGCCGAGGGCGTAGTTGAGGAGGTTATACGGGAAGATGGGAGACAAGCGTAGCAGCAAGACAATCTTGAAGCCGTCGCCCCCGATCGCCTGGTCGATCGCCGCAAAGCGGTTATGGCCCGCCAGGTGCTGTTCGATCAAAGCCCGGGCGAGGTGCCGGGAAACCAAGAAGGCGGCGGCCGATCCGATCGTCGCGCCCATCAGCACGAGGGTCGTGCCCTTAACGAGGCCGAATATTGCACCCGCTATGAGGCTCAGCACTGCCCCGGGGACGAAGGCGACCGTTGCGATGGCGTATCCGGCGACGAAGACGATTGGTGCCCAGATACCAAGACCCTCGACCCAGACCATGAAATCTGGCAGATCTTCACCGAGTAATCGGCCAAGGGCCACGAGCACCACCAGAGTCGCTATGCCGCCCAGAATACGTAACGGGAGCCTGCTGTCACGGGTCTCCGTCATCGTGTCATGGCCTCTTTTGGGTCCATCTACCGGGGAGGACGACTCCGTGCGGGATGAGGGTTCACCTTGTTCTTGAGCATTGCCTACGGGCTGCCGGCCGCTTTAGTGCGAGGGTATACTGCCTCGTGGCATCTGCACTGGAATATGCACCTTCGTTCCCAATGAGCATTGCGAGACCGCCACGCAGCTGGTTTCTTTCACCCCAGATGGTAATCCGCTACGCGCATCTGGTTGATGCTGGTCGATCAACGGTAGGTGATCGGCGGGTGGCAGCCGCAGCCGAACTGTGTGAACGGAGTACCAACGTATGAGTGACTCGCCCTCCTCGGTCCGTGCGCCGGGGGCGCCGACTGCGGCCAATCCTACCCGGCCGATAACACCCATCTACGTGGCTGTTCTGCTCGTCGAGGCGGTCGTTCTGGCGGCTTTGTGGAGTTTCAGTCGGTATTTCGGGGCGTGATTGCGACTCGCCGACGATTCCCATGCATGTAGTCGACTGGTTCATCGTCGCCGCATATCTTCTCTGGATCGTTTACACCGGCCTCAAACGGACCACGGGAGCCGGGGCGGTCGAGGGTTACTTTCTCGCCAATCGCTCGCTGCCGTGGTGGGCCGTTGGCCTAACGGTGATGGCGACCCAGATGAGCGCCATCACGCTCGTTGGCACCACGGGTCAGGGGTATGCGGACGGCATGCGTTTCGTGCAGTTCTACTTTGGCCTGCCGATCGCGATGATCATCCTGTCACTCACGCTGGTGCCGTTCTTCTACCACGCCAAAGTCTACACCGCCTACGAATACCTTGAGCGACGCTTCGACGTACGCACCCGAACACTTGCGAGCCTACTGTTTCTCCTGTCGCGGGGACTGCAGGCCGGCGTCATCATTGCGGCGCCGGCGGTGATCTTGTCGATTGTGCTCGGGTTCAACCTCACGCTGACGATTATGGCGATTGGGCTGTCGACGACGGTCTACACGATGTTCGGTGGCGTGCAGGCAGTTACTTGGACCGACGTGAAGCAGATGGTGGTCATCGTAGCGGGGATGGCGGCGGTGGCGGTCGCGCTCGTATTCGGACTGCCGGATGACGTTGGCATTGGCGAAGCACTGCATGTCGCGGGCGCGACGGGTCGACTCGCCACGATCGATTTCGAATTCAACCTGAACGAGACATATACGTTCTGGTCAGGGCTAATCGGCGGGCTCTTCCTGATGCTCGGCTATTTTGGGTGCGACCAGAGCCAAGTGCAACGGTATCTGACGGCTAAGTCGGTCGACGCTGGCCGATACTCGCTACTGATGAGCGCATTCGTGAAGATTCCTCTCCAGGCGTTGATCTTGCTGATCGGCGTGCTTGTGTTCGTGTTCTACCTGTTCCACGCACCGCCGATGCTCTTCAACCCGGTGCACGAGGCCGAGGTGCATGCGAGTTCGCGTGCATCGGAGTATGCGGCGCTCGACACGGAGTTCCAGGATGCGCTCGCTGCGCGGCGGACGGCGGCTCGTGAGGCGGTGGCGGCGCGCCGGACAGGCGACGCGGCGGCGGTAGCAACGACCGAGGCGGCCTTCGTCGTGCGCCAGCAGAGATTAACCGCCATTCGTGGGCGGGCCGTGTCGTTGGTAAAGGAAGTCACCCAGGACGATTCCTACACCGACGTGAACTACGTGTTTCCAACCTTCGTGACGACCGAATTGCCGGTCGGCCTGGTCGGTTTGATGATCGCCGCCATCCTCGCCGCGGCGATGTCAAGCATCGCTGGGGAGTTGAACTCGCTGTCGACCTCGACTGTCATCGACATCTACCGTCGCCATCTACGCGCCGACGGGACTGACCAGCACTACCTCCGCGTATCGAAAATAGTCACTGGGTTCTGGGGGCTTTTTGCCTCCATCGTGGCGATGTATGCCGCGAACCTCGGGTCGCTCATCGAGGTGGTGAATCGGTTCGGTTCCTTCTTCTACGGCTCCTTGCTCGGCGTGTTCATCTTGGCCGTGGCAACGCGGCGGGCGACGGCGTCCGGGGCGCTCTGGGGACTGGTCGGCGGGATGATCACGGTGACCTACGTTGCCTTGACAAGTAGCATTTCCTTCTTGTGGCTAAATGTTGTGGGAGCCATCGCGGTCGTCGTCGTCGGAATGATTGTCAGCCTACCCTCTTCCGTCCAAAAGCCTCCGTTGTCATGGGGTCAACCCACAGGGTCGTAGGTCGCTTCGTGGCTGGCGTCTAGGTTGACTCTAAGAGAGGCCTCCCGTGCCGCAGATCGGAGACTAGAGACTAGTTCCCGTTCGATCGGAAATCCCAGTGACCGGCCCGAACAGGGTTGGCAAGACCTCTGTCAGCGTGGTATAAATTCATATACGACCATTATGGTCGGAGTTATTTGTTACGGGTGTTAGGAGCGATTTGGCTGCTTTCGGCCCTTTCGCCTGACGGTCGCACTGGCACCGGCGGACCACATGAGTACAGCGACGAAGACGATCGAACAGCTCGCCAATCAGGACTACAAATACGGCTTTGTGACCGACGTCGAGGCCGACACGATTCCCAAAGGCCTGAGCGAGGATGTGATCCGGCTGATCTCGGCCAAGAAGGAAGAGCCCGAGTGGCTGCTCGAGTGGCGCCTCAAGGCCTACCGGGTCTGGACGTCGATGACCGAGCCGTCTTGGCCAAACGTCCACTACACCCCGATCGACTATCAAGCGATTAGCTACTATTCGGCGCCGAAGAAAAAGCCAACGCTCAAGAGCCTCGACGAGGTAGACCCGGAAATTCGTAGCACGTTCGAGAAGCTCGGGATCCCGCTTGAGGAGCAGAAGATGCTGACGGGCGTCGCGGTGGACGCGGTCTTCGACAGCGTTTCGGTGGCCACAACGTTCCGCGAGAAACTCGGCGACCTCGGCATCATTTTCTGCTCGTTCTCGGAAGCGGTGCGCGAGCATCCCGATCTGGTGCGCAAATACCTAGGCACGGTGGTGCCATACACAGATAACTTCTTTGCGACGCTTAACTCGGCGGTTTTCAGCGACGGCTCCTTTGCTTATATTCCGAAGGGCGTCAAGTGCCCGATGGAACTATCGACCTACTTCCGGATCAACGCCGCGTCGACGGGACAGTTTGAGCGCACGCTGCTTGTCGCCGATGAGGGCGCCTCGGTCAGCTACCTTGAGGGGTGCACAGCGCCGATGCGCGACGAGAACCAGTTGCACGCCGCGGTCGTCGAGCTCGTGGCGCTCGACGACGCTACGATCAAATACTCGACCGTCCAAAACTGGTATCCCGGCGACAAGGACGGCAAAGGTGGCATCTACAATTTCGTCACGAAGCGCGGCACGGCAGCCGGCCGGAATTCGAAAATCACTTGGACGCAGGTCGAGACTGGTTCGGCCATCACGTGGAAGTACCCCGGGTGCATCTTGCAGGGCGACAACTCGGTCGGCGAGTTCTATTCGGTCGCCGTGACGAACAATTGGCAGCAGGCCGATACCGGCACAAAGATGGTGCATCTCGGTCGAAACACCCGTAGCACGATCATCTCGAAGGGGATTTCAGCTGGACATGGCCAGAACACGTATCGGGGTCTCGTGCGGATTGGAAAAAGAGCCACCGGTGCGCGAAACTATTCGCAGTGCGATTCGTTACTGATCGGCGATCGATGTGGCGCGCATACGTTCCCATATTTGGAGGTGCGGAACACGTCAGCGCAGGTCGAACACGAAGCGTCGACCTCAAAGATCGGTGAAGACCAGCTCTTCTACTGCCGGCAACGGGGTCTATCAACCGAGGATGCAGTGAACCTAATCGTCAACGGCTTCTGCAAGGAAGTCTTCCGTGAACTTCCTATGGAGTTTGCGGTGGAAGCGCAGAAGCTGCTCGGGGTCAGCTTGGAGGGCAGCGTCGGCTAGACGGCTGAGGTGACGCGCTCGCACGCGGCGGCCGACCCAAGACGGTCACGCCACTTTCCGTCCGCACGATTGATTCTTTTTCCTGGGCACGACATTTTTCTGAGTCATAGAGGCAATACGATGTTGGAGATTACGGCGCTACATGCCAGCGTGGGCGGCAAGGACATTCTCCGGGGTATCGACCTGACGGTGAATGCCGGCGAGGTACACGCGATCATGGGTCCCAACGGCTCGGGCAAGAGTACGCTGGCGGGCCTTCTAGCCGGCCGAGCCGAGTACACCGTGACGAGTGGCACGGTGAGGTATCAGGGTAAGGACCTACTGACGATGGCGCCTGAGGACCGGGCGCGTAACGGGGTCTTCCTCGCGTTTCAGTATCCGGTCGAGATTCCTGGTGTCAACAACGCCTATCTGCTCAAGGCGGCACTGAACGAGGTGAGGAAACACCGCGGGGAGCCAGAGCTCGACGCGATGGAGTTCATGGCGCTGGTGAAGAAGCAGCTGGAGGTGCTCGAAATCAGCCCTGACCTGCTCAACCGGCCAGTGAATGACGGGTTTTCCGGAGGCGAGAAGAAGCGGAACGAAATTTTCCAGATGGCGGTACTCGAGCCGAAGCTTGCCATTCTTGACGAAACAGATTCTGGCCTCGACATTGACGCGTTACAGATTGTGGCGAAGGGCGTGAACGCGCTGCGCCGCCCAGAGCGCTCCACGGTCGTCATCACCCACTATCAGAGGATGCTCAATTATATCGTCCCAGATTTCGTACACGTCCTAGCGGAGGGCCGGATCGTCAAGTCTGGCGGGAAGGCGCTGGCACTTGAGCTTGAGGCCAAGGGTTATGGCTGGATCGACGGCGCTGCTGCGGAGATGGGTGCGTGAGCGGGACAACCACGACGAAGGTCTTGGCGACCTACGACGGCTACCAGGCGGATTTCGACCGTTTGCAAGGTGGTGCCGATGCGGTGCGTGCCTCGGCGGCTCTCAAGTCACTCCGTCAGGACGCAATGCAACACTTCCATCGCCTCGGGTTTCCGACCACGCGCATGGAGGACTGGCGGTTCACGAGCGTTGCGCCGATTGCCAGTCGACCCTACGCGCTGGGCGGTCCGGTCCACGTTGCTGCCGACCAGATCTCGCGCTTTCTGATTCCGGATCTGCCGGGGGCTCGGCTGGTATTTGTGAACGGCCGGTTCTCACCAGCACTTTCTGAGACCAAAGCAGTTCCCACTGGCGTCGACATCCAGACTCTCGGTGACTCGCTCGCGGGTGGCCTAGATGCCGTGGAGCCGTATCTTGGCAGGCTGGCGGTAGTGGCCGAGCAGCCGTTCTCAGCGCTCAACACCGCATTTCTCCAGGATGGCGCATTAATCCGAGTGGACGACGGCGTCGTCCTCGAAGACCCAGTGCATGTGTTGTTTATCTCGACGGCGCCAGGCGAGGCAGCGGTCACGCATCCTCGAGTGCTTGTGGTCGCGGGTGAGAACAGCCAGGTCGGCATCGTCGAGAGTTACGCAGGTTTGCGGGACACGGAGTACTTCACGAATGCCGTGACCGAGATCGACGCAGGTGCCGGTAGTGTCGTCGATCACTGCAAGATCCTGCGCGAGAGTCTCCACGCCCGGCACGTGGGCCGCATGCAGGCGCGACTCGCGCGGAATGCAGTCGTGCTGTCACATTCGATCACGCTGGGTGCGGCGGCCCTGGTGCGCAATGACATCAGCGCAGTGCTGGACGGGGAAGGCGCGGAGTGCACGCTGAACGGCCTGTATGTAGCAGGACGGAACCAGCACATCGACAACCACACGACGATTGACCATGCCTCGCCGCACTGTGCGAGTCACGAGTTCTATAAGGGCATCCTGGACGGCGACGGCAGGGCGGTCTTTAACGGTAAGATTATCGTGCGGCTTGATGCGCAGAAGACCGACGCGAAGCAGTCGAACAAGGCACTACTCCTCTCCGACCAGGCGCAGGTGAATACCAAGCCGCAACTTGAGATTTTCGCCGACGACGTGAAGTGTAGCCACGGTGCGTCGGTTGGTCAGTTGAACGAGGACATGCTGTTCTATCTACAGGCGCGCGGGCTGGGGCGTGCGCGTGCGCGGCGGATGCTGATCCACGCCTTCGCTATCGACGTGCTCAATCGGATTCGGCACGAGCCGCTCAGGACCCAACTTGACTTGGCGCTGCTCGAACGGCTGCCAGCCGCCGCTGAGGAACCGGCATGAGTCAGCCCTCGGCTCCTACGGCGGCGCCGTCGCGCTTTGACGTCCACCGCGTCCGGCAGGAGTTTCCGATCCTTGGCCTGGTTATTCGGGATCGCCAGCTCGTTTACCTCGACAATGCGGCGACGACGCAGAAGCCGCGAGCCGTGCTTGACGCGCTGACACGGTACTATACGAAGCACAACGCAAACATCCACCGCGGCGTTCACTATCTGAGTGAGACGGCGACTGAGGCGTATGAAGCGGCACGCCGTACGGCTCAGCAGTTCCTGAACGCCCGCGAGCCGCGGGAAGTGATCTTTACGCGTAACGCCACGGAGGGGATCAATCTCGTCGCGCAGACCTTTGGTCGACGCCATATCGGGGAACGTGACGAGATCGTCATCACCGGCATGGAGCATCATTCGAATATCGTGCCGTGGCAACTTCTTTGCGAACAGACCGGGGCGCGCCTGCGGGTGGTGCCCATCACCGATGATGGCGAGCTCGTCTGGGAGGAGTTCGAGCGCTTGGTTGGTGCCCGCACGAAACTGGTGGGGGCGGTGCACCTGTCGAATTCGTTGGGCACAGTCAATCCTGTTGCCCGTATCGTAGAGCTTGCCCACCGGCACGGCGCGGCGGCTCTGATCGACGGCGCCCAAGCGGCATACCATTTTCCTGTGGATGTGCAGGCGCTGGACTGCGATTTTTACGTGGCGACCGGGCACAAGCTCTACGGGCCGACGGGCATTGGCCTGCTCTACGGCAAGGCCGAGCGCCTCGAGGACATGCCGCCCTACCAGGGTGGTGGCGACATGATCAGCTCGGTCACGTTTGAGAAGACGACCTACAACGAGCTACCGCACAAGTTCGAGGCGGGCACCCCGCACATCGCCGGAGCGATCGGCTTGGGCGCGGCCCTCACCTATCTGACCGGGCTCGGGCTCGACCAAGTGGCAGCTTATGAGCGCGAGCTTCTGGCTTACGGGACGGAGGTGCTCCAGCAGATTTCCGGTGTGAGGCTCATCGGGACCGCCTCGGAGAAGGCTAGCATCCTGTCCTTTGTCATGGAGGGTGTGCACCCGCACGACATCGGCACGGTCGTCGATCAGTCGGGTGTGGCGATTCGTACGGGACATCATTGCACCCAGCCAGTGATGGACCGGTTCGGTATTCCGGCGACCGCACGGGCCTCGCTGGCGATGTATAACACGCGTGAGGATATCGACGCGCTGGGCGCTGCGCTCGAGCGAGCCCGCGAGGTGTTCGCGTAATGTTCGACCTGCGCGACCTCTATCAGGAGGTCATCCTTGACCACAACAAGCGGCCGAGGAACTTCGGCCAGTTTGCGCAGCCAGACCGGCGCGCGGAAGGCTATAATCCGCTGTGCGGCGATAAGCTTACGCTGCACCTTGCTCTTGAGGACGACGTGATTCGCGATATTGTGTTCAAGGGCAGTGGCTGTGCGATCTCGACGGCGTCTGCGTCGCTCATGACCGAGAGCGTGAAGGGCAAGACGCTCGACGAAGTGCGGACGCTGTTCGCGAACTTTCAGGGGATGCTCACCGGTGATGCGGAGGCGGACTTCGACACCGACGTGCTCGGGAAATTATCGGTATTTTCTGGCGTTCGAGCCTACCCGGCCCGCGTCAAGTGTGCGGTGCTTGCGTGGCACACCCTACAAGCCGCGATCGAGGCAAAGAACAAGGTCGCCACGACGGAGTAACGATGGATATTTTGAATCTTAATAACGATCAACGCCCCAATCAGTCGACGGCTAAGTCAAATGGAGACAGCGAGATACAGGAAGGTTCGCCAGTAGGCGCTCCAGCGGCATCGACGGTCAACACTCCACCGGTCGAGGCGCCAGTCCCCGCTCAGGCTACGAAGAAGATCGTGGGCGACCCACTGGCGACGCTCAAGTTTAAGCCGAAGATCATTGAAGCGTTATCGACTGTGTTCGACCCCGAGATCCCTGTGAATATTTATGAGCTAGGGTTGATCTATGACGTCGTGGTGGACGCGGACCATAACGTGCGGGTCACAATGACTTTGACTGCCCCAAATTGCCCAGCCGCGCAGATTTTACCAGGCGAGGTGAAAACAAAGACCGCAAGCGTCGAGGGTGTAACCGACGCAAGCGTTGAGGTGGTTTGGGAGCCCGCTTGGACACCGGAGCGGATGTCGGACGCGGCCAAGTTACAGCTCGGCATGCTCTGAGACCAGCAGTCTTCGCCTCACACGACAATCCAGGTTCAGACTTTCGATTCTGGTTTTTCCTCCCGTCCGGTTCGCCGGTGTGCTCAGGAGACGGAATCCGCCTCCGGTGGTAGGCTTTGAGGAATAGGAACACGTCTTATGGCTGACGGCCAACGGACTCCCCAACCGTTAGAGGCGCCTGTACGGATAGCCAACTTGGCCTTTGTAGGTCTAGGTGGCGTGTTAGTGCTGGTGTGTCTACTGCTGTTCGGGCAGACCGTTGGTTTCGGGTTTGTCCGGGCTGACGATGCGGACCTCATTACTGGCAATCAGGCATTCCTGTCAGAACTATCCAACGCACCCCGTGTCTTTCTACGGAGTTACTTTGAGGTTGACGGTGAACTAAGCAATCTCGAGACTTACTATCGGCCGCTGGTGGTGCTGTCGTTTATGGTCGACGCACAGTTCGACGGCGGAGGCCAGGCGGCCTATCACGCAACTAACATAATCTTGCACGCGATAGTCGTTGTACTTCTCTTCGGCCTAGCCCTGCGTCTCGGCGCGGGCCGTTACGCGGCCTTTGGGGCGGCACTCCTGTTCGCCGTGCATCCACTCACGGTGCAGACAGTCAGCTGGATCGTTGGGCGTAACGATTCTTTACTCGCCATCTTTGCCCTGCTGTCCTTGATAGGTCTCGATGCAGCCGTGCGGGATAAACGGGCATGGGGGTTTTGGCTCCATCTTGTGACGTTCGCACTTGCCCTCTTCACCAAGGAGACCGGCATAGTACTGCTGCCGGCGTATGGGTTGATCGTTTGGCTTTGGTACGACCGGGTGGGTTTTTACCGAGAGGTCCGATGGCTGCCTTGGAGCTATTTTGGGGCAGCTGGTGTTTGGATGGCTGTCCGACACTTCGCACTTGCCGGTGGCGAAGTCTCTGCGACACCGGGTGAATCGTTGATGACCTTCGCGCGCAATTTTCCCCAGCTACTTGCGTATTTTGGCAAGGCCGTTTTTCCGGTGAGCCTCAATGTAATGCCATCTGTCGACCCGCGCGCTCTTGGGCTTGGTGTGGTGGCGGTCGGCGTTCTCGGCGTGACTTTGCGTCGGCTACCGACACGCCAGATGGCGGTCGTACTATCTTGGTTTGTTCTGTTTTTATTGCCACCGTTAGTGGTACCCAACCTGCCGGCGTATGAGCATAGGACCTATGTGCCGCTATTGGGACTGGCGATCGGATTATCCCAGTTGCCCTCCCTGGCGGGTAATCAATGGCGGTGGACCGGATCCCGATACGTCCTTGTGGCGCTTACCATTGTCTTCGGCGTTCTCACTCTGCGGCACGTGCCCACCTTCCATGATCCACTGACCTTCTGGGTCAGCGCGACACGTAACACGGCCTATGCGCCCATCGCGCACGTGAACGTCGGACGGATTCTTGAGGAGCTTGACCAACCGGGTCAGGCGGCCGCGGAGTATCGTATGGCCCTGGCGATTGACCCGGTGACACCCAAGGCAAACAACAATCTTGGTGTCACGCTGATGACGCAGGGACGTAGGGAACTCGCTCTTCCGTACTTTGAGCGTGAGCTTGAGGTCAACCCAACAAATGCTGAAGCGCACTTCAACATTGGGTTGTTCCACGCGGTATCAGGCCGGCCAGCAGATGGCGTGCCGCACTGGGAAGCGGCGCTTCACCACAATCCGTACTTCGTACCGGCCTACGAGCAACTCATCGATTACTACGGTCAGAGTGCCAATCCCGCCAAACGCGATGAATATCAAGAGCAGCTAGATGTGCTGCTGCAACGTGTGGTCGCCCGATAAGACCAACGGTCAAGGTGTGCGCCTTGGCAATCTCAGGCGCCGCGTTCTCTCCTAGCCTGGGGGAAGAGGATGGCGTCCCTCACGCCTCATTCTCAACCGGATTATCCAGTCGACCGATCTTCTCGATCTCGATGGTGACACGGTCACCAGCCTGGAGAAAGCGTTTCGGCCGCCGGGTAAATCCAACTCCATGCGGCGTGCCGGTGAGGATGACGGTGCCGGGAAGTAATGTGGTGTCCTCACTGACGAAACTGACCAGGCTAGGGACATCGAAGATCATGTCGTCGGTGTTCCAGTCCTGAAGGATTTCATCGTTGACCGTTGTCCGAAGCCTCAGACTGTTCGGATCGGCAATTTCGTCCTTCGTGACAATCGCTGGCCCTAGGGGGCAGAACGTGTCGAAACTTTTCCCACGACACCACTGAGTGCCACCACGGTGGATTTGCCAGCGCCGTCCCGAAACATCGTTAGCACACGTGTAACCTAAGACGTAGGCTAATGCGTCGTCCCGGGACACGTTCTTCGCCTCCCGGCCGATTACGACCGTTAACTCTGCTTCGTAGTCAACCTCGGTCGGCTCAACCCGAGGCAACCGGATCGGCTCACCAGGATGCTGCAGCGATCCCGGCGCTTTGAGAAAAATGACCGGATATTCTGGAATCTTGGCTTTTACTTCTTCAGCATGCCGCCGATAGTTGAGTCCGATCGCAAAAATTGCCGGCGGGCAGCAAGGGGCCAGCAGCTTGGCGACGGTCTCGGTACGGTCTGTGACTGTGCCTCCGTCAAACGGCGAGCCACGAAACACCTTAGCGGTGGTGTCATCCACTTGTGCGCCAAAGTGCTCCTGTCCTGCTCCATCGAGGAACCGAATAATCCGCATGTTTCCCTCCAAGCTTCGGCCGCCACCAACCCAGCTGGGCCGTAGGACCTTTCCGCAATGCTAGTTGAGCAGGTTCTTAGACCGATCCGGTGACGAGGCTCAATGTGTGCCGACGGGAGACTGCACCGTGAGGTACTGGTTAATGTCTGGTCGGTCAATCCGCCGCATCCTGCCGTTTGGCCAGCGCACTTCGATTGTTTCAACCTCGGTTTGACTGCCAAGCCCGAAGTGGGCGGTTGACGAATGTTGTGCCGAGAATGAATCACCAGTGACGAAGCGTCTCATCTGGGAGCCTGCCTTGGTTCGCACCGTGACTATGGTTCCAATTGTTGATAGTCCGGGACCAGCCTCGCGAAGCCGCACGCCGATCCAGTTCCCGGCTTCGGGGAGGCGATTTTGATAAACGTGCAACGTATGGTTATCGGTTTCCCACAGGAATTCGACCACAAGAAGATCCACGTGGCCATCACCGTCAAGGTCATCCGTCACGACCGCGCGCGCGTCATACTCAAAGGCCACCCCGAGTAGATATGCGACATTCGTGAAGCGCGCGCCGCCTCCATTCATCCAGAGCACTTTATGCTCATAGCCGTTCCAAGAGATCGCGGTGTCCTGTAATGGTGACATCACGAAATCGAACATATTTTCCCGGCCGACATTATCTTGGGAATCATCGGTGTAGATGTCATGGCGCCAAAAGACCGTGCAATAGTCCTGAATACTCTTTCCACTAATGTGGCCGTTCGCCACGAAAATGTCCTCGTCGCCGTCGTTGTCGAAATCGAACGATGAAGTGCCCCACGACCACCCACTTTGGGCGATCTGATCATTGAACGCTGCGACGCCAAACTTGTCGCCACGGCGGACGAACATTCGGTTGCCATAACCCATCGCGGACCGTAAATCGTTATGTTCCGGCTTATCATCCGGTCCGAGTCCCATGCCCTCGAGACGTCTCGCGGTGGTTGACCCCATCCCGGTGACGTAGAAGTCGAGATTGCCATCGAGATCATAGTCGCCGAACGTGTGCGACATGCCGAATAGATGCCGGTCTCGCCCGAGGGTGTCCGTGACATCGGTGAACTGCCCTTGCCCATTATTCAAATAAAGGTCAAGACCAGCGAAGTCGCTGATGACGATCAGGTCCATGTCAGTATCATCGTCGAGATCCACAAACGAACTGCTGTAGGTACGACGGAAACGCTTAGCGCCCAGCCCTGCCGCCTCGGTGATGTCACGAAAAACACCATTGCCATCGTTACGGAAGAGATACGCGGGATAGCCGTCGTTGGCATCGTAGTACGGCGATGCCATTTGGCCGTCCGTATAGGAATTCTTGTAGTTGGCAATGAAGAGATCGAGGTCTCCATCAGCGTCAATGTCGCTGGCCGTGAAGACCTTCGGGTGTTTGAACTGGACGTCGGCAAGTCGCTGTGCGGGCTTGGTGAACTGGCCCCCAGCATCGCCTTCGAAAAGCAATGGATACAGCGTAGTGTCGACGGCCACGAAATCCAGATGCCCATCCCCAGTAAAGTCAGCGAGGATCGCCGCGTCAGCGATCGCATGGTCTTCCTGCAGAAACGGTGCTGCTTCAAATTGTCCAGGTCCGCGGTTCCACAACACTCGATTCCGGCCCGCCATCACAATTTCTAACCGGCCGTCACCGTCGAGGTCCTCGACGAGAAGTGGCTGCAAGGGGCGTTGGGTGGCTGTACTCGCCACTTGAAAGACTTCTCGGAACGCCGACGGGGCCTGCCGGTCAAGAATCTGGAGGTCAGCAACCGTGATGACGTTCGGAATCGGGACATCCTGCGCATCAACCAATGATGACCAAGTTACCGCAAGCCTCGCCTGCACGATCACCCGATGGGGCGGGTCCTCGCGGACGGCGTGGATCACCGCCGAGACCTCGGACTGGGCGTCGCGGCCATCTTTCGGAGGCTCGAAGCTACTGTGGTGCCATTCCGTTTGTTCAATGACATACCCTTCGCCTTGGAACCGGTCAAGGAGCACCCCCCAGGCTTCAGGTGATAGGTTCCTGGCAGTCCCGGTGTAGGTCGTACGGCGAATCCCTAGGTCGAGCGACTCCTGACCAGCCGGTAGGCCAAAGCGGAGCGTTGCGAAGGGAAAGTTCGCCAAGGCGCCATACTTGTCGTCTCCCTGCAACAAGAGATCCCATAGCTGCACAAACCGCCGCTCGTAGTGTTGCGCGAGGACTTCAGGAGCCCACACGGTTTGATCCAATTGCGCCCGGGCGGCGAGAAATGGCTGGGCGCTGGTGGGAGCCGATGAACCTGTCTGAGAACCAGGCTGCGCCGCCACAAGGACAGCGGTTACGAGAAGCCCTACACCGATGGCCACCACACGCCAGCGTCCTCCGAAATGGGTCATGACACCTTCCTCACAGACAATCGTGACTCTCTTCACTCGAACCCGATTCCTGGCGATGACTCGGGTGTTACAGTGATGTATTGGTTAATAACTGGCCGCTCGATCCGGCGCTGTGCCCCGTTGGCCCACTGCACGTTAATGGCCTCAACCGCGGTCAGCTGGCCGAGACCGAAGTGAACAGTCGCCGCGTGTTGGGCGGAGTAGGAATCGCCAGTCACGATGCGCCCCACCTGTAACCCCGCGCTACTCTCGAGCGTGACCGTCGCGCCGACCGTTGAGAAGCCGTTACCGACATCCCGCAAGTGGACCCCAATCCAGTTGCCGGTCTCAGCCAGACGATTCTGGTAGACGTGGAGTCGATAATCGTTGTTATCACCCGCTCCCCCGCCAGACTTATATTCGACGACCAATAAGTCGACGTTCCCGTCGGCGTCCAAGTCTTCGGTGACCACGGCACGGCCGTCGTACTCAAACGCAACCCCAAAGAGGTAGGCGACATTTGTAAATGCACCGCCCCCCTCGTTCATCCAGAGCACCTTATGCTCATACCCATTCCACGAGATATCGGTTTCCTGTAACGGCGACATCACGAACTGAAACATGTTTTCGCGCGCGGCGTTGTCCTGCGAGTCATCGGTGTAAATATCGTGGCGCCAGAAGGTTGTACAGTAATCTGCGGTGCTATTGCCGCTCAGGTGACCGTTGGCAACGAAAATGTCCCGGTCGCCGTCGTTATCAAAATCGAAGGTTGAGGTTCCCCAGGACCACCCACTGCGGGCCACCTGGTCGTTGAACGGCGCGAGTTCGTAGCCATCGCCGCGGCGGAGAAACATGCGATTCCCGTAGCCCATGGCGGCACGCCGCGCGTTATGTTCGGGCTTATCCGAGGGTCCGATGCCGAGGTTTTCTAGGCGCCGCGCGGTCGTTGAACTCATCCCGATGACGTAAAAATCCATCGCCCCATCGAGGTCATAATCGCCAAACGTGTGCGACATGCCAAATAGATGCCGATGTTCCCCGAACTGATCGCTGACATCGGTAAACCGGCCACGGCCATCGTTCAAGTACATGTCGAAGCCAGCGAAGTCGCTGACCACGAGGAGGTCTTGGTCGGCGTCGTCATCGAGGTCGACCAGTGAGCTGCTGTAGGTCCGACGGAAGCGCTTGGCCGTTAGCCCAGCTGCCTCCGTCATGTCAGTGAAGTTACCGTTGCCATCGTTCCGGAGTAAGTAAGCGGGATGCCCATCATTGGCGTCGTAATACGGAGTCGGCATCTGGCCACCCTCGTATGCGTTTTTGTAGTTGGCGATAAAGAGGTCCAGGTCGCCATCTCCATCGACATCGCCGGCTGTGAACGACTTGGGCTGTTCGAATGTGGCATCCACAATCCGGTGTCCGGTGGTTGTGAATCGCCCCTCAGCGTTTCCTTCAAATAAGAGAGGGTAGCGTGCGATGTCGACCCCGATGAAGTCGACATAGCCGTCGTTCGTGAAGTCCGCCAGGATGGCTGCATCGGCGAAGACGTGGTCTGTGTCGTCAAGGAACGGCGCCACTTCGAACTGGCCAGCCCCGTGGTTCCAGAGGACTGAGTTCGCGCCGCCCAGGATGATTTCTGATAGCCCATCCCCGTTGAGGTCGTAAACGATAAGCGGCTCCAAGGGAAAGCGGGTCGCTGTCCGCGCAAATTCGAACACCTTCTGGAAAGCTGCTGCTGCCCGCCGGTCCAGCACGTCGAGGTGGGACACCGCGATCTGGTCAGGAATTGGGAGGTCCTGTGCATCGACCCGCGGGGACCACGTGATGTCCAGGGTCGCTTGGAGAATCACGCGGTGCGGTGGCTCTTCGCGCGCGGCGTGGATGACGGCGGACACTTCAGACTGCGCGGGCCGGGCGCCTTCGGCCGGCACGAAGCGACTATGGTGCCACTCGGTCTGATCAATCACGTAACCCTGCTCCGCGAAGTCGTCTAGGCGCGCTTTCCACGCCGCGGACGACAGTTCGCGGTGGGCCGGTCCGAACCGGACACGCGTGATACCAAGCGCCAGTGAGTCATGGCTCTCGGCCTCGCCGAGTACCAGGGTAGCCAGTGGAAATCGTTTCAGAATCTCGTATTTGTCGTTACTGCGAAGCAGTTCGTCCCAGAGTCGGACAATACGCTGCTCGTAGTGCTGAGCCTGTTCCTCAGCTTGCCACAGGGTTTGGTCCAGCTCCTGACGTTGGTTAAGGAGCTGCTGGACCTGCTGCGCGGCAGGAACCGCCTGGGAGAATGAGAGGATGCCGATTACGAGGAGGCCCCCCGTCGTCACGACCGCCACAGACCAAGTGCTTCTCATCGTTTTCTTCAACAATTCGTCTCCAGCCCACCATCGCCGAGAACTACTGTGCTGTCAAGCGCATAGAGGGGCTGTTTCACCTGTTGCCAGTGGAAAGACGTCTGAAAAAACCAAAAAAAAGGGGCGGCCCGTAGGCCGCCCCTTAGTTGTTCGTCGGGCAGTTCGACTACCGTCCTAGTAAGTTAGACGGAAGCTGATCTGCCAGATCCGCATGAACCCAGACTGCCCGGTGATACGGCCAAAGCTCGAGGAGTTGAACGCATTCGAGTTGATTCCTCGGAACTTTGGAGTGTTCGTCAGATTCAGGAGCTCGAATCGTACCTGAGCCACGGCACCCGCACCGATTTCAGTGTCCTTCGCAACGACCATGTCAATGTTCTTCCGGAACTGACCACGGTCCTCTGTGATCGTGCGCGGCGCTGACCCCATCACACCCTTGCCAGGATCGGAGAAGGCAGAGGCATTGAACCAGCGAGCGGACGCTTGCCCCGACGAGGCCACGCGGGCCGAGTCAGAACCAGAGGTGCTGGCGGCTCCGACCTTGTTAGGTCGTTGCCGGCCGCACGCGCCACCGCAGTTGGTGGAAGACATCCCACCACTGACAACGGCGTTGAGCGGAGAACCACTAACCAGCTCGACAACCGCGGACATGGTCCAGCCCTGGAAAATGAGGCTGGCAATGCCCATATCGTCGCCCGGCCCTGGGATCCTGATGATCGGAGCCAGGATGACCCGGTGCGGGGAGTCGAAGATGCTTGCGGCATATTCTCCAGTGTCCATGTTGAAGGCGTCCTGCGGCGTTGCCGTTCGAGTGGCAAAACCACTGCTCTGCCCCCACTGATTGTCCTTCGTGCTGCTCAGTGTGTAGCTCATACGGCCACCCCAAGCACTGCCGCCGGTCCGCTTGTCGAGCTTGAACACCAATGCGTTGTACTGGCGTTTGCCGCCCGAGTTCTGCTGCAACCGTTCGACATTCGTGAACTGCGGGAAGTCCTTGATCAACTGTCCGCGCGAGATAGTCGCACGGTCTTTGAACTCACCCGCGCCAGCGGCTCCGTAGAAGGGATTGGCCACGCTTTCACGCAGCTTGTCCGGATCCCATCCACCGGCGCCTGGGTAGGCAGCCCTGGCAGCAGCCGGTCGGATCTGGTTGATATTGGGTCTGCAGGAGCTGTTCGATCCGCAATAGCCGATATCACGTCCAGTCGAACCGGTGTAGCCGACTGTCAGCGCCATGTTGTTGCCGATCTCGCGCTGAACGTCGATCGAGTACTGATGAACTTGCCCAGAGGTCTGGGTGTCGTCCACGTACGCGATGCTGCCACCGATACCAGTCAGAAGGCCTAGCGTAGAGCCCACCGGCGTCTGCATCCCTGTCGGGAACGGGTTGGTAAGTGACCTGATTGGAAGCTCACTATTGGCATTGGACTGGGACAGCGAGGTCGCTCGCGTGAACCCGACCTGGCCTTGGTTACTGTTCGAGAAGTTCCAAGGCGCGTAGAACAACCCATAACCGCCTCGTAGGACCGTGCGGTCGTCGAGGGAGTAGGTCATTCCGAGTCGAGGTGACACTCGCATAGCCTCCATGTTCGAGTGCTGTTCCGGCGCTCCGCCGACACCAGCAAACTCGAGGCCGCCCTTGATTTCCCTACCCAAGGCCGATTGAACCGTCACGCCATTGGCGTTCAGGACGCTGTTGATCGGGCTTGCGACATCCCGGTTCAGACGGTAGGTGAAGCGGTTCTGCTTCTCCCGCATGCCGTCTTCGTGGTCCACACGCACGCCGAAGTTCACCGTTAAGCGCGAATTCACACGCCAGTCATCCTGGACGTATGCAGCCCAGTAGCGAACATACAGGTCCATGAGACCACGGTTAGCATCCACATACCCAGAGTGTGGTGTACCTAGGAGGAAGCTAGCGAACTCGTGGCCGCCAACCCCTGACCCATCCGAGGTGAACCGTTCGTCAAAGCTGAAGCTACCAGCCTGACGAGACCGGGTCGGCGTCGCGATGCCCATCTCGCGGAAGTCGCCACCCACTTTGAAGCTGTGGCTACCAGCCAACTTCGAGACGGCTGCGTTGATCGCGAACGGGGCCTTCCACACACGACCGGTCGAACCGGCGCTCTTACCAACGTCGAAATAGCCGACGTCGCCAGCGAAGTTGATCTGCGGGATCATCTTCTGGCCGAGCGAAGACTCAAGGGCACTCGAGTAAGTGGAACTGAAGCCCAGGCCAGCCGCGCCAGGCTCGTAGAGGCCAGGCGTTGTGGCGTCGAGCCAACGAGTCCACCCGTAGCGCATGGTGAGCACGGTGCTGTCGTTCAGGATGTTCGTGTTGTTGAACACCAGCACGTGCGGCCGCCGCTCGAGATACCAAGCACCACTAGACGAGAAGTAGTCGTCTTTCGCGGTGCCAGGGAGGATGTACGAGAAGGACGGTTCGTCCGTCTTGTTGTAGATATACATCCCGGAGAGCGACCAGTTGTCACTGAACTTGTGCTCCACCTTGAACGTGTACATGTCGGCCAGGTCGATCGTGCGCGACGTGTCAGCCACGTTGGTGTCACCATTTTCAATCGTGCCATCGTAGGCTTTACCACTAACGGAAGCGGTCGGCCAGAGAGCAGTGATGGCTTTCGCTGGTGCACTCAGAGCCGGATGGCTCGTCGGGATAATGGCACCGGTGAACTCAGGTGTAGCAAGCGAGCCTGAACCAGTTGCTGGGCACTTCGTGGTCGCAGCGGTTAGGCCACGGCACCACGGGTTCCAGATGCGAGTATCAACTCCATTGATGGACGAATTGGAGAAGTCACCAACCCGCTGCTTGGTTCCTGGCCAGGTCTGCGTCTGGTTCCGCGTTGTGAAGGAACGATAGCCTTCCATCGCGTACCACCAGAAGGTCCGGTTCTGCCAAATCGGACCACCCATGCCGCCGCCATACAATTTGTAGTAGGCGTCGGCTAGGCCACTGGACTCCTTCGTTCCACCAGCGAGGCCGGTGAAGAAGTTCATGCTCTGTCCCCACACCGGACGAGTCTGGTAGAAACCGCTACCGTGGAACTCGTTGGTGCCAACTCGGCCGGTCGTGTTGAACACACCGCCACCGGTACGACCCATTTCAGCGTCGTAGGTGTGGATCTGAACTTTGACGTCGGACAGTGCTTCGATCGTCGGGTTCAGAACCGCGCGGTTGTTCAGCTCGGTGATCGGGACCCCGTCCAGCAGGTAGTTGTTGTTACGAATGGCGCCGCCACCTAGCGAAATACGCGAGGCGTTCGACTGGTCCTGCTGGCGGTTGAACTGCGGGTCGCCGACCGGATTAACCGTCGGGATTGTGACTGCAACCAAAAAGGCGTTGCGGCCCGGGGCCGGCAGCGTCTCTAGCATTTCCCGGTCCAACGTGTCGCCAACCGAAGCGGTGGACGTCTCGATGAGCGGGGCGTCAGCCGTGACAGTGATTTCTTCTTCGACCGTGCCAACTTCCAGCAGTAAGTCGATTGTCAAGGCTGTCGCGGAGCCGACTGAGATTCCACGCTGCTCGTAGGTTTTGTAACCGGGCAGCGACGTGCGGACCGAGTAGGTCCCTGGAGTCACAGCGGGGAACGCATAGTCACCAACAGCGTTGGTGATCGTTTCACGGGCTACGGTCGTGCCCTCGTTGGTCAGTGTCACCGTCACGCCGGGGATAACCCCCTGCGCGTCAGACACGGTGCCACGCATCGAGCCCGTAAACTGCTGACTCATCGCGTCGGTTGCTCCACCAAACAGCAGGAGCGCGCTAACGACGAGCAGTAGCGACTTTCTCTTCATGCAGTTTTCCTCCTCAAAAGAACAAACGCCGAACGAAATGAACGAAACGAAAGAACCGATTTGAATCCACATTCCATAAAACCCGCGGTGTTAAGTCTCGTTTCCATGCTAACGCAGGAAAATAGACAATACCGCAACAGCTATATATGCAAAAGTCGAGCCACCTCATGATACTTAAAAACAGGCCTAAAAATGCTATTTTTTTTCTTGCAAGGTTCAGATTAACCAAAAAAGAGGACTTATCTTCAATTCTTTGGATCTCTTAAAAACCCTATTGTTTCTGAGGCATTACGAAACACTGAATTCAGAAAAATGGATATTTAAGATGTTAGCTAAATTATTGATAATAAACACCTTAAACAAATAACACACTACATTCGTTAATTGATCGCTCGTAGGAGCCATGCTAGCCATTACCACCCGTTCACCCAACCAAGGCGTCTGGGAAAAGTAGCAATACAGCTCAGCGTGTTCCCAGTGTGCTGAGTTGTCGCCTTACCTGCTGTAAGGCGGTCGAAGTCTCGTCGGTGCGGGCATTTCCGAGGTAGCGTTCGAGGTAGCGGCGCGCGTCTTCCTGGGCGCCCGATTCGACCATGAGAGCCGTGAGGTCAAGGAGGGCATCGACGTCGGCAGGGGTAAGGTCGACTGCTCGGCGCCAGGCCACGAGTGCACCGGCGACGTCGGTCGGCCTGAGTGCCGCACCGAGAAGTCGCCAGCCCGGCGCATACCCTGCGTCCGCACGTGTGGACTCTTCAAGGGCGAGAATCGCTTCTGTCGTATTGCCATCCTGCAGTTCAATCACCCCCAAGTTTTTCCAAATTTCAGCATTTGGCTCGATTTCTAAGGCCCGCCGAAATTGAGCCCGCGCGGCATCGACACGGCCCAACGCGCCGTAGGCAGCCCCGAGTCGGTTGACGTCGTCCGCCCACGGTGCGTCCACGACAACGAGAGTCTCGAGAATCCCAGCTGCGCGCTCGGGCTCCCCAGCATTTAACAACGCGAGGCTGAGACGCTCGAGAACCGCATCAGTGCCGAGGCTGAGGCCGACCGCCGCATCCAACACGGTGACCGCTTCAGCCGAACGTCCCAAATCGATCAACAGAGTCGCGGTTGCGGTATATGCAGGTGCGAATCGCGGGTGTTGCTCAATCTGTGCCATGAGAATCCGAAGAGCATCTTGCTTGCCCTCAGGGGCTGCAAGCACGGTAGCGAGTTGGCGAAGCACCTCGCGCCATGCGAGGTGCACGGCAAGCTGCGTCTTCGGGTCGTCAGCCTCGGTGTATACCTGGTTGAGGGGTTGACGATTCATGCGGCTCGCGGTGTAGCCGAGTGCCTGCAAGCGAGCCTCAACCTCGCTATCCAGTGCGACGCGGGCGGATGCAAGTGC
>DBHR01000060.1:0-4601 GCA_002296225.1 Acidobacteria bacterium UBA823 | reverse complement strand
TGGCTTGCGCGGTTTCCTGCGCGAATACATTAGTCCTCTCATCTGGGTCTGCCTGGAGGTCATACAACTCAGGGATCGGTAAATCGATGAACTTCCACCTGTTCGCGACGATACCCGTGAGCGGAGCCCAGTTGCGAGTCAGGTTCGCGTTCAAGGCCTCGAAATAGATCAACGGCACGGGGGTGTCTGCTGGGAGTTCCATGCGTAGCGACCGTCCGTCCAGACCGGCCGGGGGGTCGAGTGCAATCAAATCGAGCACCGTCGGTAGAAGGTCAGCGTGCGAAACCGGCACGTCGCGCACGGCCGGTACAATGCCCGGCCCTGCGATAATAAGCGGGACGCGGAGCGTCGTGTCATAGGCGAACAGGGTATGGGTCACCTCACCGTGTTCGCCCAACCCTTCACCGTGGTCACCGGTGACGATGATCAGGGTGTTGTCGAGCATGCCGGCCTGTCTGAGCCGAGCAAAAAAACGACCGAGGGCGGCGTCAGTAAACGCAACCTCGTTGTCATACGGCTCGGACACGTATCGTTCCGGTGCGTCATACGGATCGTGGGGATCGAAAAGATGGGCCCAGGCAAACCACGGCGTCGGCTCCGCGGAGGTCCCAACTTGGTCGGGGACCGTCACAATCCAATCACCGGCTCGACGAAGGACCTCAGGAGCTCGGCGCTGGACGAAGTTGGCGGCGAACGACGTCGCGACCTCATCAAAGCGATCGTTATATTCGTCGAATCCTTGGGCCAGGCCGAACCGGGCATCGAGCACGAACGCGCCAATGAAGGCGCCAGTCCGATAACCAGCCGTGCGAAGGATTTCGGCGAGCGTGGTCCGCGCCTCTGCCAGGCGGTAGGACCCGTTGTCGCGCACGCCGTGGGCGGGTGGGGCGAGCCCTGTCATGATCGACGCATGAGAGGGTAGTGTGACCGGTGCGTGGGCGTAAGCGTGTGAAAAGCTGAGGCCGCGTGCGCCTAGGGCGTCGAGGGTTGGGGTCAGACCGGAGACGCCGACCCGGTCGGCTCGTAGGGTATCGACCGTGACGAGCAGAAGGTTTGCACCGCGCAGAGCGCCGCTAACCGTGGTCGTGGATTTAGTCCGTGTCAGCTGCCACCACGCGGCTATTACCACAACGACTGCGAGTCCGGCCACCACGCCCCGCCACCACGTTCGGGTCACGTGGTCACTGTATCAAACCACCTCGCGATCCGGTCCGCTGACAGCTCACCGGTCGTTCTTCAACTCCACGACGATGACCTCGATCGGTTGGCCGGAGTTGTTGACGTCGGCATGTAGTGTGCCGGGCTCATCGTGCGTGAGCCAGTAAGCATTTCCCGCTTGCCAATGGACCGTTTCCCGCTCGCCAGAATCCTGCACGATATCGAGATTCCCGTCGGTCAGGGCGATAAGCGCGCGGGAATGCTCGTGACGATGCATGCTGAGCGGTTGATTCGGCAGGATAATACTTTTCCACACCTTAACGTGGTCATTCTCGAACTGAGGGATACGTCGAGTTGTGGATGCCGATTGTTGAGCAACAATCGCGACGGCAGGAATGAATGCTAGGACAGCTAGCCAAAGCAGTGGACGATTTCGCATGATGCAAACTCCAAGTCAGTGTGGAAAGAACGTGAAACGCCAGTCTATCTCACTGCCGTTGAGATGTCGGTTGACGCCTGGCTGTCGGCCACGGCAGAGTGTTAACCGTGGTTTTGGGTGGTAAGAAGCGCCTCCGCACTTCAGGAACCAAGCAGCCTAGCAGTGTTGTTACCTAAAATGTCGGCCCTGGCCTGGTCGGAGATCGACAGGCCGGCAATGCCGTCGAGCATTTTGCGCAGGCTGCCGATCTTGTGAGGATAGTCACTGCCGGCAATCACGTGGCTGACACCGGCTGCGAACCAGATAGCCGCGACGCCACCGAGCGACGGGACCAGTGCCGTGATCTCCGACGGTTGCACGAAGATCGATGCACCGATGATCGTGCCCACGACTATTGCCGTCGTAGGCACGAGAGTCAGCGAGCGCTTAAGCTCACCTGGAGACGTGCCAGTCATTGGGCCACTCGGGAATACTGAAACAGGACGGGGCGGTTACTGGGACGGGAGACGAAACGACCCGACACACCGTGGTGTCCGATGCGCCGGGTCTGGTAAAACGGTTAGGCGGCCGCTGTTGCGTTGACGCGGAGCACCTTCGCGAACGATTCGGTTGCCTGCTCCATTTGCTCCAGTGTGCCGATGGAAATGCGCGCCCACTCCTCCTCATACGGTGGGAAGTTCCGACCAACCAATACGCCATTTTCGCGGTTGCCGTCACGGAATTCCTGCGCGTTCATCCCGGTCTTGACGAAGATGAAGTTGGTCTGCGAATCGGTAGCATCAAAGCCCGCGTTCTTGAACCAGTCAATCGTGTACTGGCGCGCTTCAGTGTTGCGGGCTGACTCCTCGTTGAGCCGCTGTATGTCGAGGATCGAGATGCTACCGGCGATAATGCCAGGTGTGTTCACTGTGTTGCCACTGTGGAACTCCCTGAGCTCGCCGATCATGTCCTCGTGAGCGATGCCGTAACCCGTCCGTAGGCCCGCCATACCGTGCGCCTTCGAGAAAGTACGCGCAGCCAGAATCCGATTGTTCTGCACAGCATGTGGAATCTGCGTCTCGTGACGCGGGTCGGTCACGTAGTCGTGATACGCCTCATCCACGAGGATGCGGGTGTCGGGTGATGCCGTCAGGATCTTGTCGATGCATCCGTTGATTTCATCGGCTGGATACACCGTCGCCGTCGGGTTGTTCGGGTTGTTCAGAAACACCATCCCGGCGCCTTTGGCAGCTTCTGCCATCTCGTCTAGGTCGAGCATGAGCCGGTCGTTGAGACCAACTTCGACGACGGCATGACCGAGGAGTTGAGCATACTGTGTGCACTCTTCGTAAGTCGGCGTCGCCGTCACGAGTGGCTTGCTCGAACTCGTGTAGCGCATGACAGCTGTCCGGAGCACTTGGGTCGAGCCAGTGCCGAGAATCACGTTACCAGGCTGAACGTCGAACCGCTGGGCAATTGCTTGCACCAGGTTCCGCATCAGCTGGAACGGATAGCGGCCGACTGATGCACCGTCCGGTGCAATGTGCTCGCGGATCGCGTTGAGCACCTTATCGCCTGGACCCAGCGGGTTCTCGTTGTTGTGCAGCAGTAGTGGACCTTCCTGTGCCAGTAAGGCTGGTGTCCAAAACGAAGGCAAGTCATACGCTCTTGGGATGTAGGCGCCAGAGAGCGCTGCTGCGCCTCCGACCCCGAGAGTCTTCACAAATGCGCGTCGCGAAAACGACATGGAGTCCTCCTCGATACTGGAAAGTATTCCCGGCTTCTGTCCGGGCAGAGAGTGTCTAGTCATCTGTTGTCTCACTAGCGGCACCGTGTTCTAGGCCAGTACCTGCTTGAAGACTTCAGCAGCTCGGCGCATTTCGCCGATTGTGCCAATCGAAATACGGGCATGCGTGTTTTCCATCGGTGGAAAATCCCGACCGACGGCCACATTGTGCTCGGCGCACGCGTTACGGAACTCAGCCGCTGGACGACCGATGTTGACGAACAGGAAGTTCGTCTGTGAATCAGCAGCCTCGCAACCGAGGTCGTTGAATACCCCAATCGTGAAGTCGCGCGCCTCCTTGTTGCGTGCGCGCTCCTGCTCGACATGCTGCGGGTCGTTAAGAGAGGCCACGGCCGCCGCATTGGCTAGGTTGTTGGAATTAAACACGTGCGTCCACTGCGCCAGGGTTGCGATCGTCTCCGCGTGCCCGATACCGTAGCCAAGCCGGAGGCCAGCCATGCCGTAGGCCTTTGAGAACGTCCGAGCCACGAACACGTTAGGTGTTCGAAGCGCCAATGGAATCGCCGTCTGGTGTGCCGGGTCGGTTACGTAATCGTGGTACGCCTCGTCGATCAGGATGCGCGTATCCGGTGATGACCGGCGGACCTCGGCCACGAGGGCCTCGACATCGGCAGCTGGCATGACGGTTGAGCTCGGGTTGTTTGGATTGCACAGAAAGACTAAGCCCGCACCACTCGCTGCGCGTGCAACGCCTTCCGAGTCCAGCCGTAAGTTCGCGTCAAGTGACACCGTGCGTACAGGATGCCCATGCCGCCTGGCTACGCCGACAGCCTGTAGATAAGACGGGTCAGCCGTGACGAGTGCCTTATCCGGACCGGTGAATGCCAGAGCCGCGTTCTCGAGAATCTCCCCCGAGCCAGTGCCGAGCGTGATGTTTTCCGGGCGAGCGCCATACTTGTCGGCGATCGTCTGCATCAGTTCACGATGACTCGGTCGGAAGTTGGTTGGGTAGCGACCAGCCTGCTGGTTGAGACCATCGAGAAGCGCTTGATAGGCCGCCGGCCCAGGCCCCAAAGGATTTTCATTGCTGGAAATGACGATGGCATCTTCACTCATCCTCGTGAATTGTGCCTCGTCTTCGTAGTTCAGGCCGTTCCGCCACAACTCAAGCGCTTCACGCCCTCGGGATGCAATGAGACTTGGTGAAACCGAGTCGGCGCGGTCGACCCCAAAATTGCCAAAGAACGCGCGACGCGAGAGCGACATAAGATCCTCCTC
>DBHR01000071.1:4052-5727 GCA_002296225.1 Acidobacteria bacterium UBA823 | reverse complement strand
AACGCGCCATCACCGACGTTGTCGTGCGAGCGATGCCACATCCCCGGCTTGAGGTGATGAGCCACCATACCAAGCACCTGATGTCGCACGTCGAACCCGTCGATGGTGCGGATGTTCAGCCGATCAAGAAAGGTGGTTGCGGGTGCGATGCCTGCTGCCTCATGGTCGAGTGATCGAATTCGCCCGTCAATAACCCGAGTGGTGGCCGGCTTACCAAAATCATGACAGACGGCGCCGAGCATGACCGCGATCTGCGCTGGACGCGCTAGGTCATCGATACGTCTGCGCGCTTCGTCAATGACTAATAAAGTATGGGTCCAGACATCTCCCTCTGGATGCCATTCAGGCTCCTGCGGGCAATTCATAAGTGCGACTAACTCAGGAAAGAGCTGGTCAATGATGCCCAGCGACTGTGCTAACGTGAATCCCTGCGACGGCTTGGACGCGAGCAGGAGCAGTTTGTCGAATTCTCCCCAAACACGTTCAGCCGGGAGGTCGTCGAGGGGAAGGCTTGCGCAAAGGCTTGCCGTCTCTGCTTCAAGGCTGAATTCGAAACGTGCAGCAAACTGGACCGCACGCAAAACTCGTAGACTATCGTCGCTAAACGTGTTCGGGTCGACGGCCCTAAGCAGGCCATCCTTTAGGTCCGCTCGTCCAGAGTAGGGGTCAATATACTCCTCAAGCAGCGGATCCCAGCCGATCGCGTTAATGGTGAAGTCCCGACGCCGGAAGGCTTCATCGTGGGAAAGATTGGGGTCGCCGGTAACCGTGAAACCGCGGTGGCCGCGACCACTCTTCGATTCTCGGCGCGGGAGTGCGACATCGATTGAGCCCACCTTGTAGACGGTGAAGCTCTCTCCAACGGCGTTGACCGACCCGAAAGTTGCTAGCAAGTCACGGAGTTGTTCGGCAGACAGACCGTAAACTTCTAGGTCGATATCCTGCGAAGGGTGACCGCGCAGCTGATCTCGCACCCAACCGCCAATGAACAGGGCGCGCCCACCGGTCTCGCGAACTGCCTGGGCGATCTCGATGGCGAACTCAACCTCGGTACTCATAGTGCATGGTGCATGGGTCGCGCCAGACGAATGCCGTAATCGGTGTAACGATAGGTTGGGTCCAGCTTGCTCCGTGCAGCCACACGGCTTACGGTCGTGGCGTGTCGCCACGCTCCTCCTCGGGACGCCCGGCGAACGCCGGTGACTGGGCCGGTTGGGTTCAATGCGGGGGATCGCTTGTAAAAGTCTGCGGCATGCCAGTCCGCACACCACTCGTGGATGTTTGCAGCGATCCCAAAGAGCCCGAAGTCGCTGGCCTCCCCGAGCATCACGGGCCATGGGCCGTTGAGTGGGCCACGACCACCGTTGGGTACCCACTCGGGAATCGTGTCGCCCCACGGGTAGTGATGTCCCTGGCGTTGTCCTCGCGCGGCCCGTTCCCACTGCGCTTCCGTTGGTAGGCACGCCGGTCGACCATGGGCCGATAGCCAGTGGCAGTACGCCATTGCATCGTTCCAGCTCACACCGACCACTGGTTGGTCTGGACGAGACAACGCAGGTATTCCCCAATCACGCGGATGCGGATGGCCGGTGGATGCCAGGAACACGTTGTATGCTTCTCGGGTCACTGCGCAGGCGGCGATTTCAAAAGTATCGACCCACACCCGGTGCAGAGG
>DBHR01000071.1:0-3675 GCA_002296225.1 Acidobacteria bacterium UBA823 | reverse complement strand
GATACAAATCCACCTAGTATCGGCACATGATCTGTCGTGACCGGGTCGGACGCACCACGGCCCAATGAGTGATGTTGAAAAGATTTCACGACCATGGAGAGTCAGTGCGTCGCTTGGTCGGAACGTGGGGAAAGTAGATGCTGAATTGAGCGGGCGTAGTAACGCAAAACGATCCGCTCGCGTACTCGACACTTTGTTCCGTCGAGAATCACGATGCCACGCTCGATCATCGGTTCGATCGCCTCGTTAAGGGCTTGTTGGCCAGTTGAGACAGCCAGATTTGCGTTATTACTTCGCAGCACTTCGATGAGTCCATCAATGCGGTCAGTCAGTTCCGCAAGCTCGATTGAGGGACGCATGGCGGCCGAGACTAGGGCGGTCGGCAGCACCTTGTGCAACTTTCCGATCAAATCGCCGATCCGGCTGGCTAGAGCCATCACCTCGCGACGGGAACAAGGATCGTAACCGCCTAACGGAACCGGCGCGCCGAACGTAACGAAGGCTCGAGACCGATACCCTACCCCGTAGCGCACCATCTCCGCGAGTTCCCGCGCAAACGGCCGCTGTTGCCGCTTGACGCCCTGATGCGCCAGCACCTGATCTTCGAGTACGAAGTCGTAGGCTACGGCCATCGGGACGATCTTTAAGTCGTCTTGACCGGCCTGGAGCGCTGCATGAAGCAGTCCCGTTTTCGGTGTTTTCATGGCGCCGTTGTACGAACGTCCACCTTCGAGATAGACCAAAAAGTCATGGCGCTTTAACAACTCTGCGACATACGCCTTTAGGGTTACCAGATACGCCGGGTCCTTTGTGTTGCGTCGGATTGGGATGGCACCAGTCACATGTCGATGCAAGAGGCCTAGTGCTCCGCCGAACAGGTTGATGCCGGCTGCAATTAGCGGCGGTCGGATGCCATGGTCGTCAAGAATAAGTGGCTCAATGAGGTAATCAAGATGGCTCTTATGATTTGACGCATAGATCACGCGCCCCCGCCCAGTTGCGGCCTCGGCTATCTCAACGGCCTCGGGAACTCTGGTGATTTTTCTAAGGATCGGATACAGCGGATGCTTCAGCGCCCTGTAGAACGGATAGCGCTGCGTTGTACGAAGTTCTTCTATGTAAGCCTGCACCCGTTCGCGGGCCTCGAGACCGCTTTCACCCGGACCGCCGCGAAGGTACCGGGCAACCTCGTCATGCGCAAGCACCGCTTGGGTGATGTCATCCAGCATTCCACTGGCACTATATCATGTGTTTTCAAGCAGATGCCGTGAGTGAAGGTGACCGAATCGGGATTGGTTAGCCCCCGCGTCGGGCTTCCCAGTAGAGCAGGGCCAGGGCGCCCGTGATGTTGGCGAGCATCAACGCTGTCGATAGTGCGTGGAGGCGTCCGAATTGGGTACGGCGCGGGTCGTTGGGGTCTAGGGACGCGACCGGCCCACCAATTTCTTGCTGCATCCGTTCGATAGTCGGGGAGACTCCACGCCCTGAATAGAGACTGATGAGTAACATCGCCACGATGATAACGAAGCGGATTTCGAAGCCGTTGGGCTTCGAGCCGAGAACCGCCATGCCGATTAGGCAAGCCAACAAAAGTCCGGCGATGGCGTAGGAGGCAATGTGAAATCGTTTCAAGGTCTCTCCGAAGACCCGGCCGGCCAAGCTGCGGCCGGTGTCAGGATGATCTTGCTGCAACACTGCGAAGGTCGCTGGCGCAGCAATGCCACCGAGTGCGACCATTCCCCCAAGCCACAGTGCGAGCACCACCACATACACATACCTAAACGCAATCATCGCTGCCATTATAGCGGACTGCTAGGCAGCCTCTGCTTCGAGGTCCTAGCTGCCGGACGACGCTATGGTAGACTCTTGGCTTCGGAGTCGAGTGTTGGCGGTCGATAGATCATCCCTCGTGCCTGCGTTGCGCAACGTCGCTGCGCGCCTTCGTATCGATTCGATCCGGGCGACATCCACCGCCGGAAGCGGACATCCCACCAGTTGTTGCTCGGCCGCTGATGTTGTTGCGGCCTTGTTCTTCTCGGAGATGCGGTTCGACCCCGAGAATCCACAGTATCCCCACAGTGATCGATTTGTGTTGTCCAAAGGGCATGCCGCGCCACTGCTCTACGCGGCATGGGCGCAGGTGGGTTTCGTTGGAGATGTCACTGCCTTACGCAGGATCGACTCTGACCTTGAAGGGCATCCCACCCCGCGTCTTCCATTCGTGGATGTCGCAACCGGCTCCTTGGGGCAGGGGGTCTGCGCAGCTGTCGGTATCGCCCTCAACGCACGCCGGTTGCAGTCGCCGTATCGCACTTACGTCCTACTTGGTGATGGCGAGTCTGCGGAAGGGTCGGTGTGGGAAGCCGCGCAGGTCGCCGAGCAACACAAACTGGACAATCTCTGTGGTATCACCGACGTCAATGCCCTCGGTCAGAGCCGGGCGACTCAGTGGGGCCATTCGCTTGAACAGTTCGCACAACGATGGGAAGCGTTCGGGTGGCGGGCGATTATGGTGGACGGGCACGATTTGGACGCGATTTTGACCGCATTCGATGAGGCGCGCAATACGCAGGGCCGCCCAACAATGATCTTGGCTCGGACCCTCAAGGGGAAGGGCGTATCGCTGTTCGAAGGGCTGGATGGGTGGCACGGCAAGGCCCTCAAGCTTGGCGATGACATGAACGCAGCGATTGCGGAGCTTGAAACGCAGATGGTCGACGGCGTTAGTTGTCCACCAATCGCCGCACCTGTGGACGCTCCCGTGGAACCCACAGGCCCGGTGGATGTGAGTGGGATGCCCGCGCCTGCCTATGACTTAGGTGAGCAGGTGGCGACCCGGACTGCCTACGGCACCGCGTTGGCCGCTCTTGGGGCGGTCGACCAGCGCGTGGTGGCATTGGATGCGGACGTCAAGAATTCCACGTTCAGTGAGACGTTTGAAAAAGCGCACAGTGCGCGCTTTTATCAGACCTACATCGCCGAGCAGGTTATGGTGGGCGCGGCCATGGGGCTGGCCAGTCGCGGCGCTATTCCGTTTCCGTCCACGTTCGCGTGTTTCCTGTCTCGTGCTTACGACTTCATCCGCATGGCGGGTATCAGCAATCTAAATCTCAAGCTCGCCGGGTCGCATGCTGGTGTGTCGATCGGTGAGGATGGTCCGTCCCAGATGGCACTCGAAGACCTTGCAATGATGCGGGCGGTCCCCAACTGTGCCGTACTGTATCCATGCGATGGCGTCAGTGCTGAGCGCCTCGTCGCTGCGGCGGCTGCACACCAGGGCATGGTCTACATGCGGACCTCACGCCCTAAGACCCCGGTTATCTACCCGCCATCGGAGCAGTTCGTTATTGGGGGGTCAAAGACGTTGCGGGAGAGTCCGAACGACGTTGCGACTGTTGTCGCCGTTGGTGTGACGGTTTTCGAGGCCTTGGAAGCGGCTGACCTGCTCGCCAAGGACGACGTTGCGGTTAGCGTTATCGATGCCTATTCGCTTTCGCCCATTGATGCGGCGACCTTGATTCGGGCTGGCAAGCGCTGCGGCAACGCCCTGATCACTGTTGAGGACCATTATGTGAGCGGTGGGCTCGGTGATGCCGTGAGTGCGGCCGTCGGAACCGACGGCATCGACGTGCATCGCCTGGCGGTGTCCGAGATTCCACGCAGCGGCAAGCCTGA
>DBHR01000087.1:2886-85806 GCA_002296225.1 Acidobacteria bacterium UBA823 | reverse complement strand
CGAGCGCCAGAAAATCGTCTCACTGTCGGACCCCTATCTCTTGATCGGAAAGTGTCTTCTTATTCGAAGAGCAGACCGTGCGCGTTTCACGGACCTTAAGGCCATCGATCGCCTCGGTGTTCGTATCGGTGTTAATCCTGGTGGAACAAACGAGAGTTTCGTGAGAGATCGTATCAACACAGCTGACGTTGTCGTTATTGAAGACAATCTCTCCATCCCCGATGCCGTTGCTGAAGGACGAGTCGACGTGATGCTGACTGACAACGTTGAAGCCGTGCTAGTCGCGAACCGGGACCCGAGACTTTTCGCCGTCTCACCAGACTCTCCGTTAACTCATGACGAACTTAGTTACATGCTTCCACGCGACGATGCCGCCTTCTTAGATTGGGTAAACCTTTGGCTCCGCCAGATGGCGCTTGACGGCGAGCTCGAACGCCTCCGCGAGAAGTGGATCGACGTTACCTCTGCTTCTCGAAGCAAGCGTAGTGAGAACTCTTCAGAGGGTGCGGGTATACGCCTTCTAGAACCTTTGGGCATTATCAGCCGTCCCACAGTGGGTCGTCTCTTCGCCCGAGATGAACCGTGGAGCGTAATTGAAAGCTGGTTTAGCCAAGGATGGGATTCATTGTTTGTTAAACGAACTCGATTGTTGGGCGTGAGTTCGGCTGAATCGTTCTAAGATTGAGGAGCCCTTCTTGAGAAATCCATTCGTGCTCGTGCTGTTTCTGATAGCAACTACCTCCTCCGTAGGCTTCGCCCAAATCTACGATCTCGGCGGTATGTATACCTACCACTACAGAGATGGTCGGTACTCCGACTGGGGTGACTTCAGCCTGCACGGATCGCGAATTGCTATCGATGAACTTAACGAATCCGGCGTGTTGGGGGGCGCACGCATTCGCATGACGAACGAGAACACGATCGACTACCACTGCTGGCCGGAGAACGCGGCTCTCATGGCGGAGACGCTCATGAAGAAAGGCATTCTTGTGCTCACCGGGGCAGGTTGCAGTGGGCCCGCCGTCGACATCGCCCGCGTCGCTGAGAAGTACAAAATCCCCGTCATCTCGAATGGTTCCAACGCGTCTATGCTGTCGTCAGCAGAGGAGTTTCCTTATTTCGTACGCGTGGTCAGTCCAAGTGAACAATATGAAGGTTATTTGATTAATGTCGCTGCGCACTTTGGTGTCGAAGAGATTGCGTACTTCTATACGACGGATGCATGGGGTCTGGGAGCCAGGGACGTCATTCACGAGTATACCCAGCAACGGGATATCAACATCGCTCAGGAATATAGTTATCCGCGAGACACGCCCTACGACGAGATCAAATCGTATATGAACAAGGTCAAACAGGCCGGCATTAGGCATATTGTTAATACGAGCCCGACACCGGACACGGTGATGATATTTCGTGCGCTGCATGAGCTTGAGATGAATGAGCCGGGCTATTCGTTCTATGCCGCCGAGATGATTTCAGCGGATGAGGCACCCGAGGTCGTTGCGGGCAGCCTCGGCTATTTCGCGCCCATGGTCGAGCTCGTGCCGTCGCCGAAGCTGTCACAATTCAGGGACGCGCTTGAAAAACGATTAGGCAAGCCTGTCGATCCGAGTTCGAAAGCCTTTTTCTATGGAGCGTTGAGCTACGACCACATGTTGGCGGTGGGCTACGCCATTCGGGATATCCAAGATGCTGGTGAGAGTGTGACCAGCCAGAACATGATGACGTATCTCAGAAGAATGGATTTTGACGGGACGACGGGTCACGTCTCACTTGTTCGAGGCACTAACGATCGGGCGAACATGCCCATTCAGATAGTCAATAGTCATGGCTATAAAGACAATGGGACTACCGTCGACTTCGTGTCTGTGGGCAGGGTGGATCCGGCGACTGGTGAACTGATCTTGAACGAAGACTCCATTGTGTGGCCTGGCAACGTGACCACCCCGCCCAAACAGTAACTACGCCAAAGCCCGACAGTGTAAACGCGGACCGAGATCAACAACAACTGCGGGTTGGCAGTTCCATTCTTCTTCCTGTATTTATTGGCCGGGTTACGCCATCCCGTGCAAGCCACGCCCTTCGCGGGCCTGAGGCGGTCTTATGTCAGTAGGTGTAAAGGTTTTCGTAACGCTACCAATGTTATAGTTTGCGAATGTGCAAGTTCATCAACGACAGGAAGGTTCTAGGATGGTGTTAAAGAGAATCGCGAGCCTCACGTTCGTGGCAACGGTAGTTTTGAGCTTGGCCTGCGGACCCGCGGCGCCGAAAGGTTCGCCGATGGAAATCGCGGAGTTGGTAAACCAGATTCGCGACATGGCTTGGGCCGAAGAGGTTGACGCGGCGCAGACGCTTCTGCAACAGCAGCGTGGGCACCAAGATCAGACATCGCCCGAGTGGCTGGTCGCAGCGTCTTGGCTTGGTCGCGGCGCGAGTTTCGCCGAACGCTGGGACGTGGCCGAGCAGTATGCGCGTGAAGCGTACGACGGTAGTTTTGCGCTCCTCGATGAGCGAGAACTGGACGCGGAGAGGCAACTCCCAACTGCGCTGGGCGCCGGGATCGAGGTGCTCGGCCGCGCGCGGGATGCGCGTGGCGACCGGGCCGGGGCGGTACAGTTTTTGCGCGCCCAACACGAGAGTTACAAGGGCACCTCAATCGAGACTCGTATCCAGAAGAACCTTTTACTGCTGAGCCTAGAAGGGCAACCGTTTCCGTTGCTCGACGTTGAACAGCACCTCGGCGAGCGAGTGCTGTCGTCCGACAGCCTTAAAGGTAAGGTCGTTGTGGCATTCTTCTGGGCTCACTGGTGTCCGGACTGCAAGCAGCAACTACCGGTTTTGGACCAACTATACGAGGACTACGGTGAGCGAGATTTTGCCATCATCGGACCGACGCAGCTATATGGCTACATAGCCCGCGGTCAGGACGCCACGCCGGAACAGGAACTCGAGTATCTGCGAGGGGCCTACCAGGAGCGGTTTCCCATCCCGTCTTGGATGAGCGTGCCGGTGAGCCAGCAGAATTTCCTCGACTTTGGTGTTAGTACGACACCGACACTGATCCTCATCGACCGTGAAGGGATTGTCCGGCTCTACAAGCCCGGCACGCTGCCGTACGAAGAACTGTCGGCGCATATCGAACGCCTATTGACTACGTAGGAGGAGCCGGGGTGCCGATGGGGCAGTGCCTAGGTGGACACAGCCTGCCATGGTTGACATGATGCCTTTGGATTTTCAAGGGGGAAGGTTTATGCGTGACCGAGATCGTGTGAAAGAGGCGTTAGTTGTTGTTGCGGCGGTGTTTGTGATGATTGGCTTGTCGGCCTGCGCTCAACCCGAAGCCCCGCCAGCCGAAGTGGATTCGGTCGCGCTCGAGCCGGTCAATGACCTCCCCAATCCCTACAGCAGCGAGGACGGGTGGGCGACGCTACCCGATGAGAGGGAGTGGGGATCGACGGCGGGCGTTGACATCGACCCAGACGGCGAGCACATCTGGGCGATCGATCGCTGCGGCGCGAATTCCTGCGCTGAGTCGGAGCTCGATCCGATCCTTAAGATCGACTCGGAAGGTAACGTGGTGGCAAGCTTCGGCGGTGGGCTGATGCTCTTCCCGCACGGCCTTCATGTAGACCCGGACGGCAATGTGTGGGTCAGTGATGCGCGAGGACCGGACGAAGAGGACCTAAGCCAAGCCGGCAAGGGTCACGTGGTCATCAAGTTCAGTCCCGAGGGAGAGGTTCTGTTGACGCTGGGTGAGGGGGGTGTGGCCGGTGACGGCACTGGCGCCACGCTGAACACGCCGTGTGACGTGGCTGTCGGCCCTGATGGCAGCATCTACGTCGGTGATGGGCACGAAGGCCAGAATACGGAGGACCCAAGCACTGTGGCTCGCATTGCCAAGTTCTCGGCTGATGGAGAGCTGATTGCTTCTTGGGGCCGGTGGGGTTCCGGGCCGGGCGAATTCAAAACGCCTCACGCAGTGCTGTTCGATTCACAAGGGCGTCTCGTCGTTGCCGATCGCGGGAACAACCGGCTGCAGATTCTCGATCAAGAAGGCAATTTCATCGAGGAGTTTAAGCAGTTCAGCCGGCCGAGTGACATGCATTTCGGCCTCGACGGGATGATCTACGTGGCCGATTCTGAATCAGCGTTCAACCCGTCGCCCAACCCGGGCTGGACGCCGGGCATCAGAGTCGGCAGCCTGGAAGATGGGTCGGTCAGCTATTTCATCGACGGAGCGATCGAAGGTCACGACAGGTACCCCGATGGATCGAACCCCGAAGGCGTAGCCGTGGATGCTGCTGGTAATGTGTATGGTGCCGTGGTGTCTCGAGGCGGTGCCATGGTGCGGTCCGTAAGGCAGTAGCTCGAATCGGAAACTGAGGGTGACTCCGGGGTCGCGTTGGCAGCTTAGTTACTGAGCCGGTTCGCTTGTGGACCCGTCACCCAGACGTCACCCAGGAGAAGGGCACGATGAAAATTAATCGACGGGCCTTCGTTGCGAGCCTCGGCGGCACCGCGGCGGTCTCGCTTATGACCCCGGACGAAAAGGCCGATGCGCTCGAGCACTACATGGAAGACCGGCTCAGGGAAGCCAACGTGCTCGAAGGAATCCTGCGTGAGGGAAAGGCGCAGCAATACCCAACAGTTGCTGAACTTGAGGCGCGCAACGCGGACCTGGACCGGCCGTACCGAGGCGGCGCCGGCGCGCTCTTCGTGCCGAGAAACGACGGCGATCGCAAAGTCAACGGCCAGCTTCGTCCGCTCGTGCCGATGCCAGCAAAGCCGACGCTGCTAGACTTCTTCAAGTACCGCTTCTCGTGGACGGGCCACTGCTTGCAGAGTGCGACGCGAGCCCTGAAGACCGGCATGCGGGAAGAGGTTGTTTTGGCCAGCCTGCTTCACGACGTCATCCTCAGTGTGATGCATCCGGACCACGGCTGGTGGGGTGCTCAGCTGCTCGAACCTTACGTGCCGGAAATCACCACCTTCGCGATTCGCTACCATCAGACATTGCGGTTTTATCCCGACGAAGAGTTTGGCTACGTGTATCCGGAAGGTTATCTTCGCGTCTTTGGTGCGGATTACAAGCCGGAACCATACCTTCAGCGCACCTACGAGTTTGTTCGCAACCACAAGTGGTATGAATATCCGCGCCTCGTGACGGTGAACGACCTCTACGCGTTCGACCCGAATGCGAAGGTGTCGGTCGAACCATTCATCGACATCATTGGGCGCCACTTCAGACAGCCGAAGGAAGGGCTCGGGTGGGACAATAGCCCGTCGTCTCACATGTGGCGGACGATGATCATGCCGGACCGCCGGCTGTAGCGCGAAGCGCTCCGCAAACTGCCGAACAAACACGCGAGGAGTGCGCTAGAGCTCAATCACTGTGCCGCGTGATTGTTCGCAAGCACGGGTATAGGCGAGGTGGGCGGCGGCGACGTCCTCGACCGCCATTCCTAGGGACTTGAAAATGGTCACTTCGTCCTGACGGGTCCGACCCCCAATTTTTCCGTTCACGATTTCACCGATCTCACCAGCAAGGTGCGTCTCACTGAAACGCCCTTCAGCAATCCCTTGAATGATGTCGCCGGACTCAGCGAGTGCTCCGGTCCGGGAATCGACGATAAGCCGTGCGCGCGCGACGAGCCGCGGGTCCATCTCCCGCTGATGCGGGAACGAAGCGCCGACGGAGGTCACGTGTGTGCCGTCCCGCACCCAGCCGCTTTCGATGACCGGCTCGGCAGACGAAGTAGCGAGGACGACCAAGGTTGCGCCTCGGACCGCGTCTTCTGCAGAGGTTGCGGCCGTGAGCGGAACGTCCGTGGACTTGGCCATCGTGTTGACGAATTGCCGTCGATGGGTGTCAGTCGGGCTCCAGACCCGCACGTGCCCGACGGAGAACACGTGTGTGAACGCCTCGAGATGGCTACGTGCCTGCACGCCTGAACCGATGATCGCTAGGCTGTGTTCGTTGGTTGGGGCCGAGAGATATCGCGCGGCCATAGCCGAGGCGGCGGCAGTCCGTGCCTCGGTGATGTAAGTTCCATCGATCACGGCGAGCAGTGCGCCGGTTTCAGGATCGAGCAGCACGATCGTGGCGAGGTGTGAGGGCAGACCGCGCTTATGGTTGTGCTTGAAGACCGTGACCAGCTTAGTCGCGACCGCGGCCGGATCCGCGAGGACTGCCGGCATCACCCCGTAGGCCTTGTCGGGACCAATGCTGAGCACGGTGCGGAGCGGCTGCTCGACCGCACCCGCGGAGAACTGCGCCAGCGTCCGTTCCATCAACGGCACGAGATCTGGAATCGTAACGAGGGCACGGACGTCAGATTCATTGAGGATGCGTGGCATCGGTACGGGCAGTGTTCTACGAGAGCTTATAATCGTCCTATCGCTGGTAGCAACCGGCGCTTCCTCATAGCAAGATGATTCATTGCGTCCGGACGATCGATGCTCACGCCGCTGGTGAGCCATTACGTTTAATAGTCGAGGGGTATCCAAGCCCGGTGGGCCCGACGATGCTCGAAAAGCGGGCGTGGGTCAAAGAACATCATGACGGGCTCCGCCGGGCGCTCATGTTCGAACCACGCGGCCATCTCGACATGTACGGCGCGGTGCTGACCGAACCGGTCGCCGAGGGTTCGCACGCGGGCATCCTCTTCATGCACAACGAGGGGTATAGCACCATGTGCGGCCACGGCATTCTGGCCGTCGTCACGATCGCACTGGAGCGTGGGTTACTGCACCTAACTAACGACGACACGGAGGTCGTCCTCGACTCACCAGCTGGCCGGATCCGAGCGCGGGCAACCGTGACCAAACGCGACGGCACAGTGCGCGTTGAGCACGTTAAGTTTGTCAACGTGCCGTCGTTCGTTCTGCATCCGGGACTGACGGTGAAGTTCGGTAGCCGTGAGGTACCAGTGGATGTTGCATTCGGCGGTGCTTTTTACGCCATCGTGGATGCCGAGGCGGCCGGTCTGGGGATCGATAAGTCCAACTTGGACGCGTTGCGGACAGCGGGCATGGCGATCAAACGCGCAGTCGAATCGCAGGTGAAGGTCGTGCATCCGCTCGAGGAGGGGCTAGAAGGAATCTACGGAACAATCTTCACTGGTATAGCCGATGACCCAGGGTCCGACCTGCGAAATGTGACGATCTTCGCCGACGCTCAGGTCGATCGGTCGCCGTGCGGTACTGGCACTTCCGCCGTGATGGCAGTACTCGACGCTATGCACTTGCTCGCGAGCGACCGACCGTTCACACACGAAAGCCTCATTGGCACCCAGTTCCGGGGTCGCGTCGTGGGGCGTTCCCACGTCGGCGAACACCCGGCCATCGTGCCGGAGATTGGGGGTGCAGCTTGGATCACGGGCGAGCACACGTTCCTAATCGACGATGAAGACCCTCTGAAAACAGGCTTTTGCCTCTGAACCCGCTTGTGGGCGTGGCACACGAACCAGCTCGGCGACTGTGCTACCGTACATCCTGATGTCCATCGACGATCGCGTCGCGCGCCTCTTGGTCGAGTTGCCGCGGAACCCGCAGTTTCCGACCCAGGGCGCCACCCTGTTCGTGGACTTGGCGCGGCGTCAAGTGCAGCAGGCGTATACGCCGAAGCGGGTCATCGAGACGCTCCTCGCTGGGCGCGGCGCCAACATGTTCTATTTGTATCGTCTGCTCGACGAGTCGCTTGATCCCACCGATCCGTCGGTGCCGCTCATCTTCGGGTCGGGCGTGCTCACCGGTATCGTGCCGAGCGCGGCCCGAGGCAACGTGACGTCGTGGTCGCCCGAGTCGGGTGTGCTGATGGACAGCAACGCCGGTGACTACTTCCCATCGTTTCTGAAGATGAACGGGATCGATCACCTGATTATCTATGGCCGCGCAGATGCGTGGACTCTGCTGTGGCTGGGCAGCGGGCGTGTAGAGTTCCGTGAGGCGACGCCCTATCTCGGCCTCGACAACATTGACATGCGTGATCGGATTGCAGCCGACCTTGGTGGGACGTGGACGCGGGATCTCGCGATGGCGAACATTACGCGGGCTGGCGAGAACCAGGTGCTGACGAGCGCGATCATGGCCGGGCCGAAGGCTTGCTACGCGCGCGGTGGCCCGGGTGCGAAGATGGGCTCACTCCGGGTCAAGGCGGTCGTTGTGCAGGGGCAGACTCACGATTTTGAAACGGCGCAGCCCTACAAATCGTACAACAGAACGATTGCGAACAAGCTGCTCGGCACATCGGTCGTTAAGCACGCGCTACGGACGATGGGGACACCGTTTCTCTATCGGCCTAGCCGACTCCTTGGGGCGATTGGCACGAAGAACAACCAAGAGACGACCTGGACCGACGCTCTCGACGCCGAGAACATCACTCAATACCGGCCGGGGATGGCAGGCTGCTTCCGTTGTCCGGTTAACTGCCGTCCGCTCAATCAACTCAACGACGACACCTCTGACAAGTACGGGCGGGGCGACGGCCCGGAGTATGTGACGCTGGGGAAGTTTGGACCGAACGTTGGCATCGACCAGATCGAACCGGTCATCCGGCTAAACAACATCTGCAACGACCTTGGGCTGGACACAGCGTCGGCCGGATCGGCTATCGCCTGGGCGATGGAATTGTGGCAGCGCGGCATCATTTCCAAGGGCAACACCGGCGGACTGGAGCTGACGTGGGGCGATGCCGACCTGGTGGAGCGGTTACTCTTTGCCATGTCGCGGCGTGAGGGTTTCGGTAGCGCACTAGCCGACAGCACGCGCGCCGTCGAGCGCGGGCACTATCCAGCGGAAGCGCTCAAGTACCGGATGGCGGTCAAAGGTCTGATGCAGTCGGACCCGCACGACTCACGGATCCTCAAGGCGTTCGCGCTCGGTCTGGCGGTGGCGACGCGTGGCATGGACCATCTCCGAAACCGGGCCACACTGGAGATCAACGCGCGCATCAACGACGATCCCAACTTCAAGGCAAGGTTGTATGGGGGCCCGGTTTCGGGTGAGCCGAATGCCTACGAAACGAAGGAGCGGGCGGTTCGCGCGTGTGAGAACGTCTACGGCGTGGGGGATGCCGTCGGCATGTGCCGGTTTACGACAAAACTCTTCAACAGTCCGTCGCTACCAGGGCTTGAGGAATTTTCTGTCCAGATTGCCAATGTGACCGGGCTGAAATTCGATGCCAACGCACTCGACCAGGTCGGCCTTAATATCATGGGCGTCGAGCGGCTAATCAACCATCGGCTCGGTGTACGGCGCAGCGACGATACGTTGCCCGAGCGGTGGTTCGACGAGGAGATCACGGTTGGTGCCTACAAGACCGAGAAAATCGACCGGCGAGAATTCGACGCCATGCTGTCGCGCTTTTATGCGATCTCGAGGTTGAGTGACGAAGGTGTGCCGATCGATACGTGGCGGCAAAAGCTGGAGGCGGTGCTCGCCGGACCGGCGTAGCGATGTCGATCACGGTGTATTTGCCGACGACCTTACGCGGCGGCGACGCCGACACCGATACCCTTACCGTCACCGAGCCGGTCGAGAATCTTGCCGAGCTCGTCCAAGTGCTCGACCGGCGTCTGCCGGAATTCCGTGCCCAGTGGGACGATTTGATGCTGAACTTCGCGGTGAACGGCGAGGTGGTGCTGCACGGCGCCAGGGAGCGAGCGCTGGCTGACGGCGATGTCATCGAGATCGTCCCCGCTATTTCCGGCGGAGCCCTATAGGTCGCGACCGCGAGTTCGTTGTCTTTTTGCGGAACGGAGGTTACGTGATAACAGTTTGTCGGGAATTTCGCAGGAGTCGGAATCGCCTTGAGTTTTACGGCGATCCCGAGAGGTTCTCGACACTGGTGATGTAGCTGCGGCGCGCGCGCGCCGTCAAGCCAGGGTTCCTGAGGCGTACTTCGAGCGTGTGCGGTTCGCCGTCGAGCGCAGTCGGCGTGAAGCCGATCACGTATTGACTGTGCAGTTCCTGCGCGACGCGGGTGAACGTCGAGCCCAGCGCGTCGTCGTTACGCAGTTCGAAGTAGCCGCCGCCGGTTTCTTGCGCGTACTTCCGCAAGTTACGGTCGGGCCGGCTGCGCACCATGCGCGCGCCATTAAAATATTCCGCTCGGAGGCCAATGGCGTAAATCATTACCTCTTCAGCGACCGCGCGATCAAGCACGTCGTTGGAATTAGCGTTGCTGCTCGTGTCGTCGCCGTCGGTGAACACGAGGATCACACGTCGTCCTTCGATCTCCCGTAGGGCATCGAGGCTGGCAGCGATGGCGTCATACAGGCGTGTTGGGTTTCCAAAATCGAGTGTGCCCAGTTCGGTGACGAGGCGGTCTCGGTCACCGGTGAATTCAGGACTGAGTTCTACCTTGTCATTAAATGCTCCGACCCGGCCTTGGTCGCCAGGTAACATCCTGATGAGGAACTGCTCAGCGCCCGCCATCAGCAGCTTGAGCTTGCCGGTCATGCTCGCGCTCGTATCGAGCATGACAACGACCGAGATCGGCTGGACGTCGTTACGGAACACGACGATTTCCTGCTGGACCTCGTTGTCGTAGATTTCGAAGTCTTCCTGGATCAGGTTGGCTACTAACCGGCCGTTGCGGTCAGTGACCGTTACATACAAAGGCACGATGTCCGTACCAGACCGGAACATCGGCACTTGCTGCTGGGCGCTGGTCGTGGCAAAGACGAGGCTGATGAGCCCAACGGAGAGCAGGGCCGTGACACGCATATCGACGAGATTAGCAAGCCCTAGGCCCGCGTGCAATCGCTAGAAATTGGCGGAAGACCGCGTGAACAGCCTTCTTGAAGTCACGCTGCTGACTGTCGCACCGACGTTCAGTGTGGGATATCCTGGAATAGGTGGAGTGATTAAAGTATGTCTGTTCCCGGCGAGCCTGGGCTGACCACGCCACGTCCACGCCAGGTCAACGCCGCTGAAGCAGAGCGGCTGATCAGCGAGGGCGAGGTCCATCTGCTCGACGTCCGTACACCGCAGGAGTTCACGTCGCTTGGACACATTCCACAGGCCCTGCTCCTGCCCGTGGACCTCGTTGCGTCGGCGCCAGCCGTCGTCCCGCGCGACGATAAACCCGTTCTCGTGTACTGCGAACACGGTATCCGTAGTCAACACGCCGCGCAGGTGTTGTTGCGGGCCGGCTACGAGCGCGTGCTGAACCTTTCTGGCGGCATATCCACGTGGCGTGGCGAACGGGCCTACGATTGGCAGCCGACCGCTGGCCCATCTCGGTGGCTGATCGAGAATGCCGACTTGCTGCCCGGAGGGCGCGCGCTCGACGTGGCCTGCGGCCGGGGTCGGCACGTGCTGTTGCTGGCGGCTGCTGGCTGGCAGGTGCGCGGCGTTGACCGCGATGCGAAGACGATCGGAGATCTTCGAGAAATCACGAAGCGGCTCGCTCTCGAGGTCGACCTGGCCGTCGTCGATCTGGAAGCCAGTTCGCTTGACTTGGGTGACGCGTTATATGACCTTGTGCTGGTTGCCCGCTACCTATACCGCCCGCTGTTTCCTGCGCTCTGCCGTGCACTCAAACCCGGCGGGGTGCTTCTCTACGAAACCTTCACGACCGCCCAGGCCGAGCGCGGCCACTCTACGAACCCTGAGTACTTGCTCAAGCCGGGCGAATTGCAGCAACTCGTCGCGTCGCTGGAGGTCCTTCGCGCGTATGAAGGCGAGCGGGACGGTCAGATGCTGGCGGCGGTCGCTGCGCGCAAGCCATCGAAAAGTTAGGCATGAGCGGCGCGCGCATCCTGTTCAGCTTCGCCCATCCCGATGACGAAAGCTTTACCGGGGCCGGCGTTGCCTGCCAGTGTGCCGCAGCGGGCGCTGAGTTGGCGCTTGTGACCGCGACTCGAGGCCAGGCCGGCAAGGTGGGTGACCCGCCCGTCTGCACACGGGACGAACTGCCGGCAACCCGCGAGCGTGAGCTTCGCGCGGCAGCCGAAATCCTCGACATCCGGCAAGTTCACGTATTGGATTACAAAGACAAGGCACTCGCTGAAGCCGCGCCGGACCGGATTCGTACCGACCTCGTTTCGGTCCTGCGCGCATTCCGGCCGCACATCGTTGTGACTTTCGACCCGAATGGGCTGAACCAGCATCCCGATCACATTGCGATTAGCCGCTTCACCTCCGATGCGATCGCCGCTGCGGCCGATGGCCGCTGGGCGAGCGACGGACAGCCGCATCGTGTGGACCGGCTACTGTGGACACCGTCTGTGCCACCGTGGGAGCTGGCGCGGCAAGCCGACCTCGCGCTCCACCCCGGTATTGATTTTGTGTTCGACATCGAACCATGGCGCGAGCGGAAAGTAGCAGCGCTTAGAGCCCATCGGACGCAGCACCTTGCGATCGACCGGCTCTGGTTTAGCCAAGATGATGTCGAGCGTTTACTGTCGGTCGAAGCCTACCGGCAGGCCTGGGGTCCGGCACTAACGGAGGTTCCGATGCGTGAACTGCCGCTGGCCGCATATGAATGAAGAAGGCATGAATAAAGAAGGAGTGAGAAATGACGAGCGACCGCGTTGCACACACCCTGGCCACGAGTGAGCACCTGCCCAAGTCGGCCGGCCCTTACTCGCCAGGTGTTGGATTCGAGCGCCTCGTTTTTGTTTCAGGCCAGGATGCCGCGGACCCGGCGACCGGAAAGGTTGTGTCAGCCACCGTGGAAGTGCAAACCGAACAGGTGCTGAAGAACGTTCAGGCGATTCTGGAGGCATCGGGGTCCAGTTTGTGTTACGTGCTCCGGTGCGGGGTCTACCTAACGGATATCGGTGAATTCGAAAAAATGAACGACGTCTATGAGCGGATGTTCGACAATCACCGGCCTGCCCGAACTACCGTGCAGGTCGCGGCGTTGCCATCTCCCGAAATGAAGGTGGAGATCGACGCCGTGGCTTACGTACCGTGAAAAACCGCGCAGTGAGTCATGCCAAGGCCGGCAGTTCCGTTTTCGCTACCGCCGAGATCGGGTATCGTTAGGTATTCGTTTCATGCCCGATAGTCAATCCCGGACCACTGATCGGACGTGTATTGTTCGGACGCTGACTCACATCGCCCGGCGGCTCCGCTTTGCCCGGGTCACGCGTGAGCTGCTCCAAGGGTTCACGCTGTCACTGATTCTGCCGATCGCGCTCAGCGTCTTCTACCGGTTCGTCGAGATGAGCCGGGCGGTCGTGTTCATCTTCTTGGGACTGTGGGTGCTCGGACTGGCGGGTTACGCGTTCACGGTGCTCGCTCGGAAAGAGACGTTGCTGGACGCCGCCGGGGCCGTGGACCGTAAGGCCGACCTGCACGACGAGTTAACGACAGCCTATTGGTTCCAGCAAGCAGGCCGGTCCTCAAGCTGGATTGCGTTGCAATTGCACCGCGCCGCGAGCACAGCGGCCAACCTTGACGTCGACCGGTTGTATGCCTGGTCGATGCCGCGCCGTGCGCGAACGACGGGTGGGCTACTGGCCTTACTCCTCGTGCTCAATTTGCTGCCGCTGCCATGGACCCGCGGCTGGCTAGAAGCAGGGCCGCCGCCGGTCGTGGAGTTTACCGCTGCTGATCAGATGCTGCTGTCGGAGATTGAGCGGATGCTGGCTGACGCCGCGGTTGCGCAGGGGACCGAATTGTCACCCGAGATACGGGAGTTGCTAGCCGAGCTTCGGCAGGGTCGACTCACTCAGGACCAAGCGCTGTCGGAACTCGAAAAACTGCAGACGATCCTTGATAGCCAGCTCGATTCGGTCGAGTTCGATGAGTTAATGGCGGACATCGCTAACACGCTGGCGTCCACGAATGCCGAAGCACTTGCAGACGCGCTGTCCGACCGCGATCTTGAGCGCGCGGCCGAAGAATTGCGTAAGCTGGCCGATCAAATGACGGAGGTTGAGCAGGAGCAACTCCAGGCTGTGCTTGAGCAGATGGTCGAGCAAACAGAAGGAAGGCTTGAGGACCTGGCCGAGGAACTAGCCTCCGCGGCCGAGAAGTTCGCGGAAGGCGACGAGGCGGAAGCCCGCCAGGCGATGGAGGAATTGGCCCAGGAGTTGGAGCAGATTGCCCAGCAACGGCAGGGGCAGGAGATGCGCGAGGCAGCGGCGCAAAGTCTCCAACAATTGCAGCAGGCGCTGACCGAAGATCCGAACCAACTTCAGGCGGCCCAAGAAGAGATGGCATCTGGCGACCAAACCGCCGCCGGCACGCCGCAGTCGGGACCGCCGAATCAGGATGCGATGTCGGTGCAAGTCGGTGAAGCCGGGGCGCAGTCGTCGGAGAAGGGGCAGGGAGACCTCTCGGTTCCCGGTGCGGGGGATGAGATCGAGTATGGCGCGCCGACCGGCCTGGAGGTCGAGCTACTACCCGAAATCATGGACCTTGCGCTGCCGACCGGTGACGAGCCGGGCGACCAGTTAATCGATCAGCCGAGTCAAGCGGAAGAGTCAAAGCTGAACTACGAACCGGTCGAGCCGACTCTTACCTACGGCGAGGCTGATCTACTTGATGAGGATACAATCCCGTTGTCATACCGAGACCTCGTCAAGCGCTATTTCCAGGTTATTGGGCCACGCGGACAGCATGATCACTGAAATCGACCAGCAAATCGAGCAGTTCCAGCACGACTTCGCGCTCGTCACCAGCGAAATCGGCAAGCGGATCGTGGGTTACGAGGAGATCGTCCGAGGCCTCCTCACCAGTCTGCTCGCGGACGGCCACGTCCTGCTCGAAGGGATCCCCGGACTCGGGAAGACGAAGCTCGTGCAGACGCTGAGTGATGTGTTGCACCTAAAGTTCTCTCGCGTTCAGTTCACGCCAGACCTGATGCCGGCCGACATCATCGGCACTAACGTGGTGCAGGAGAGACAGCACGGCCAAAAATTCCTCGAGTTCCAGGAGGGCCCGTTATTTGCCAACATTGTGCTGGCGGACGAGATTAACCGGGCAACCCCGAAGACCCAGTCGGCGTTGCTTGAGGCGATGCAGGAAAAGAGCGTGTCGGTCGGGAAGCAGACCTACAAGCTGGAGCTACCGTTTTTCGTACTCGCGACACAGAATCCGCTCGAAATGGAAGGCACCTATCCACTGCCCGAAGCGCAGCTCGACCGCTTCTTTGTGAAGCTGAAGGTTACATATCCAAGTATGGAGAGTCTGCACGAGATCCTTGATCGAACCACGCAGTTCGAGGAACCTGATGTCGAGCGCGTGCTGACGGGCGCTCAGTTGATGGAAATGCGCCGGACGGCGCGGGAGGTGCCAATCGCCAAGCCGATTCAGGAGTACGCCATCCGGTTGACGCTGGCAACCCATCCCAAGTCGTCCTGCGCGCAGCCGATCGTGAATCGGTACGTCCGCTATGGCGCCAGTCCGCGCGGCACGCAGGCTTTGGTCGTCGGTGGCAAGATCCGGGCGCTATTAGCCAATCGCGTCCACGTATCATGCGAGGATATCCGCGCGATGGTGCTGCCAGCGTTCCGCCACCGGGTGCTCTTGAACTTCGAAGGCGAGGCCGAGCAGATCGACCCGGACACGATCCTTCAGGACGTTCTCACGAACACGCCAGAACCGGCCGAATAACGCGGCACTGGGGCGCGCTGGGTCTGCCCGTGAGGGCGCTGGGCCGACGCCCCCTAAGAGTTCTTGATGGTCACGGAAGACACTTTGTTCGACGGCGCGTTCCTCAAGAAACTCGAGTACCTGCACATCGTCTCCAAGCGGGCGTTCGCTGGCCAGTTCCGCGCCGAGCGCCGCGCCAGAACACGCGGGTCGGGTCTAGAGTTCGCCGATCACCGGGCCTACGCGCCGGGTGATGACTTTCGGCGAGTCGACTGGCGCGCTTATCAGCGGCTCGAGAAACTCCTGCTCCGGCTCTTCGAAGAGGAGCAGGACCTTCCGATTTACCTCTTCATCGACGCCAGCCGATCAATGGCCGACGGTCGTCCGACGAAACTGGCTTACGCGTGCCAGGTGGCAGCCGCGCTCTGTTACATCGGCCTCGCCCATCTCGATCGTGTCACGCTGGCGCCCTACACGGACCATCTAGGTCGTGAGCTCGCATCGCAGCGTGGTAAGGGGCAGATTTTTAAAGTCTTTAGATTCTTGGGCCAGCTCGCGGCAGGTGGGACGACTAACGCGAAAGAAGCGTTCGAGAAATTCTGCCGGAGTAAGCGCCCGCGCGGCATTGCCGTCGTCATCTCAGATTTTCTTGATCCGCACGGCTTTGAGGCCGGGCTCAACCTGCTGCGCTTTTCGCACCATGACATCTTTGCCCTCCATATTGTCAGCCGCACCGACGCCGAACCTGCGCTGAGGGGTGAATTGCAACTGGTGGATACGGAGACGGGCTCGATGCACAACATCACCGCCACTCCCTCATTACTCAGCGCGTATCAAAAGGTCTACGCCGAGTTCTGCAACGAAATCGAACGGTTCTGTGCCAGGTATCAACTCGGCTATGTGCGTACCCAAACCGAGATGCCGTTTGAGGATGTCATCCTTCAGGTGTTCCGCCAGAACAGGTTCCTGACATGACGTTTTTGGCGCTAACCCCGCTACAAGTTGCATTGTTGTGCGGGCTCACCACTGCGGTTGTGCTCACCCTGTTCTTTCTCAAGCTCAGGCATCCGCGTATCGTAGTGGGCTCACTGCTACTGTGGGAGCGGCTACTTCAGGACAAGCAGCATCGCTCATTGCTTGAGCGGCTCCGGCGTCTGCTCTCGCTGTTGCTGGCGCTCACAATCGCTTTGCTCATCGCTTTAGCGCTTGCCAGACCGGAGGCGGTAGCGATTACCGGTGAGCCGAGAGAGGCCGTAATCGTTCTCGATACGTCGATCACGATGGCGGCGCGAACCGCCGATAGTCAATCGCGTTGGGACCACGCCCGTGCCGCCGTCGCACGCTTGATCGATGATGCCGGTGGGGCTGATCGCTTCCTTGTGGCCGATACGAGCGGCCGCGTGGCGACGGCGATGACGGCCGACCGGGCGCGGCTCGACGCCGCACTCGACCGCATGATGCCATCGGCCACACGGCCGGTGTTTCCGCAGGTGGACGTCGGAGGTCGTGAAGTGATCGTCGTCTCCGACGGAATCGCCACGCTCGACCTACCGCGGAACGCACGAGTGCTGTCCGTCTTCGAACTGGCCGACAACGTAGCGGTTGCTGACTTTAAGGTGGTCGTGCGCGCGGGCGAGCCGTCGGGCTATGACGTCAGACTCAGCGTGGTGAACCATTCTCCGGAGGCGAAGAACGTCTACTTACTGCTTGAGGATGACGGCGACGTTGACTTTGCTGAGACGGTGACGGTCGGCGCCCGGGATACCGTCGCCCGCACGATCGCACTGAGCGGTAGACCGACGGGCGTGATCCGTGCCCGCGTGACGACCGACGGTGACGCGCTCGCCATTGATGACGAAGCGGTGGATTACTTGCGGCCACCGCGAGACGTCGGGGTTGCGTTGGTCACGACCGGCAATAATTTTCTCGAAACGCTGCTCGCGCTCGACGAGCGCGTAGACCTTCACGTGGTCCACCCAGACTTCTACACCGGTGACGAGTCGGTTGAACTCTATGTCTTCGACGAGTTCGCGCCGCTTGTCCAGCCAGCTCAGCCCGCGTTGTTGTTCCGGCCGCCAGGCCGGTCGTGGCTGGCGGGATCCGATACGGTGTCGCCGCTGCGGGTGTCGATGACGGGGGTGACAAGTTGGGACGAGACCCATCCGATTCTGGAGTTCGTCTCAATGGTCGATCTGCAGATTACCGACGCGCGGCATCTCGAGTTCTTGACCAATGCAACAACTCGGGTTGTGGCATCCGCTGGCCAGACACCGCTAATCGTGACGAGTTCGGATGTGCCAAAGTGGGTGGCAGTCAACTTCACGCTTGACGACTCGGATTTTTCAGTGCGCCCGAGCTTCCCAATGTTTATGCAGAACGTATTGGCTTGGTTCGCGGGTGAGGCACTGCCGCTGCGGCGGTCACTTGGGACGGTGGATGTACTCCTGGCCGACGCAACGGTCACGACGTTCGACGGGGTTGATTTGCCAGCCCGGCCGCGGGTTGGAAGTACGCTGTTTGAGGCGTCGGCACCGGGGCTCTACGTGGCCTCAGCCGGTGCGGCGCGCGCCTACGTGGTAGCGAATCTGCCAACAGGGCTCTCGGACGTGAACGGTGTGACGTTGACCGGCCGCGAAAATCTCGAGTGGCCAACCGGCCGCTGGCTCTCGAGTGAATTGTGGATGTATCTGTTGGGGTTGGCTTTGGCTCTGGTTGCCCTCGAGTGGTGGACATACCACCGGCGAATCACCGTGTGAAGGCGATTGGAATGATATGGCCAGCGCCGTTCGCCAGAGCACCAGTGGAGGAGAGGGCAACAACAGCACCAACTATCAGACCGCTATGTAGATGCTGAGTTAGTCATGAACATTTCTGTTGGGCAGTACTGGCCGATCGTCCTGTTGGCGCTGCTGCCGTTGGTCTGGTTGGTCCAGCGGCACTCGTTCACCGGGTTCACGGCGCACCAGCGCGCGCTGCAGGCGGTGGTGCGTTCGGCGGTGTTGCTGCTCCTGACCTTCGCCCTAATGGAACCGACGTGGGAGCGCTCTGGGCGTTGGCTGTCGGTGGTCTATCTGCTCGACCAGTCAGCCAGCGTGTCGCCCGAGTCGGCCGCGACGGCCTCGCAGTGGATGGCAGCGGCGATTCGCAAGGGCCGGGCCGACCACTGGCAGGCGATGACGTTCGCCGCGACGACCGCCACACTCGATGACCTAGAAGCTGTCGAGGCGCTCGGTAGTCAGGTCGACGCGCCGCTGCCGTCTTTGTCGGATGATGCGGGGCGTACGAACCTTGAGTTGGCGGTTCGCGACGCCGCGCGTGCGTTCGCGCCGAACCAAGTCAAGCGTCTCGTTCTGATGACCGACGGCCATGAGACGAACGGACAGCTCATCGATGCCCTGGGCTCGCTGCAACAGCAGGGGATCGCCGTGTACACAGTACCGCTCGACCCGAGAGACGTCGGCGACGCTTGGGTCGATGACGTCCGGATACCCGACGTGGCGACCGTCGACGAACCATTCCCCGTCGTCGTGCGCGTTCACGCGCAAGCCGAAACGCAGGCGGTCATTGAGGTTCTGTGGGGTGAGTCAACTCTCGACGCTCGGTCGCTGCAGCTCTCTTCGGGAGCGCAGGAGGTGATACTGAAAGGTAGCCTCGATGAGGTCGGAGCCGCCGAGCTCGTCGTGCGTCTTCGAACAGTCGGGGACGTGCTGGCGCAGAACAACCGGGTCCGCCGGTCGATTGCCATCGCGGAGCGGCCCCAGGTGCTTTATGTTGAAGGCCGCGTCCAGAGTCAGCGGTTCTTAACCGCGGCGCTCGAAGCCGGAGGGCTGACGGTGAAGACGGGGTTGGCTACGGCACTTCCCGACGATGCGGCGAGCCTGGAACCGTATGCTGCAGTGATCGTCAGCGATGTTGCGGCTGACGCACTGAGCACGAAACAGATGGAGGCGCTGTCGAGCTACGTGAGCGATCTTGGCGGCGGCTTCATTATGGCTGGCGGCGATGCGATGTACGGAGAGGAAGGTTACGCTGGCAGTGTGGTCGAAGCCCTCCTGCCGATTACGTTCACTGTGAAGGAACGGCCGGAGGAGTTTGCGCTCATCATCGTGCTCGACAAATCGTGGAGCATGGTGGGCGAGAAGATCGAACTGTCGAAGGAGGCCTCAAAGGCCGCGATCGATGTGCTCGCCGATGATCACCAGATAGGGGTTGTGGCGTTCAACAACAGCCTCGACTGGCCGGTGTTGCTGCAGCGCGCGTCGAACCGTGAGTGGATCAAGAACAAGATCAGCACGATCATGCCAAGTGGCCACACCAACGTGTACCCCGCGCTCGAAGAGGCCTTTCTCAGTCTCGAAGTGGCCGAGAGTCGCTTGAAGCACGTCATCCTGCTGTCGGACGGCCGGACGTATCCCGATGACTATGAAGGGCTCGTCACGAAGATGGCTGAGACAGGCATAACCGTTTCGACGGTTGCGATGGGGAAGGAGGCCGACCGCGAACTGCTCGCCAATATTGCGGACTGGGGAAAGGGACGCGGTTACGTGGTCGAGGACGCGCAAGAAGTGCCGCAGGTCTTCGCTAGAGAAACGCGCCGGGCCGCGCAGCCGACCCTAGTCGAGGAACCGTTCAACCCAGTTGTGCTGAAGCCAGCCGAAATGTTCAAGGGGATCGATTTCACCTCCTCACCACCGCTGCGCGGCTACTTCAGCGCCCAATTAAAAGAGACGTCCGAGGCACTGCTTGTCTCGGGTAGGGATGATCCAATCTTGGCGCGGTGGCAGTTTGGGCTCGGACGCGTGGTGGCGTTCACCTCGGACGTCAAGAACCGATGGGCGACCGAGTGGCTTCAGTGGCTGGGTTACGGTAAGTTCTGGACTCAGCTTGTGCGCGAGACGATGCACGGCTCGGACGACCGAGCTAGAGCACTTACGGTCAGGCGCGAGGGAGACCAGGCTCGCATCACCATCGACATTCCGCCGGCCGTAGCCCAAGCGGAGACTCCGCCGACGGTCTGGTGGGCCGCCGGCGACGGTGCGGCAACGGCCGTCGAGATTGAGCGCGCGGGGCCGGTGTCGTATGCGGCCAGGGTGACGCTCGGGGCCGGAGATGACCACACGTTCAACGCCGTGCTCGCAGACGGCACTGAGGTCGGCCGCTCGATCCTCTACTCGTATCCGGACGAATACCGGTTTCGGCCAGCCAACGTTGAACTACTGCAGGCCGTCGCCCGGGACACGGGTGGCGCGTTTGCGCCGTCGCCAGAAAAAATCTTTGAGGACAACATTCCCCGCACGGTGCGGCCGGTTTCGCTGTGGCCGTATCTGGCCGCGTTGGCCTTAGCGCTCTACTTGCTCGATTTACTCCTTCGGCGGATCCGGCTGTTTGAGGCGACTACTGACGACGCACCACCGTTGCAGGCCTGACTAGGCACTCCGGTAGCCCGAAGAAGGACAATGGCGGGAGTTCGGCATGTTGGCCCGTGTGCGGCTCCTTCTAGCAACCGTCCACCTTGCGAGTGGAGCCGCGTTTGCTGCAGCCGAGACCGCCTCTGGTCGCGGTACTCACCGAATCGAGCCGATTGCGGGCCAGAAGGCTCTTAGGCTGAAAGCCCCTAAGATATATGGGCGAAAAAAGAGGGAAAGGAACTGTTTTCTCCTGTGGAGCCAGTCGGAGGGCCCAGTGTCCACGGCCGACCTCGAAATGAAGGGTTCCAGGCCAGAATATTGGCTTTTTTCTACACTCATGCGCGTAGTATGATTCGGTGCGCGGTCGTAAGGGCGGAGCGTATGCCTGAGAGTGGACTGCGGAGCAGGTTCTATCTTCTCCCGATTGGGTATAGGTTTTCCGGCGTTGAATGTTTAGAAAGGTGATCGGACCCATGGCAGACATCGAGATCACTGAAGCGATTGACCCGGGCGTGTCGAGGCGGAATTTCATCAAGGGCGTGATTGCGGCCGGTGCCGCCGTGGGCTCGGCGAACTATATGTTTCGTGGCGTGGGTGCCCTCTTTGCCCAGCCAACCTCGCCAGGCGCGGTCGAGCGTTTGATTACGCTGACCGTCAACGGGCAGCAGCGCCGCGTGGACGTTATGAAGCAGGAAACCCTAGCGATGACACTGCGCTACAAGCTAGGGCTGACCGGCACGAAACTCGGGTGTGACCGCTCCGAGTGCGGTGCCTGCACTGTCTTGCTTGACGGTGTCCCGCATTACTCATGCTCGATTCTGACGCAGAGCGTGCGCGGCCGTGAGGTTAAAACGATCGAAGGGCTAGCTGCTGAGGACGGCACATTGCATCCGGTGCAGCAGGCTGTGGTCGACGAGCAGGGCTTCCAATGTGCGTTCTGTATGTCCGGGTTCGTCATGAGCACAGTTGGTTTCCTGGAAGGGAACCCGAATCCGACGCGTGCCGAGTTGGCGCACGGGCTGTCCGGTAATCTCTGCCGTTGCGCGGACTACGACAAGATCCTGACCACAATGGAGCGGGCAGCCGAGAACATGCGGCAGGCGTAAGTATGGCCGACGGTGACCTTACGCGTAGAGCTTTCGGGCAAGGCCTCACCATGGAGACTGGCTCGGAAGTTGATGGGGGCACGGTCTGGCGCGACGGGCTTCGACGACTGGATGTGGACCTGAGTTCGAATGCGTTATGGCCGCCGGCCGATCAGGCCGCTGCTGTCCGCGCATATTAGGAGGAGGTATTCATCATGGCCGTGATTCGCGACATGATGCCCGTGTTTGAACTGTTCCAGCCGGCTAGCGTGGAAGATGCCACGGCGTTGCTCCGAGAGCACGGTGAGCAGGCTTGGGTGATGGCTGGAGGCCTGGACTCCTTTGACTGGTTTAAGGATCGCGTTAAGCGACCTGCGGTCGTCGTCGACCTCGGTGGCATCGAAGCGCTTAAGGGCATCGAATCCACGGCCGATGGTCTGGAAATCCGCGCAATGACCCCGTTGACCGACGTGGTCCGTCACCCTGAGGTTCGTGAACACTATGGCCTTCTGAGTAAGGCGGCGGAGCTCGTTGCTTCACCGCAGATCCGAAACCAAGGCACGCTTGGCGGTAACAATTCTCAGGACACGCGGTGTTGGTACTACCGTGACGGGTGGACCTGTTATCGGGCCGGTGGCAATATCTGCTACGCCGACACGCCGACGTCGATGAACCGGGAGCATGCCATCTTTGGTGCGGATCGCTGCGTGGCCGTGAATCCGTCAGATACTGCGCCGGCGCTCATCGCGCTCGACGCGAAGATGGTGGTGCAGACCGCCGATGGCGAGCGCGTTGTTAATGCCGAGGATTACTTCATCGGCCCGGGCATCGACATTATGCGCATGACCGTCTTACAGCCCGGTGACCTCCTGACGTCGATCCGTATCCCGTCGACTTGGGCCGGTGCGAAGTTCTACTTTGAAAAAGTGCGAGACCGGCAGGTGTGGGATTTCCCGCTGGTTAATGTGGCGTCAGCCATTCGCGTGAGTGGTGGCACGATTGAAGATGCCCGGGTAGCGGTCAACGGCGTGGCGCCGTATCCGATGCGGTTGACTGCGGTGGAGGATGCGATCCGCGGTGCCTCACAGGACGAGGCGACGGCCGAGCGTGCCGGTGAGATGGCCGTTCGCGGGGCGCGGCCCCTTCGGCAGAACGCATACAAGATTCCGCTCATGAGGAATCTGGTGAAGCGTTCGATTCGCGTGGAGGCGTAAGTAGATGAACTTCCTGACGTGGGGCCCCGATCCATGGGGCCAGGAGATCCTGATACGCATTTCGTGGGATTTGCTGTACCTGGCGTCCTTCCTAGGCGTAATTTTTGTTGTCGCGCACGCTGTGTGGTTCGCGTTCTTTGCCAAGGAGCAGGTCGCGGCGGTTGACGATGCGACGCTGACCCACCTGCCGAAGAAAGTGGCGCGTCATTCGTTCGCGTCGCGCGCGTTTCACTGGATCATGGCGGCGGCGATGCTGGTGCTGTTGTTTACCGGATTCCTTCCGGTGATCGGCGTTCAGTTTCCGTGGGTTACGATCCATTGGGTTGCCGGCATCGTGCTCACGCTGTCGATCATCTACCACATCATCCACGCGTCGTTCTGGCTGGATCTGTGGTCGATGTGGATCGGCCCCAAGGACATCACTGACGCCGTGCGCCGCTTGAAGCGCAGCGTCGGGCAGGACGCGCCGGCACCTCGAAAGCACGCCAAATACCCCCTTGAGAACCGGCTTTACCATCACGCCATCATGCTCACCGGCCTTCTTGTGATCGTCACGGGCATACTCATGACCGTCCGTATCGAGACGCCACTTTGGGCTCGTGACCCCTACCTGTTTGCGGACCAGACTTGGGGGATGATCTATGTAGTGCACGGGCTGTCATCCGTCTCGCTGGTGACGCTCATCATTGCCCATATCTACTTCGGCCTCCGTCCTGAGAAACGGTGGATCACGTGGTCGATGATCTTGGGCTGGATCGACCGCCGCCACTACAGCGAGCACCACGACCCCGAGCAGTGGGTCGCTCGGCCCGAGGGGAACTCGGCTCAGGACTAGCGGGCGCGGCCTCGAGATCAGTCTTGGCGAAGACGGCGCAAGATGAGTTGCACGACCGGTGCAACGCCATCGAAGAAAGCTACGAGTACATGCTGGCGTACGCCGCGCAAGGCGTCTCCGGCGACCCCGGTTCCCAGACTGGTGGGCAGGTGCGCGACTATCTCGTCCGTACGGACACCGCGCTCACTGATCTCGCCGACGTGTTTCGGAGGCTTGTGGTCGAGGCGAAGGTTGAGTCAGCCGACGCGTATGAAACGTTTATTAGGATGCTTGAGCGCGATGCCCAAGCTGCTCAGGCCGCCATACGACTCGCTCTGGCACAGCCTGCGATCAGTTCGCAGCTCGTGGACAACTTGAACGCATCGATCCACGTCCGCACGCTGCTGACCGATTTGTTCCTGGTCGACGAGATACTCAAACAGCGCCGGGCCAAAACCGATCGCGTCAACCCTTCCTAACGCGCGGTCTTGGGGCGCCGGCCCCTCGGAGGATGGCCTCAGGGTTCCGTCTTCCAGAATGCGATGCCGCCCGCCTGTTTGCCGATTTCAACGTTGCCGACGCGTTCCCGCGTCTCGATGTCGTAGACCTCGACCCCTCCGGGTTCGCCACCGACACCCTCGATCGTCGCAAAGGCATAGCGGCTGTCAGGGGTAATCGTCACGCCATGCGGCACGGTGCGTAACGTCGCGACGCGGCCTAGCTCACGCCCGCTCTCAAGATCCCAGAAACCGACGGCCGCGCCTTTCTTGTAGGTCACCACCAGCGTCCGTCCATCAGTGGTAACGTCGAGGTTATAGGGACCTGCGCCGGTGTCCTCGAACCGCCGAGTAATGGTCCAGGAATCGAGATCGACTTCGAAGATCTCGTTCGATGCGTTGCCCGTCACGTAGACTTTGCCCTGTGACGTCGGTCGACTCGCCCAGGTCGGCTGGACTAGGCCGGCCATTCCCGCCCTGTCCGATCCAGCGTGACTGCCCCCAACGTGGTCGGCGAGGGCGAGCCGACGCGACACCGCGAACGTGAGTGCGTCAAGCTCGACCAACTCGTCGTCCATCATGCTGACCGTGTAAAGCCGACGGCCGTCAAGGCTGAGCCGAGCGCCGTGCGGCATCACGCCGGTCTCGACCCGCGCAACCTCGGTCATGCTGCGCGTTTCGACGACCGACACGGTACTCGGTTCCATCGGGCCGTGTAGGTTGAAGTTGACTATGTACATCAGACCGGTGCTGGCGGCGATGTCGAGCGTGGCTGGAAACATACCGAGCGTGACGTCAGTCACCCACTCGTCAGTGCCGGTCTCGTACTTGTGTACGCTCCCGAACGGCAGGCCGTGGGCGAGCGAGACGTACCAGTGCCGTCCGTCGGGAGAAACGTTGATACCGTGCGGCCCCTCGTTTTCGGCTGGAAAACTGCCGACCGGAATTCGCTTGACCGTTTCGGCGCCGCCGGGTCCAAACCGAACTAGGGTGACTTCATCATCCGACTCGGCGCAGACGTAGACGTAGTAGGACTGACCGGATCTCGATTGGGCCGACACACCAGGTGCACCGATAAAGCCGCTGACGCCGGCCAGCATGAACGCCCAAATGATCGCAGACGAACGCAACGGATGCACGGCTGAAAGTTCCTCGACTTCGTGAGTGCCGCAACGCGACTGGAAAGCGTCGCGATGGAACGAGCATCTTACTATGCCTTAAATTCCAAGTCTCAAGACCTAAGGGCTCATTTGATTCCGTAGACCCTGCGGACCCGGCCAGAAGTCGCTAGGTAGGTCCACCATCCGGCTGCGTGCAGCGCAACGGCGCCAAAGCGGATCCATTCGTCGCTCGGTGCGAAGCTCGACGGCACGAACGGCGTCGCCGCGCGCGTCAGTGCGAACGCCACCGATGTCGCCAGCGAAGCTCGGGCCAGAGTGAGTCCGACTTTGTGCCGGCGGACGAGCGCCAGGGCAGCAGCGACGCCCAGTCCGGTCAGGGCAACGCGCACCGCCAGCGCCGTCGCATGGGCCACGTCGCCATACGCGAGGCTTCCGACCGTCTGGGACGCCTCAAGTGCGAGGCCAATCGGTCCCGGGAGAGAGAGCAAACCGCAGAATAGCCAGAGCCAGGCGTTGAGTTCGGCCGTTTTCGGGTCGCGAGTCATACAGTAAACAGTGGACCAACCCGGACGATCCTATGTGATTTTGGCCCTGGAATCAGGGGCCGCTGGCTGACTCTTGTAAATATATATCTATTTATATAGATTTATAGATTCAATGAAGCACCTCAGCTCGCTCTACCGCCTGTTCGGCGATGAGGCGCGACTTCGCTTGCTGCGCCTGCTCGCGGCCGAGCGGCTCAATGTGACGGAGCTGACCGACATTCTGCGAATTGCCCAGTCGGGTGTGTCGCGGCACTTGGGGCTCCTGAAGGAAGCTGGCCTTGTCACCGAATCACGGGACGGCGGCTTTGTCTACTATCGCCGGTCATCAGATTTAGAAACGGATGACCGGCTGGCCCCGCTGTGGTCTGTACTGCGCACGCAGTTTGCTGACGTGGCTCATACGCCGGTCGCGTGCGCCGACGATGCTCAGCTGCGCGAGGTGTTGAGGATACGCCGCGAGTCGGTCGAAGGGCACGGTAGCCCGGACGCTAGCGAGGGCCGCCAATTCGTGCCTGGTCGTAGTTGGGCTGCTTGGGCGCGAGCGCTCGGTTTGTTGCTGCCGCCGATGGAGGTCGCCGATTTGGGATGCGGGGAAGGTTTCTTGACTCTCGAGGTGGCGCGGTGGGCCCGCCGCGTCGTCGCGGTCGACCGGTCGGATCGGGTGCTGCAGCGGGCGCGTGCGTTGGCACGGCGCCGCCGGGTCTCCAACGTCGTCTGGAAGCGGGGCGAACTCGATCGGCTGCCGTTGGAAGATGCTGACGTGGATGCCGCAGTGTTGTCGCAGGCGCTGCACCACGCCGACGACCCTGCGCGGGCGATCGCCGAAGCGACCCGCATTGTGCGGCCGGGCGGACGCGTCCTCATTCTCGATCTGCGTGCCCATGATCAGAGATGGGTGCAGGAACGGTTAGGAGACCGGTGGCTTGGGTTCGCGGACGAGAAGCTCGCCGACTTGATGCGTCGGAGCGGCCTGACCGACGTGACGGTAAAGGTCGGCGCCCATCTCTCCGGCGATCCGTTTACGGTGCTGGTCGCTAGCGGCACACGGATTGTGGTCCACAAGGCGCGGCGCCCCGCGCGCCGACGAAAGGCCACCCCGGCCGCGTAGTTCAGCCAGCCAAGTGACGATAGATCGAATGTGATGTCAGAAAAGCCACGATCGGACGCTGCCGCCAAGAGCAGGGGGGACGTGCGTTTCCAGCTCGCCCGGCTGCTTGCCGAGCGGATCCTTTTGCTTGACGGCGCGATGGGGACGATGATCCAACAGCGCGGGTTGTCGGAGGCCGACTTCCGCGGTGCCCGGTTCCGTGACCACGCTCACGACCTCAAGGGCGACAACGACCTTCTAGCCCTGACGCGGCCGGAGGTAGTCGAGCACATACACCACGAGTATCTGGAGGCTGGCAGCGACATCATCGAGACCAACACGTTCAACGGAACGTCGGTCTCCCAGGCCGACTACGGCCTTGAGGCGGTCGTCTACGAGTTGAATTTCGAGGCCGCGCGGATCGCCAAGCGGGCCGCCACGGAGTGGAGCGACCGGACGCCGGATCGCCAAAGATTCGTCGCGGGCGCCATGGGTCCCACGAATCGCACGCTGTCAATTTCGCCCGATGTGAACGACCCGGCCGCTCGGGCAATCACGTTCGATGCGCTGCGGGACGCCTACGTGGAGCAGGCGCGCGGTCTGCTCGATGGTGGCGTGGACCTGCTTCTCGTCGAGACGATCTTCGACACGCTCAACGCCAAGGCGGTGATCGTCGCGCTGAACGACGTGTTCGACCAGCGTGGGCATGACGTGCCGGTAATGTTATCGGTGACGGTGACCGACCGCAGTGGCCGGACCCTGTCGGGACAGACGATCGACGCATTCTATGTGTCCACCCGGCACGCGCGGCCCTTTTCGGTCGGTATCAACTGCGGCTTCGGCGCGCGCGAGATGCGACCGTATCTGGCCGAACTGTCGCGTTTGGTCGACACCTACGTGAGCTGCTACCCAAACGCCGGTTTGCCCAACGCTTTCGGCGAATATGACGAACGGCCAGACGAGACGAGCCAACTGCTCCGGGAGTTCGCCGCCAGCGGCTTCGTCAACATCCTTGGCGGTTGCTGTGGAACTACGCCTGACCACATCCGAGCGGTCTCGCAAGCCGTTTCGGGTCTGCCGCCCCGCGTCGTGCCGACGCCTGAGCGGCTGACTCAGTTCGCTGGCCTCGAAGTACTGACGTTCGATGCCGACAGCAACTTTCAGATGGTCGGCGAACGGACGAACGTGACTGGGTCGAAACGCTTCGAGCGCCTCATCACGAACGCGGAGTACGTGGAGGCTGCCACGGTTGCCGTGGAGCAGGTGCGCGGCGGTGCGAACCTCCTCGACGTCAACATGGACGAGGCAATGCTCGACTCCGAACAGGTGATGGCCTGCTTTCTGAACCTCATTGCTACGGAGCCTGAGATTGCGCGGGTACCGGTGATGATCGATAGCTCGAAGTGGTCGGTCCTTGAGGCCGGGCTGAAATGTGTTCAGGGCAAGTCGGTCATCAACTCGATCAGTCTCAAGGAAGGTGAGAACGATTTTCTGCGCAAGGCGAGGGTAGCTCAACGCTATGGGGCGGGTGTCATCGTCATGGCGTTCGACGAGGTTGGGCAGGCCGATACAGTCGACCGCAAGGTCGAAATTTGCGAGCGCGCCTATCTACTGCTGACCGAGCGACTCGACTTCGACCCGCACGACATAATCTTCGACCCGAACATTCTGGCGATCGCTACCGGACTCGAGGAACACAACGACTACGCAATCAACTTCATTGAGGCGGTGAAGCGCATTAAGGCCTCGTGTCCAGGTGTCAAGGTGAGCGGCGGCGTCAGCAATCTGTCGTTCTCGTTCAGGGGCCAGAACGTCGTTCGCGAGGCGATCCACTCGGCCTTCCTATATCACGCGATTCAGGCCGGTCTGGACATGGCAATCGTCAACGCGGGGCAGCTCGTTGTCTATGAAGATATCCCGCCCGAGTTGTTGCAGCACGTCGAGGACATCATTTTCAACCGTCGGCCGGATGCCACCGAACGGATGGTGGCATTTGCCGAGTCGGTTAAGGGCGAAGGCACGAAGCGGGCGGCCGACCTGTCTTGGCGCGAGAGTTCCATCGAAGCCAGGCTGTCGCACGCGCTCGTGCGCGGCATCGTTGATTTCATTGACGCCGACGTCGAAGAGGCGCGGCAGAAGTATCCGCGCCCCTTAGAGATCATCGAGGGGCCGCTCATGGACGGGATGAAAGTCGTCGGAGACTTGTTCGGGGCGGGCAAGATGTTTCTGCCACAGGTCGTGAAGAGCGCGCGGGCGATGAAGAAGGCGGTGGCCTATCTCGAGCCGTTCATGGAGACTGAGAAGCGGACGCAAGGTCACGCGGCGTCGCGAGGCAAGGTCGTGCTGGCGACGGTGAAGGGCGACGTGCACGACATCGGCAAGAACATAGTCGGCGTTGTCCTGAGCTGCAATAACTACGAGGTCATCGACCTCGGCGTCATGGTGCCGTGCGACACAATTCTCCAGAGGGCTGCCAACGAGGAGGCTGACTTCGTCGGTCTGAGTGGCCTCATTACACCGTCGCTTGACGAAATGGTCCTTGTGGCAAAGGAAATGGAGCGGCGCAACCTCTCGCTGCCGCTGCTGATCGGCGGTGCCACGACGAGCCGGCAGCATACGGCAGTCAAGATTGCGCCGGAGTACAGCCAAAGCACGGTTCACGTGCTGGATGCGTCCCGCGCGGTCAACGTCGTGTCGAAGCTGCTGAATTCGTCGGCCCGGAACGAGTTCGACGCAGATAACCGCCGGGTACAGGCCGAGCTCCGGGAGACCTTTGCCAGCCGGAAGGCGAAGCCCCTGCTGCCCTTCAACGAAGCGCGGGCCAATCGTCTCCGGCTCGATTGGGACGCTGCCGAACTGCCCGTGCCGCTGTTCACTGGCGCCAGGGTGCTGGACAGTGTGACGCTGGACGAGATCGTCCCGTTCATCGACTGGACGTTCTTCTTCTCGACATGGGAGCTCAAGGGGCGATTTCCACAGATCTTGGATCACCCAACATATGGGCCGGCGGCGCGAGAGCTCTACGGTCATGCTCAGGCCCTGCTCGGCCGGATAGTGGGCGAGCGTCTTATCTCAGCGCGGGGCGTCTACGGGTTTTGGCCGGCCGATGCTGACGAAGATTCAATCGTGGCTTACGCCGACGCCGATCGGACACACGCGCTGGCCAAGTTCCCGATGCTTCGGCAGCAGGGCGTGATGGTTGAGGGCCGGCCGAACCGCTCCCTTGCCGACTATATTGCGCCACGCGACAGCCCCTTCGCTGACCATCTCGGAGCCTTCGCCGTGACGGGCGGTCTCGGGGTGGGGGACGTCGTCGCGGAGTTCGAGCGCGATCACGACGACTACCATGCGATCATGGCGAAGGCCCTTGCCGACCGGCTGGCTGAGGCGTTCGCGGAGTACCTGCATTTGCGGGTCCGCCGCGAATGGGGATACGGCGTAGCAGAGCAGCTAACCCATGACGATCTTCTCGCCGAGCGGTTTCGTGGTATCCGGCCGGCGTTCGGCTATCCGGCGTGTCCGGATCACAGCGAGACGGCCAAGTTGTTCCAACTGCTCGACGCCGGCCGGGCCGGTATCGGGCTGACTGAATCGTGCATGATGACGCCGGCGGCCAGCGTGAGCGGCCTCTATTTTAGTCACCCGGAGGCACGATACTTCACCGTCGGGCGAATCGGTCAGGATCAAGTGGAAGCGTACGCCACGCGGAAAAAACGACCGGTCGACGAGGTCGAGCGCTGGCTGGCAACGAATCTCGCGTAAGATGCCCGCGAACGTCGAGCGGTAGCCGTGGGTGGTGCGGGATGACCGGGTCGATGGAATACCACATCAGACAGTACCCGTTGCAGCAGGGTGCCCTAGAGATCCAGTACATTGAGGAGCACTTCGGCGAATTTCCTCGCCGGAAGACATCAGCTGAAGTGATTCAGCGCTTGGATGGCCGCGATCATCAGATCCTCATGGCCGAGGCGCCGTTACCCAACGACCCCGCGACCGTCGTGCCTGTTTCCTACAAAGTCGCGCACGAACTTCGGGCCGAAGAGGCTGATCCGAGGCTGGAGGACCTCGTCGTGCGGCTGCACGATTGCGTTGAGTTCCGCGACCGAAAGATTCTCTATAGCTGGATCGGCGCAACGCGGCGCGACTGGCGTGGCCAGGGACATTTCCGCGCGCTCAGCGAGGCACAGGAGGCTTGGGCACTCGACAACGGCTTTGATGAGATTCTCGTCAAGACAAAAAATAAGTTCTACGTCATGCGTAGCGTGCTCGACAATCTTGAGTTCGACGTCGTTAAGTACGAGGTCAACCCCCGCGACAACCGCGAATCAAAAGTCTATTTGAGTAAGAGGCTCGCCCGCGCGGTGCGCGATCACCACCGGAGCAAGCGAGCCGTCGTCCAAGATTGATTTCGATCGATCAGGCTGCGCAGTGCATTCAGGGCCCCGCCGTTTGTGGTGATCAACTGCAGGCCGGCGTGGGCGTCTTCCAGCACGGGTATCTCGAAAATCCTCCGGTCGTCATGCTGCGGAACTCACATTCGGCGTCGTGGTGGCGACACGGAGTGGGTCGGTGCCGGCCCAAGGACAACGGGTCGGCATGGTGACCGCCGCTACTGGCTATCGCCGGCCGGCCGGTCGCCCTGCGCCAAACGCGTGCGTGCCTTCTCGACGTCGCGGTGAAAGACGAACAGTGGGTCGGCCGTTTTCTGCTCGTCGGTAAAAGTGTAGTCGCGATCGCCACGCACCTTCAGGTAGAGGGTGTGATCGAGATAGTCAATCTCGAACGACTCGACCTGATTGAGCGGCACAGCGAACGCGTCGTCGTGTGCGGTTTGGTAGTGGAAGCCCTGGAGGTTTGCCACGAGACGCCCCTGGCACGATCCAAAACGATGCTTATGGATGACGTCGATCATTTCGTCGAGCCGCACAATCCGAAACTCGATGTTCAGCTCCACCGGCTCGTCGGAAATGTCGATCGTCTTGACGACCCCTTCGTGGCCTTGTGCGGCGACGTTCAACCGGTGCATCCCAGGCTCGAGATCGGCCATATCGAACGGTGTATTTCCCAAGAAGCGTCGGTCGAGGAAGACGTGTGCTCCGTCAACGTCGCTTGTTACCCGGAGGACGTTGGTCGGCTCCGGCGGCGGCGGCGTGGGATCGGGCTCAGGTTCAGGCGGTGCTGGCGCCGGGCGAACCGGCTCGGGTTCGGGCTCCGGTCTTGGCGTGGGCGCCGGTACCACACGCTCGACGACGATGGGTGTTGCCTTCTCAGACGACGAGAAGAGCAAGTACGCGCCGGCCGAAGCGGCGACGAGAAGTAGCGGGACGACGATGAGCCAGCCGCCAGCGTGAGACGATTTGCGCTCGTCATCCGGGGCCACGGAAGAATGTTCGCCAAACAAAGCCATAGTTTCATCCTAGCACGCGCGCGGCTTCGGCTCGCACGGTGTTGGGGGAAGCGGATAACATAGATGCTCCTGATGCAACGTGCCATCGCATGCATCGTGGTGTTCGTCGCCGCTATCGTGGCTCTGTCGACGTGTTTCTCGGTGCGCGTTTCCGCTCAGACGCCCGAATGGCATCAGTGGCGCGGCCAGAATCGCGACGGGCATTCTCCGGAGACCGACCTCCTACAGTCCTGGCCCGCAGAGGGCCCGTCACTCGCATGGACCGCCAGTGGCGTCGGCATCGGTTTTTCCTCGTTCTCGGCATCGGATGGCCGGTTGTACACACTGGGTGCGCGGGGCGGCAGCGAGTTCGTCGTCGCGCTCGATGCGACGACGGGCGTCCGTCTTTGGGCAACGGCCCATGGACGCCGCTTTAACAACGAAATGGGGGACGGGTCGCGCAGCACGCCGACTGTTAACGGTGACAGGCTCTATGCGCTGGGTGCGCGGGGCGACCTCACGTGTTTGGAGGCGGCGACCGGGCGGGTCACCTGGTCGATCAACGTGCTTGAGCGCTACGGTGGCTACAACCCGTATTGGGGCCTAAGTGAGTCGCCGCTGGTCGTTGGCGACCGTGTGCTCGTTAACACCGGTGGCCATGACGGCGCAATCGTTGCACTCGACAAGCGTGACGGCTCACTCGTCTGGCGAAGCCAGAGTGACGGCGCGGCCTACTCGTCAGCCGTGGTCCAGCATCTCGGCGGGTTCGACTCGGCGATATTCTTGACCGCGCAGCGCGCTCTCGGCCTGGCCATCGACGACGGCCGACTCCTATGGAGCTACGACGGTGTCGCTAACATGACGGCCAACATTGCCACGCCGATTGTTCGTGGCAATCAGGTATTCCTGTCGTCGAACTACGGCCGTGGCGGGGCGCTCCTTGAGATCGGCCCGAGTGGCGCGGGTGCGAGGGAGGTCTACTACAGCACGAGCATGCGGAATCATCACAGCAGCTCCGTGCTGGTCGGCGATCACCTTTACGGTTTCTCGAGCGCCATACTGACAGCACTGCGGTTCAGCGATGGCAAGATTGCGTGGCGAGATCGCAGTGTTGGAAAGGGCTCGCTGATTTACGCCGACGGCCGACTGTATCTTTTCAGCGAGCGCGGCGTCGTCGGCTTAGCGGAGGCGTCACCGACCGGCTACCGTGAGTTGGGACGGTTCCGGCTTGAGATTGGCCCGCTGCCCACTTGGAGCCATCCCATCATCTCGGAGGGTCAGCTAATTCTCAGAGTCCAGGACATGATCTATGCCTACGACATCCGAGCGTTGCGGTGAACGGTGTCGCGCGGCCGTGGCGGGCGCGATTCTGGCTTCCCTTGTTACGCCTGCCGGCGCCCATGACGTGCAGGACATGAGGGCGGGGCTTGAAACGGCACTCAATCGTCAGGAGATTACCGCCAAAGAGGCCGTCGAGCGGATCGCAATCCGACCCGTCACCATTCGTGACAAGCGTCAGCCGGCACCGTTCTCAGTGGACAGCGTCGAGGAACTGGCCGGCTTTCGGGCGATCCTCGCGACCACCGCCGGCCTGATCACAATCGAATTCATGCCCGACATTGCGTCGGAGCATGTCCGTAATTTTCTCCGCCTTGCCTCGCTCGGCGTCTTCGACGGTGTGTCGTTCCATCGAGTGGTCGAGGGGATGCTCGTCCAGTCCGGTTGGCTCGGCAGCCGTGAGCGGCCACTCAACGAGAGCCAGCAGCGCTTCGTTACCAGCCTCCAGCCGGAGTTTTCCGCCACGCCGCACGTTCGCGGCATCGTCTCAATGGCCAGAGGGGATGACCCGGCCAGCGCGTCGACCTCCTTCTTCATTTGCACAGGCACGGTGAGCTCGCTCGACGGAGAGTACACGGTCTTCGGCCGCGTCGTCGACGGCATGACGACCGTGGATGCCATCGAGTCCCTTCCGCTGGACGGCGAGACGCCGCTGCGACGGGTTGAGATTCTCGCTGTGCAGATCGTACGGTAGCGTTAGGGGTGGTCTCCACCGAACAGACTGACCGGCGTAGCTTCTATATCTCGGTGGGGTAAGCCAGCGTTCTGTCCGTTTAGTAAAACCTGAAGACCGTGTCTACTTGCGTGCGGTGCATCCGACTGTGTCCAGGTCGCTGCCTCCGTTCAGAACGTGGCGTTGCACGATTCGAGGCTGTTCTGGCAGAAAGTGGCTACGGTTGCCCTGTCGGTTGGTTTCACCGACTGGACCGTCAAACGGTTCCTCATGAGTTACGGTTCCAGCGACGAGCTGTAGTTCATCATAAAGGTGAAGAAGCGAGAGACCTCGACCATATCGTCACCAACAAACTGGATGCTGTGCGAGTCGGTGCGCTCCACCTGTGGCAGATAAGCCAAGAGCTGAGACGGACGATAGTTCTTGAACGTCACGTCGAACTCGATTGGTGTCTCGGGCCTGTACGGTGAAAACTCTGCGATACGACTGACGGCGGCGCGGGCTTTCTCGCGGATCAGCGCACGTCCGGCCGAGGGATGGAGTGTGCGAGCCGAGTGGAAGCTATACGCCCACTTTACGATGGCTCCCTCAATGTCGCCGATCGAGGATTGTACCTCACTGACGACCGCGTCATCGCCGGAGATCATAATGACCGGTACGCCGAAGTGACCAGCGATAGCCGCGTTAAAGCTACCCTCGGTCATCTCGGCGCCGTTGACGTGCACCGCTGTCAGCTGAGCGCTCGAGGTTGTGTGGGCGCGGACGCCATTCGGGTTCGTCGTGCTGGAGTGGTAGCCGATGAAGATGGCGCCGTCGAACGTTTCGTCGATCCCCTGCATCATGCCGAGTGGCCGAGGCCAGGACCGGACGACTTGGACGTCCGTGGGTAGTTGGTCGATCAATAGGTTCTGGCCGTTGCCATGGGAGTCGCTCACCAGGATCTCAATGGCGCCCGCTTCCCGAGCGCCCTCGATGGCCGCGATGACCTCTTCGGTGAGGAACTGCCTGAACCGCTGGTATTCGAAACCGTCAGGTCCGAGCTGTTCGTTTGTAACTGCACCGGTCACCCCCTCCATGTCGGCCGAGATGTAGATCTTAAAACCGGCCTGCTGCGCAGCCGCATCTCCAGCAAACGTTAACCACAGCACAGCCGCGACCGCGGCGCCCGTCATTTTCGTCGCTATGTTCATCTTGCACACTCCTTCCTTCTTTAGTCCGATGGCGCGGTTTCCGGCGATGGACCCGTTTCGCCCGGTGTCGAATACCGCGTGCAACGACTCAGCCGAGGCGCGGCCAGCATCTCCTTGCCGCCGCAAGAGTGACCGAAGTGCCGCGGCAGGACACGCCGTTTCCTTGACAGAAACAAACGCCTAGGCCCAACAAGCTTACCCGGGTTGTCCGTGACGGTGTAGTAGATGTCATGCCGAGACTTTTTCAGGATCCCTGATAAGCCTTCCGGAGTTTCCGCAAGGCGCTGGCTTTACGGTCGACGTGCCGAGCGTAGCACCCGGGGCATGGGCCTTCGCCAGCAGCTTCAAGCCTACCTCTCGGGTATAGTGGAATCCCCCCCATGTTGGCCATCGAAATTTCTAAGCCTGGAGGCCCTGAGGTTCTCACCGCGGTCGATCGGCCGAAACCGACACCAGGCCGTGGTGAAATCTTGATCGCCGTGGTGGCAGCGGGTGTGAACTGGCCCGACATAATGCAGCGGCAGGGGAAGTATCCGCCGCCGGTCGGGGCATCCGATCTGCCAGGATTGGAAGTCGCAGGCACAGTGGCCGAGTGCGGGGCCGAAGTTGATCGCTGGCGCGTCGGCGACCCGGTGTGCGCGCTTGTCCCCGGCGGCGGTTACGCGGAGTACTGCGTCGGCACCGCGTCGGTCGCGCTGCCGATTCCCGCCGATCTCGACGTCGTTTCAGCGGCTGCGCTGCCAGAGACTTACTTCACGGTCTGGACCAACGTCTTTGATCGTGGCCGGCTCGTGGCCGGCGAGCGGATCCTCGTGCATGGTGGTTCCAGTGGAATCGGGACGACCGCGATCCAGTTGGCATCGGCATTTGGTGCGCAGGTGTTTGCCACGGCTGGCACCTTCGACAAGTGCGCGGCCTGCGAGCGACTTGGCGCCGATTTGGCCATTAACTATCGTGACGAGGATTTCGTTGAGGTCATTAAAGCCATGCCTGGTAATGGAGGGGTCGATGTCGTCCTCGACATGGTCGGAGGCGACTACACACCGCGCAACGTCAGCGTGCTTAATCACGGTGGCCGTTTGGTGCAGATCGGGATTCTGAACGGGCCAAAAACGACAATCAATTGGATCCCAATCATGCAGAAGCGGCTGATGCTGACAGGGTCCACATTACGACCCCGACCCATCACTGAGAAAACCGCGATCGCGCAGGCGCTGCATCGGAGAGTTTGGCCGATCCTCGAACGGGGCCAGGCGCGGCCGGTTATTCACGAGACGTTTCCACTGAGGGCAGCCGCTGAGGCGCACCGGCTGATGGAAACCGGCAAGCACATCGGGAAGATCGTATTGATTTCGTAGCCGGCCGCCTGACCGCGGACGGGCTAAACCCGCCAGCGAAAACGTGAGAAGATTAGCCGTTACCGCCGAACCGAGGTCTATCAGATTTTTTGACAGGAGCCTGATCGTGATTCTTAATCGCCGTTGTTTCATTGTGAGGTCGTCGCTCGTCGTCGCGGCGGGCGCGCTGCGGGGGCTTCCGGGCTTCGCGCAAAGTTCGGAGACCAGTTTCGAGGCACTTCGGAGCAACGTAGGCATCTTTAATGGCAGCGGGGGCACGATCGGGTGGCTGGTGTCAACTGATGGCACGGTTGTGATCGACAGCCAGTTTGCGAACACGGCACAAGTCTGCGTCGACGGGATCTTGGAACGATCGGAACGCGGGATCGACATTCTGATCAACACGCACCACCATGGTGATCATACTGCTGGCAATCAGGTGTTTCAGCGCGTCGTCAAACACATCGTTGCGCACACCCGAGTACCCGAACTGCAGCGCCGCGCGGCCGAGCAGGCCAGCACTGAGGCCGATCAGGCGTATGCGAATGTCACGTTCGCCGAAAACTGGCGGATCCACCTCGGGGCAGAGATTGTCTCCGCTCGTCATTATGGGCCGGCCCACACAGGCGGCGACATTGTCGTACACTTCGAGAACGCTAACGTCGTGCACATGGGCGACTTGATGTTCAATCGGGTGCACCCATTCATCGATCGACCTGCCGGGGCGTCGATCGCGAATTGGATCACTTCACTCGAACGAGCGGCCGACGTGCACACGTCGGACACCACCTACGTGTTCGGACATGGCAAGCCGGGGTTCGGGGTCGTCGGCGAGAGCGCCGATCTCATGCACTTTCGGGATTACCTGACCGCCGTACTTGAGCACACACACGCCGGCATTGCGGCCGGGAAATCACAGGAAGAGATTTCCGCGATCGAGGTCCTACCGGACTTCCTGGAACACGTCGCACCGGTTCCTCGGCTGACCCTCGAAGCGGTCCTCAACGTAGCTTACGAGGAACTGACGGAGTAGCGTGGGCGCCTGGAACAAGGGGTCAGAAGTCTGGTGTGAGGTATCTCAGGTCTTTACCCGGTTCTTCCAACGCCAGGATCATCAGCAGATAGTCTCGGATATGGCGTGTCGTGAGGAAGTTTTCCTTTACGTGCAGGTAGCCGTTCATGCCAAGCGTCTGACCTAGCTCGGGGTTGCCCAGCAGCTCAATCACCCGGTTCGCGGCGCCCTCCGGTGAGTGGACGAGGAACCCCGTGATGCCGTTGAGGATCTGCAGTTTGATCCCACCGACGGCACCGGCGATCACCGGCTTTTTCTTCCAGAGTGCCTCGGTCACGGTCAAACCAAAGCCTTCCTTGACTGATTTCTGTAGCACGATCGTCGAGCCCCGAACGAGTGCGTTGATCTCTATGTCGCTGTGCGGAGGCAACGCCAGGATGTGGATGTCGTTATCACCGTCGGCGGCCTTCTGCACCTCCTGGAGCACCTCGGTGCCCTCAGGATCGTCATCGGCTGCACCACCTGCTAGGACGAGCTGGCAATCGCGGCGTCGCTTAACCAGCTGGTAGGCCCGGATCACTCCGATTGGGTCCTTGAATCGGTCGAACCGTGAGATCTGTGTCAGGATCGGGCGATCCGAGTCCAAGCCGAAGCCTTCCAGGGCCCGGTCGATCGTTTCTTGGGGGAGTTCCTTATTCTTGTCGCTCAGCGGATCGATCGATGGGGCGATCATGAACTGTGGAATCTTTAGCTGCTGTGAAAACTCAGGTATCGAGAACACCGAGCTGTCGTAGCGGTCTACGTAGGGTTTGAGGAAATTCCACACCTTCGTGTCGGGTGTCGAAACGTCGATGTGACACCGCCAGATCCAGCGGCAGTCACTACTGCGCCGCTCAATGAGGCCGGCGGGTTGCGGGTCGTGAACCACGACGACGTCCCCGACAATTTCCATCTCTTCGAGGTTTCGGGCGGTCGTCTCGCGATACGTGTCGAACATCGCCCCCGTAATCGTTTCCTGCCCGCCGTGCAGCGCGTTGTGAAACGCCTTGGTGACTTCAAAGAACGGCTTTTCACCCTTAATGACATCCCAGGTCGTCTCGATGCCCAACTCGCGGAAGAGCAGCACCATCCGGGCTAGCAACTCAGCTACACCGCCGCCGACAAACGTCGAGTTAATATGCTGGATCTTCCGGTCCTTAACCTGATCGGCGGCTATCTTCAATTCATCAATGACTTCTGAGCCGACGACCGCACGGTAATCTTGGAGGCTGGTACTCATGTGGGCTTCCGCATCTCGTCGCCGACTGCGATGATGGCCTCACGGAGCTCGTCTAGCGTGCGGATGTAGGGGTCGAGCTTTTCGACGGCCTCGGCGAGATCGGGGCGGCCGCAGTCCTTGATCCAGCGCGAAAAGTCGTTCGTCCGCCGCCGTAAACGCAGCCGAGCTTCGAAGAAATGGAAGTAGAGCGAAGCGTTGCTGACCTGGGGTAGCGTGGCGAAAAAGTCTGGCAAATCCCGCGCCATAATGCCGGTCGGCAGTATGAAACTCTTTGACTTGCAGAAGTGGAACGCATCGTCCGGACGACACTCGAACCCTGGACGCCAAATGTTCGGTATGTGGTCGTCGATCGTCGCTATCAGCGCCGCTCGCAGCTCACGGATACTGGTGAACGCCAGTAGATCGATAGCGGCGAGTTTCTCGGCAAGCGCCTCTTCTCGAAGTGTTTCGTGTGCCCACAACGCGAACTCATTGTAGTAAATCGGTTGCTCGAAGTTGTGGGTTAGGTACTGCTGATGCGTGTGGTAAAAGATCGAGGAACCGGGAAGTGTTTGCAGAGCCGCGCGAAGACCCGAGACACCAAGAGCTCTGACGCCGGTGAGCGCCACGAGGTGGAGTTCGGTGTGAAAGGCAAAGCTCTTGCTGCCAGGCATTTGCTGCTATCTATGTCTAGGGTTCACTGCTAGCAGGAGGTAAGACCAGCCGGCCGACGCCGTTCTTAAAAACGACCCTAGTCCCGAATGGTTTCGATAGTCTTTCTAGATCGCCGATAATTTTCTTCCCGAGTTCGGCGTCGGCGAACATTGGGCGGCCTCGTACCATACGCGACTCGCCGAAACCTAGTGTGATCGGATGCAGGCGCAGCTCGGCCAAGCGCTTGCCGTCCCACTCGGCTACGGCAACTACTGATTCCCAGATTTCCTGTTGCGAAGGAAATCCGCGCGTGTCGTTGTCGTACCGCCAGTCGTTGAAATCAGCAACGTGCGCGTTACCATCTAGGTCGTAGGGCTCGTAGTTCTCGCTTGGTAGGCGCTGCAGTGTTTCGTTCTGGAAGAGGAAATTCGCAAGGCTGTAGAGGATCGGCTTGCCGTTCCTGATTTCGATGCCGCGCACAACGTGCGGGCCGTGCCCGACGAAAAGATCCGCGCCCGCATCGATCATGTCATGCGCGAAGGCGATCAAGAACTGTGCCGGCACAGAGCGGTCACCATCACCCTCGTGGGCATGAATGGTGACGATCGTGTAGTCGGCTAGTCGGCTGGCGTTGGCGACGACAGCAGAGATTTCCTTTACGTCTTCTGGATTAGGCTCGGTCAGCACGGCTGGGTCGTCGCCGACAATAAAGCGGTTGCCGCGGAAGGTGAGCCGGTCGCCTGCATTCGGCACGGCAAACCCCAACTCCTGCATTGTGTCCCGGAGCGATTCGAGGCGATCGCGCGTCACGATGTATGTCGTCGAGAATCGTAGGGGGTTGAGGCCAGGTCTGGCCGGCACGTCACCACGAGTCCGGCCAGCTCTCGAATGATCAGGGAACGTGGACGCGACCGAGATGAGCGCCACGCGGGCCTCGGCCGTTTCAAGGAATTTGGCCTCACGCGCCTCGGCCAGACTGTGTCCGATGCCGGCCTGCGTGAGTCCGGCCGCCTCGACGTAGCGCGTGGTCAGGTCCATACCCAGCGTGCCATAGTCCCCCGTATGGTTATTCGCGCGGGAGACCATGTCGAACCCTGCCCAGACTAGTTCATTGACCAAGGCCGGAGCCGCTCGCATGTAGGTGCCGCCGCTTTGGTGCATCGGGTACGGCTCGTAATCGTGGAACAGCATCTCGAGATTTGTGAAGGCGACATCGGCCCCGCGCAGAAGATTCACCATTTCCAGAAACTCCGGTTCTTGATAGACCGATAGTCGTCGGGTGATGATGGAGTCGCCGGTGAGGGCCATGGTGAAACGGTTGTCCTCAGCAGACTGAATCCAGCGTGAATCATCAAATCCTGGCGCGGCGGCCAGCGTAGCCATGGCCAGCGCTATCGCGGCGAACGTGAGCCTGTGGAGCGGCACTTAGCGTCTCCTTGGTTAATGAGAAGATTCCCAGCCGATTACGCAGGATTGTAACGCAGTTGTCTGGGGCAACGGGACACAGCCAGAGCAGAGGTGAATCGATTATGAAAGCAGTGACGTGGGATGACATTCCGGTCGAACTGATAACGAATTCCGTCGAGCGACGTGTTCTGTGGGGCAGTAAGGGGACCTTCGCTCAGCTGACACTCGCCGACGGCACGCACGTGGCGAAACACCGCCATGCGGCTGAGCAGTTCACCTGCGTCATTGCCGGCGCGATTCGTCTGAGCATTGACGGCCAAGAGGTGTTGCTTCAGCCGGGCGAGATGCTCGTGATTCCATCAAACGCCGAACACGAAGCTTGGGCGATCAAGGACTGCATCGTATGGGACTTCTTCACGGAGCGGCGGGACGACTGGGAAGAGGGAAAGAACCAGTACTTGGACAGCAAATAGCCGGCGGCGCCAGATGCTAGATTAGGTATTCACCCGTTCGCGCGAACAATATTGCGCCGACTGAGATACTGCTGGCCAACGACCGACCGTAAGGGGTATCGGTATCGATCAACGGCCACTGACTGGATGTCTGGCCGCAGGTTAGGATTCCGTTGTTTCTTGGCGCGCTACGGGGTGTCGGCGTCAGCGATGGTGTTGCGCAGAATGCCGACGCCTTCCAGTTCGATCTCAACAACGTCGCCAGGCTGCATGGCCTGGGTTGCTCCAGGTGTACCCGTGTAGATGACGTCTCCTGGCTCAAGCGTCACGAATTGAGTGACATAGCTGATGATGTCCGACGAGTCAAAGAAGAGGTCGCTCGTCCGCTGCGACTGGCGCACTTCACCGTTCACACGGGTCTGGAGCAACAGATCGTCAGGGTTTAGGCCGCGAACGACGGCCGGCCCGAGCGGCCCGAATGTGTCCGAAGCCTTCGCTCGGAACCACTGGAGATCGCCGGACTGCCAATCGCGTTCGCTGACGTCGTTCCCGGCCGTCACACCGAATACGTAATCCAAAGCCGCCTCGCGGGACACGTGCCGGGCGCGCCGGCCGATCACGAGGACCATCTCGCCTTCGTAGTGCACGTTGTGGGCTCCGGGAGGAAAGACAATCTCTTCGCCCGTTGCGATCAATGACGTTGGATACTTGGCGAATAGTCCCGGATACAGTGCGGGTTCGCGGTCGCCAAGATGGCTCCTGTAGTTGAAGCCGACCGCGATGATCTTGGACGGCTGGACGGGGATGAGCAGCTTCACGTTGGCCAGCGCGACGGTGCGGCCGGTAAGTTCCACCGTTTCGAAGATGTCACCCCGCAGCTCATGGATCGCGTTGCCCTTCAGCACGCCATACGAATCGGTGCCGTTATAGGCGTAGCGCACATATTTCGTCACGCCCTGTGCCGAGAGGGACGTGGCGCAGAAAACGACACTAATGACAGCCGATGCGATGAATCCTTTCATGGTCTTCACTCTCTGTTGTTAGTTGCGTTCTCTCCTAAAAAAACGTTCTTCACAGAATACTGCCCGAACGAGTCACCCGACAGTTAATCGACGTCTCGCCGCTTAGCTACACCAGTGACCGTGTCGTACACCGCATAACTTGTTATTCCAGTCAGACCGCCATAGACCTCTCCAGGATTGACGATCACGGTGCCACCGTCCGTGTCGATCACGTGCTGGTGATCGTGGCCGTAGCAGACAAGGTCATATCGATCGGACGCGGCCAGCGCCCTGGCAATCTCCGGAAAGTGACTAACGGCGATCCGTTTGCCACCGCAGGTCAACTCCGCGAACTCGCCGTGAAGCGTCATGTGCGAAAAGCGACTTGCTTGCTGCGTGATCCTGAAAAGGTCACCGTCGTTATTACCGAAGACGACGTGAATTGGCTTGGCGAATCCTTCGCCGAGCTGCACGACGATGAACGGTGAGCACAGATCACCGCAGCAGATGAGCACGTCGGCGGCTGAAGCCTGGTCGAGAATCACGCCGAGATGATCGCGGCTATCGTGAATATCCGAAATGATAACGATCTGCATGCCGTGCGCTCAGAGTCTGCAATTGTCACCGATCTGCCAGTGTCTGTCACTTGGTCGAGACCGTCTTCTCGGCACTCCAACGTATAATCTTTTCTCTAGTCGTTTCCCCAATGCCGCTTGCTGGGATGTTCCGGCACAAAGATGACACGCTTACGCGTACCTTCCACCTCGGACGTTGTCATTGTCGGCGGCGGGCCGGCTGGCGCTGCGGCTGCGAACGTGCTGTCAGCGTGGGGCCACGCTGTCCTGCTCTTGACGAAGAGCGAGGACACGGCGCCGACGCTGGCTGAATCACTGCCACCTAGCTGCCGGAAGCTTTTCCGCGCCATCGGCGTATTAGAAGCCATCGACAAGGCCAAGTTTCTCCGCTCGACGGGAAATACGTTTTGGTGGGGCAGTGACGAGTTGAGGTCAGAGCGCTTCACGGATGGCGAGCTGGGGTATCAGGTCATCCGACGAGAATTCGATCGAGTATTACGAACGCAGGCTGAAAACAAGAATGTCACCGTCGTCCAGGGCACGGTGAAACGCGTGGAGTTCGATACCGGTGAAATGTCGCTTGGTGGTGGAACCGTCCATGTTATGGCCGGTGGCGAACACGCCAACCCGGTTGTCGTCAGCGCGCGGGCCGTGCTTGATTGCTCAGGCCGAGCGGGAGTGATCGCTCGGCAGGGCTTCAGGCGTTATGGTTCGGCACCGGCGACGTTGGCGATCGCCGGCGTGTGGGAGCGGCCCGATGGATGGTCCCTAGCCGAGCCGACTCACACGCTTGTGGAGGCCTACCGTGACGGATGGGCCTGGTCAGTTCCTGTCAGTGCAATGCGGCGCTATCTGACCGTCATGGTTGATCCGCGCGAGACCGACTTGGACCGGGGTGGCCAGCTTGCAGTGACTTATCGGCGGGAACTTGCGAAGACACGACAGATCTCCCGCCTCACGGACCACGCGCGGCTTACTACCGAACCGTGGGCCTGTGACGCGTCGGTGTATTCAGCCGATCGTTACGCCGGTCCTGCGTTCCTATTAGTTGGCGACGCAGCCTCGTTCATCGATCCTCTGTCGTCATTCGGGGTAAAGAAGGCCATCGCTTCAGCCTGGATGGCGGCCATCGTGACCAACACCTGCTTGGTGAAACCCGAGATGGCCGAGGCAGCGTGCGAGTTTTACACCGCACGCGAGTCGGAGGTCTTTTCGAGCTATGCGGTGCAGGCCGCGGAATACTTCCGTGACGTGGCCGCTAAACATGACCATCCATTTTGGACGGGGCGATCCGACCTCGAGGATGACCTTGGGTTCGGTTCCCCCGCGGCGATCGACCTAGATGCGCTCCGTCTCGACCCTGCGATGCAGGCGGCATTCGCTGACCTGAAGGTCTGGCCCGAGATCACGCTGGCACCCGGAGACCGCCTACAGGTCGAACGCTGGCCTGGTATCGCTGGACGGGAAGTGGTACTTGAGGAACGCTTGGGACTCGAAATGTCGACCGTGGGCCGTGTGGCCCTGAGGTTCGTCCGAGGCGTCGACCTGCCAGCGTTGGTTCGGATGGCAGGTGACCATCGCCAAGTCCCCGACCTGTTCGAGGCCTACAACCAGCGGTATTCCGAGGTGAACCTCCCAGACTTCCTCGGCGCCCTGTCGCTTTTGCTGGCCTCTGGGGCCCTGAGAAATACCTAAGAAGACTCTCAAGCAGTCTGAAACCCCCGATTGTTCTCGCCAGGCCCTTGTGTTACAAAGAAGCGGCACCTCAGGTATTCTCGAACTATGGTAGCCGTGACGATGCGCACCCTGCTGGGCTTTCTGCTTATGGCTTGGGTCCCGGTTTATGCCGCGGCCGGTCAGGTTGACCGGACGGAGACAACCGGTATCCGGATCGACAACTCGACAGTCATTGAGGCTTGCGGTGTTTGTCATGTAACCGACGACCCGCAGATCCTATCTCGGATCTCCTACCGTCGGACGACGCCGGAAGGATGGCAACAGACGATCAAGCGCATGGTTAGCTTGAATGACGTGGTGCTCGATTTAGATGAAGCGCGTGAGGTCGTGCGGTATCTTTCGAACCATCTTGGACTCGCGCCGGAAGAGGCGCGAGACGGCGCGTTTGAGGTCCAACGTGAGCTTATCGAGTACGAGTACGAGGCCGACCGGGACACCGAGGCGACGTGCAGCGCATGCCACTCGATGGGGCGGATCCTCAATCAACGCCGCACTAGGGAGGAGTGGGCGCTGGTGGTGGCGATGCACCGCGGCTATTATCCGTTCGCTGATCGACAAGGATTTCTCGAAGACGGGATGGTCGTTCGCGAACCTCCGGCTCCGAATGAGACGCCAGAGCGTCGACATCCGATGAATCGGGCGATCGACCATTTGGCCGAGGTGTTTCCACTGCAGACATCGGCGTGGGCTGCGTGGTCGGCGAATCTCCGTCCGCCGAAGCTCGAAGGGACTTGGGCGGTGTCCGGGAACCATTCTGGCAACGGTCCCTTATTCGGGCGGATGACGGTCGTCGCCGCGCAAGGCAGCGATGTGGAGTTCACTACCGACGCGACGTTGGTGTACGCACGCGACGGGCGGTCGGTGACTCATACGGGTCGGTCCATCGTCTACACCGGGTTTCAGTGGCGTGGGTCATCTGAAGTGGTTGGCGGTGACACCGAGTGGCGCCAGGTAATGTTTGTTGAGCGCGATTGGAGATCTATTTCTGGGCGGTGGTTTCGAGGTGCGTTCGATGAAATCGGCCTCGCCGTGACGCTCACACGCGTCAACGAGGCGCCGGTGATTTCTGGCGTCCATCCTCGGGCTGTGCGCACGTCGACCAACGGTCAAGTGGTGAGCATCTACGGCGACAATCTTCCCGCAGAGTTGGTGCCTGCGGACGTCGATCTTGGCGCCGGAATCCAGGTGTTGGAGGTCGTCAGTGTCACGCCTGGTGCGGCCACTGTTCGGGTCGCTGTGTCGGACGGAGCGAGCGTCGGTGCTAGGGACGTTTTCGTGGGTCGAGCCATAGCCGAGCGGGCATTGGTGGTGTATGACCAAGTGGACCGGGTTGCCGTTGAGCCCTTGCGGGGGATGGCGCGTGTGGGCGGCGTCATCGTGCCAAAGCAGTATGAGCAGTTTGATGCCGTGGCATGGCACGATGGCCCAGACGGCAAACCGCGCACGGATGATGATTTGAACCTCGGCGCCGTCGAACCCACCTGGAATCTTGAGGAATACTCTGCCACCTACGGCGATGAAGACCTGAGATTCGTCGGATCACTCGACCAAACCGGATTGTTTACACCGGCCGTGGATGGGCCGAATCCCGAACGGGTCGGCAACCGAAACAACATCGGTGACGTCTGGGTCGTGGCCACGTTCACGCCGGAAGGTGCTGCCATGCCGCTCAGGGCGCGCGCCCACCTAGTAGTTACCGTTCCGGTTTACATGCGGTGGGATTCGTGGGAGATGGGGCGCTAGATGGCAGCACGTTTCCGTACTCAGCATCTGCATCGGTTCGACGCAGCGGGGAAGGCGTTTCTTTATCTTCGTAGTGCGGCGATTTTTGCGCTTGATGACGTGAGCCGGACAATTCTCGAGTTACTGGATACCGAACCTCGCGCCCGCGAAGAGATCCTGGCGGTGCTCGGAACGCGTTGGTCCGTAGCCGAACTCGACGAGGGGCTGGACGAACTCCGGCGTGTTCAAGCCATCGTGCCTGTGAACGAGGCTCCACAGTTAATCCCGAAGGTGATACCGCTCGAGCCGTTCCCGCTGACGACGATGGTGATGAACGTCACCAACCAATGTAACCTTGCGTGCACCTACTGCTACGAATATGGAGAAGACAAACTCGTCGACACGGCCAACGGAACGCAGCCGAAGTTCATGTCGGAGGAGACGGCCAAGCAGAGTGTCGACTTCATGTTCCGTGAGGCCGGCCAGAACAAGGTCGTGCACATGACCTTGTTCGGCGGCGAGACGCTGCTGAACATGCCCGTTCTTAGGGTCGCGATTCCCTACGCACGGCAGCGCGCAACCGAGGTCGGTAAGCGGGTCGAGTTCAATCTGACGACGAACGGGACGCTGCTCCAACCAGACGTCATTGACTTCTTGATCGAGAATGACATCGCCGTCACGATTTCGATCGACGGTCCGCAGGATATGCAGGACAAGTTCCGCGTTTTTCACAGCGGTGCGGGCAGCTACGACGTGGCGATGCCGAAGATCCGGGAACTGCTGCGGCGTCACACGGCTAAGCCAATCGGCGCCCGTGTGACATTGACGTCGCAGACGTTGGACGCTCAACGAATTTTTCGTCACCTCACCGAGGAGGTTGGCTTCCGCGAGGTGGGCTTCGCACCCGTGACCACGTCGCCGGACCGGCAATACGCAATTGAGGACGGCGGGTTCGACAAGATGCTCGGCCAGTTTCAGGCGCTGGCGAAGGAATTCCTCGCGCACGCGTTGGAGAGCCGGCACCACGGGTTTGCGAATGTCAAGGACACACTAGAGGAGATTCACAAGGGGGCCAGCAAGGCCTACCCGTGCGGGGCCGGACTCGGCCTGATGGGGGTTGCCACCGACGGTCAGGTCGCGTTGTGCCACCGGTTTGCCGGGTCCCCCGATCACGCGCTGGGAACGGTCGATGACGGCATCGACCGGGCGCGGCAAGCCGAATTTCTTGACCGGCATCATATAGAGCACAAGACCGATTGCCGGACGTGCTGGGCGCGTCCGCTCTGCGCCGGTGGTTGCTACCATGAAGCACAGACGCGGTACGGGACGACTGACCATCCGAATCTGCACTACTGCGACTGGATCCGTGAGTGGACCGACATCTGCCTCCGCATTTACGGCGAGCTCGCCGAGCGGAATCCGGTGTACCTTTCGCGTTTCGAAGGACGAATGACGGATGAAGCATCTCAAACCAGTTAATCAAAAAGCCGAGCGAGTCCGGCACCACCTCGAAGCCACCGACCAACGTGACGTAGTGGCGTTACAGCAGGGCCCGCTGCGGCCAGGCATACACGTGCCGCTTGGGTGCTCGTTCGTCTTCTCACCGGGGTGGGAAGTGGATATCGAAGGTGGCACTGCTGGACTCTGTTCTCCAATCGAGCGAGACCTGTTCGACTGTTACGCGGGGTGTTTCTGGCCGGCGCAGGTGCCAGACGAGCTAAACCACGCGCCAGATTGGACGGCTACCTGCGCGGCAGCTCAAAAGGATTGGCGGAAGGTCGATCTCATCTTCCCCTGACTTCGATCCGGAAACTGATCTCTGGTGACGGCCATGCGATATTTTCGTCCGGTAATCATCGCTTGCGTGTTTGCGTTCCTGAATGCACCGGCTAGCGCCCAGAACGGCTCACAACTGACAGGCGGCAACGGCACGCTTTACATAGGTGGCTTCGCCCAGAAGATCTACGTCATCGACGAAGCCACTGAACAAGTCGTGGACGAAATCCGGGTCAGTACCGGGACTCCAAGAGTCATGACGCTATCGGCTGACCGCGAGCGTTTCTACCTCTACGATACAACGATGGAACATATCGAGATCATCGATATTGCATCTCGTTCGACACTCGATGCGTTCACACTGAGCGATGGGAGTAAGAAGGTCCGTATTCGCAACTTTGAGATAGACCCGAAGGAGCGCTATCTCATCATCCAGACCTGGGCGACGACGAAGCTCGTCGACCGCTTCGAAATTGACCCAATGCGGCTCGTGCAGTACGACCTCGGTGCCCATGAGATTGTGCGGGACATTCCGTGGCCGACGTCTCGACGACCCGGTCGGGCACCCCTCAACATGGTTTTTTCACCTGATGGATCGCTGCTTTATTTCTTCCTCGATGAAATCATTATCTACGAAACAACTAATTTCACCGAAGTGGATCGCTGGGACCTGTCGCAGCCATTGGAACCTGGGCTCGGCCGGATACAATTCGGCTTTCGTGATCTGATCAACGAAGAACCCGGGTTATACACCGGCCTGTTCACTGTCCAATCGCCGGTTCGGGACGGACGGCAAATGGGCGTGGCGCGAGTGAACCTCACTGAGAAGAAGATCGACTACTTCTACACCCTCGGACCGGCGATCGGAGTCAGTTTCAACCTAACACCGGACCGGACGATGGCCTATGGCCTCGCAAAGGAGTACGGTCAAACTGAATTCTGGTCCTTCGACCTGGAGAATCGGCGCTTGGGCCCGCGGCAGCGATTCCACGGCCGGCCGCGGTTGCTCTTGAAGCCAAGTTCGAACGGCCAGCTACTGTATCTCTATTACGCTGGAGAAACGATCGACGTCTACGAAGCCGGGACCTACCGATACCTGCGAACACTTGAGCTCGAAGCGGACCAAAGGACGAATCTGTTCGTCATTCCGCCCAACTAAGGACGAGTGACCGATGAAACATCTCAAGCCAGTTAATCAGAAGGCCGACCGCGTCAAACAGCATGTCGAAGCTGAGGCCGGACGGGACGTTGTGGCGCTGCAACAGAGGGCGCTACGGCCAGATGCGCACATTCCGCTAGGATGCTCGTTCGTCTTCTTCCCTGGGTGGGAGGTCGACATTGAAGGTGGCACCGCGGGACTTTGTTCTCCGGTCGAGCGGGATCTGTTCGACTGTCATCTTGGGTGTTTCTGGCCCGCTCAGGTGCCGGACCAATTAAACCACGCGCCGGATTGGACGGCTACCTGCGCGTCAGCCCAAAAGGACTGGCGGAAAATTGACCTTATCTTCCCCTGATCGCCGAGCCTCGAAGAATGTCATGGTGTATCTGATTCGGATGGCGTGCCTGATTGCGCTCTTCGGGCTCGCCAGCGCGGCGGTGCAGGCGCAGGGCAAGGAAGACACGCGCCTAACGGGCGGAAACAGCACGCTCTACATTGGCGGATACGCGCACAAAATCTACGTCATCGACGAGGCTACCGAGCAGGTGGTCGACGAGATTCAGGTGACGTCCGGGATGCCGAGGAACCTAACGCTTTCTACGGACCAGCAGCGGTTCTACTTGAACGACATGACGGCAGAGTATTTTGAGGTCATTGACATCGCCACCCGTTCGACGCTCGACACGCTCACGCTTAGCCAGGGGAGCACGAGGACTCGAATCGAAAGTTTCGCCGTTGATCCCGAGGAACGCTACGTCATCCTCTTGACGCGCTCATCGACAAAGCTGGTCGACCGGTTTGAGATTGATTCACATGAGCTGTCACAGTACGACCTGTCAACGCACGAGTTCATGCGGGCTATTCCCTGGCCGGACGGCGAGCAGCAGCAGCAGCTCAATATGTTGTTTTCGCCCGACGGTTCACTTCTGTACTTCTTTCTCGACCAAGTCGTGATCTACGAAACGGCCGATTTCACTGAAGTCGATCGATGGGATCTCTCGGAACCGCTTGAGCCTGGTCTCGGCCCGATGCGCTTCGGCTTTAGCGGAGGGCTCAACGAAGAATTCGGGTTTTATACGGGCCTCTTCACGGTGGGGTCACCTGTGCGGGATGGTCGGCAGATGGGCGTTGCGCGTGTCAATCTCAACGAGAAAAGAGTCGAGTACTTCTACACGCTCGGGCCGGCGACCAAGGTTAGTTTTAACATGACGGCGGACCGAACAAAGGCCTACGGACTCGTCCAGGAAATCGGGCATTATGAGTTCTGGGCATTCGATTTAGAGAACCGCCGACTCGACGCTAGGCTACGGTTTGCGGGTCGGCCAAGGATGCGGGTGAAGCCGAGCACGAACGGTCAATTGCTGTATGTTTATCAGGCTGGCCAAACGATCGACATTTACGAGTCCGACACGTTCCGATACTTGCGTACGCTTGACCTCGAAGCCGACGCCACGACCGATTTGATCGTCATGCCGCCAGAGTGATATTTGGCGCCTGACGTCTGACGCTCCCCTTGCTAGATCCCCAGTTTCACCGCGCGCTGGCGTATGTGGTGCCGTATTGGCACCGACTGCTGCTCGTTCTCGTAATCAGCTTGACGAGCACGGGCCTAGCGCTCTACGTGCCGTATCTGTCGCGCAGCTTGGTCGACAGTGCGTTGCTGGGGGGTGACGGCGGTGTACTTCGGCGAATCGTGCTCACGTTCGTGCTGATCACAATCGCGAGCTTTGCGCTCAACATTGTGAGTGGGTTGAGGTATACGCGTGTGTCGGCCGCGATTTTGTTCGACATGCGCTTGGCGCTCTATCGGCACCTGCAGTGCTTGTCACCACGGTTTTACGCGCAAACGCGGCTTGGCGACATCATGTCGCGCATCAACAACGACATCGGCGAAATTCAGCGAGTCGCGTCCGAGGCAGTGCTCGCCACACTCGGCAACGTAATCTTTCTAGTTGGTTCGCTCGGTATGCTGATCTGGCTTGACGTGCGACTCTTCGTCGTGAGCCTGTGCCTGCTGCCGCCGAGCCTCTGGGCACTCGTGCGCTATCGGCGGCGGCTGGAGGGACGGGTCCGAACCGTCCGCGCGCGCAGTGCGGATATTGGAAGCTTTCTGATCGAAACGATCCAGGGCATGAAGCTGGTCGTGACGTCAAATGCTCAAACGCGAGAGGTCGACCGCTTTCGACAGCGCAACGATGCGTTCGTGGACGCGCTCATGTCAATGCAGTGGGTCACGTACCTGTCGGGTGGATTGCCCGGCCTCATTCTCTCGGGAAGCACGGCGATCGTCTTTCTGTACGGCGGCAGCCGAGTCATTGACGGCACGGTCACGATGGGGACGTTGGTCGCGGTTATGGCCTACCAAGCGCGCGTCCTCCCACCCCTGCAGGCGTTGATGGGACTCTATGCGAGCCTGGCTACGGCCAAGGTTTCGCTAGGACGCGTGCACGAACTTCTAGACGCTAACGTGGAGGTCGTGGACCCGCCCGGCGGCGTCACGTTCGACCAGGTGCGCGGTCGGGTGACAATGGAGCACGTTACCGTGTCCTTCGATCGCGGGGAACCGTCGCTTGAGGACGTGTCGATGGACGTTGCGCCGGGCGAGATGCTGGTTGTCGTGGGTCCCAGTGGCAGTGGGAAGTCGACGTTGACCGATCTCTTACTTCGGCTCATTGACCCGGACCAGGGCCGGGTGTTGCTGGACGGCCGGGATCTCCGCGAGATTCCACTCCGTGAGGTCCGCCGTCACATTGCCCTTGTCGATCAAGAGCCGTTTCTTTTTCACGCGACACTATCCGAGAACCTTCGATACGCCCGGCCGGAGGCGACCGATGAGGATCTGGCAGCCGCCGTGCGCGCGGCCGGTCTTGAGGGCTTCGTCGCCGGACTGCCCGAGGGTTACGCCACCCAAGTCGGAGAGCGAGGTCGGGCGCTGTCGGCCGGTGAGCGGCAGCGGGTCGCGATCGCTCGGGCATTCCTAATGGCGCCGGCCGTTCTGATACTGGATGAGCCCACCGCATCGCTCGACCCCGCGACGGCTCGGCAGGTGATGACGGGGTATGAGGTGCTCATGCGCGCCCGGACGACGATCGTTGTGTCCCATCGGCTAGAGCTTGCGCGGCAGGCTGATCGGGTGATTGTGCTCGATGGCGCGAATGTGGTCGAGCAGGGCTCGCCATCTGAACTGATGGCTCGCGGCGGTGCGTTTGCCCGCTTGTTCGACACCGGCTCAGGTGTGGGCGCTACGGAATCGTGATGAGTGACCTTGTTCCCGTGCGTGTAGCCGTTGTTGACAGCGGCGTGCATCCCGATCACCCGCACGTTGGCCGTGTCGCCGGAGGCGTCGGGATCGCAGCCGACGGCACCGAACACCCAGACTTTATTGACCGCCTTGGTCACGGCACGGCAGTGGCAGCGGCTATCCGAGAAAAAGCCCCGGGAAGTGTCATTTACGCCGTTAAGGTGTTCGACCGGGAGCTCTCGACGAGTACCGAGGCGCTGGTGGCGGCGATCGACTGGGCGGCTAGGTCGGGCGCCCGCCTGATCAATCTCAGCCTCGGCATGGCGAATGCCGCCCACGCTGATCTACTGCGCGAAACCGTGGACCGTGCAGCCACGAACGGCGCACTGATCGTCTCGGCGGCCGCCGACGGACAGACGCAGTGGCTACCCGGTAGCCTGCCCGGTGTCGTGCCGGTCGCTTTGGACTGGGACTGTCCTCGCGATCAGTATCGGTGGACCCGGCAGAACGGCGCGGTAGTCTTATCCGCCTCCGGGTTCCCGAGGCCGATTCCTGGAGTGTCTCCGTCGCGTAACCTGAAAGGGAGTAGCTTTGCCGTCGCCAACTTGACCGGATTTTTAGCGCGGGCGCTCGAGGCGCGGGCGACGGCGTCGCTCAACGAGGCGCTGGCGCTGTTGCTCGAGGGTCAGAAGCGTTCGTGAGCCGAGAACATCTCAGCGGAAGGCCGCCGTCTGGGTCTACGAATTACAGTGTTTCTTTCCTGCTCATCCGGTCCACGCCTGCCATCGGCCGTTCCGCGGTTCGACGTGTAACTCGAGTCCGAAGCACCGTGACAAGGTATCGTCCGTAAGCGTTTCGTCGAGCCGGCCTGCTGCGAGCCTCCTGCCGGTGGCAAGAAGGAGCACGTGCGTGAAGCCTGGTGGAATCTCGTCGACATGATGCGTGACCAGGACGATTGCCGGGACGGCACGATCTCTGGCGAGCGAAGCCAGCGTTGCGACCAACGTCTCTCGACCACCCAGATCAAGGCCGGCCGACGGTTCATCGAGCAACAGCAAGCTCGGGTCTGCCATGAGTGCTCGTGCGATTTCGACCCGCTTTCGTTCGCCGGAGGCCAGTGTACCGAACCGGCGGGCTGCTAGGTCTCCACAGCCGAACCGGCCGAGCAGTTGTCTCGCCTTCGCATAGTCAGCTTCCTCGTAGGTGTGCCACCAAGTTGCGAGCGCGCCGTGTTTGGCGGTGATGACTATGTCCGTTGCGGTCTGGTTGGGCCGCAACATGTCGGCCAGCTGCACGCTCGCGTACCCGATGCGCTTGCGTAATTCCCTGACTTCTGTGTGGCCCAACGTCTCACCGAGGACCCGTACCGTGCCTCGTGCCGGGTGCTGATACAGCGACGCCACTTGGCATAGCGTTGTTTTGCCCGATCCGTTCGGTCCGAGCACAATCCAACGCTCGCCAGGCGCCACCGTCCAGTTAATCCGGTCGAGAATCGGCCGGCCGTCTCGCGTGACGGTGACGCCCCGGAGTTCGAGGGCCGGGGTCATTCGTTCGAACACCTCTGAGGGCTGGGGTGGCGGGACTGTAGCGCGAAGATGTGGTCAACGGAAATATCCGAGACGCGCTGAATGTCGTCCCGGCTGGGCAGCTGGTCGCGATAGGGTCGAAAGAAGCGAAGGATGTCACGGCCCTGCTCGTAGAAGTTCATGATGCCGCCGCAGTTGTCATCTTACCGTGAGAGCCACATTTTGAGTTTGAAGCTTCTGAGTAATCGTTTCGGTTACCTGCATGCCGCAGAGAAGCGCTGAAATTGTGACCGAACCCTTGAAGAGATCCAAGCCGAGGTTCAATGCGGAGCGCGAAGTGGATCGAACTACTGACTGAGGGCCACACTCTCAAATAGTTCGACGCCGGGCAGGTGGATGGCGACTTGTTCGACATCGGTAGGTGGAGCAGGGAACTTGGCCCACGCAGTGAGCGGTGCGTCGGGCGAGACGGTCAGCCTCCCGTCGTCGATATGGATGCTTGTTACCGGCCGACCCGAATCATCTTCGACAACCATGTACTTCTTCTCATGAGCACTGTCGTAGAGGTAGGCGTCACGGGTCAATCCGTAGGGGTCGTCGCCGGCGTCGAGCCGGACACTTGGGGTCAACTCCGTCCGGTACTGCCACTGAACCGTGATCGTGTCCGCACCGGTTCGCGAGATGTCGAGCAGCTCAACGTCGACACCGTTGACAGCATACGCCGCGACGGCGAGCCTCTCAGGTTTCGACGCGAACGTCGCAGTAGTCACTGCGGCAGTGGGGCTGCCTGCCTCGGATGTGGAGCCGGCCGGATCGCTTGGCGAAACTCCTCCGCATCCGAAGTGAAGCAGGATGACGATTGAAAGCACGAGTGCGGGGAATAGCGGGCCGATCACCAATTTAATTGTAACGTTACGCGAAGTTACGCACCATAGATCCGTTCGAAGGTGCCGCTAAAGATCTCCCGCTGCGTGTCGCCCTCGACGCCAAGTTCTCGTAAGATCGCGCATTGCTGCTCGAAGATTGGCCGCTGCCAACCGCGCGGGAAGAACGACGAATCAGTCCCGAACATGAGTTGTGAAGGTCCCAGAATGCTGAGTGCCTGCCGAAATACGTCGGTCAGCGTCAGCCCCGGGTGGTATTTGATCCAGCCGTTCGAGCTCGACGTGTCGAAGACAATATTAGGACAGAGGCTGGCCGCCATGAGTCCTTCTCGCGTGAACCCCGCTGCGAAGTGGGGGATTACGAACGTCAAGTCCGGATATGTGCTTGCGATCGGAATAAGTGCGAGGGGGTCACCGAGCCGGATGTCAAAACGACTCGGGAGACCCAGCTTCTTTCTGATACCGACCGACAACATGCCACAGTGCACAAAGACCGACTTTGCGTTATGTATTGCAGCGAGTTCGAAGATGCGGGCGGCTTGCTGTGAATCGAGGGCAAACCGGTGCATCGCTGGAAAGATGCAAAGACCGTGCAGCCCGAGCTCAGTGAGCGCGCGGGTACAGCGGTCGGCAGCATCGGGCTGCTGCGGATTTAACATGAAAAGTCCGACGAACCGGTCCGGATACTTCGCCACAGCCGAAGCGACCGAGTCCTCGTCGCCGGGCACGCTGGCGATGAGTGCGGCGCGATTCACCCCATGTTTGTTTAACTCAGCCACCCACCGGTCGGCCAGCGTCGTCAGATTGCCCGGCGCCTCCCATTTGAGGGAGCCCGTGATCGCCTCGACCGAGTCAGGAGTGCTGCTGCCAGCCCGTTCTCTAGCGAGCGCACCGAAGAAGCCCTCTGAGAAAAAGTGGCAGTGTGCGTCATTGATGGTCACAAGGTGTCCTTTCAGCTTTGCTAACGGAGTCGCTCCTAGCGGAATAGGCTGTGGCATGTTGCACCACCCTCCTACTTATAGCCTACAGCCGACAGCTAGAGGACGACGTCTTTTCGACCATAGCCACCGTGATAGTCTGGTTGCCTTTCGCGGCGGAATTAGAACGGGCGATTGACCCCATGGATTACGTGAATCTCGGTTCCACTGGCTTGAAGGTATCCCGAATCTGCTTCGGCACGATGACCTACGGTGACCCCGGCTGGCACGACTGGGTGCTGCCGGAGAACGAAAGCCGACCGTTCTTTGTGCGAGCGTTGGAGCACGGTATCAATTTTTTTGATACGGCTGACATGTACTCCGTCGGCGTCACCGAGGAGATCGTTGGCCGAGTCCTCAAGGAGCTCATCCCGCGCGATGAGGCCGTCATTGCGACCAAGGCCTTCTATCCTATAGGTGATGGACCGAACGATCGGGGTTTGTCGCGTAAACATCTCTTCAGTGCGATCGATGCATCCCTGCGCCGGCTCGGTGTCGATTACGTCGACCTGTATCAGGTCCACCGATGGGATCCAGACACACCGATTGAGGAGACCCTGTGTGCGTTGAACGATATCGTCCTGGCCGGGAAGGCGCGGTACATCGGTGCGTCGAGCATGTACGCCTGGCAGTTTATGAAGGCCCTGCATCTGTCAGACCAACACGGCTGGGCCCGTTTCGTTTCGATGCAGAACCACTACAACCTTGTCTACCGTGAGGAAGAGCGGGAGATGATGCCACTTTGCCGCGAGGAAGGGATTGGTGTCATTCCGTGGAGTCCACTGGCAAGGGGGTTTCTCGCCGGCAACCGGCGTCGGGAGGGCTTGGGGGCAACTAAACGGTCTAAAAGCGATACGTTCGCACAAAGGATGTACTACACCGACGCAGATTTCGATGTTGTGAACCGGGTCGTTGAGGTGGCCAAGGCGCGCGGCGTGTCAGCAGCGCAGGTGTCACTGGCGTGGCTGCTGGGCCAGTCGGGTGTAACGGCGCCGATCATCGGTGCATCGAAGATCAAGCAGCTCGATCAGGCGGTGGAAGCGCTTGACATTAGGTTGGACGATGCGGAATGCGTTGCACTCGAGGAGCGGTATCAGCCGCACCCAGTGCGCGGCCATGAATAGGGCCGCATGACAAGAAGTTGTACGGTTCTTTTTACACAAATCATTCTTAGCTTAATTTTTGATATTCGGCGACTGGTTGATTGAGAGCTAGTTCACGGTGCGCGCAGCGTCACCGGAGAAATGAGAGGGCAACATGTATCAGAGAACGCACCACCGACCGCGGAGCCGTCAGGCGCTAGTCGGTCATGCGACGCTGGCAGTGTGCCTCGTGGCTTTTGCGGTGCCAGGTTCGGTGGTGCTGTCCCAGGAGGCCGCGTTGCGAGGATTCCTCCAAGACGAGGTGGCGGCGCAGCGTGAACGCGAGGAGGCATTCCGCGCCGTGCCCGATCCCGACCGTCTACGTGAGTATATGCGCGTCATTACGGAGGAGCCGCACCATGCGGGCTCTCCGGGCAGCCGCCAAGTCGCGCTATATATGGTGGAGCAGCTCAGCAGTTGGGGCCTCGAGGCGCGGATCGAAGAGCACGAGGCGCTGATGCCGATGCCGGTCGAACGCGTTGTCGAGTTGATCGCGCCAACGCGGTTCCGCCTGAGTCTCGAAGAGCCAAGAATTTCGCAAGACAAGGATTCTGGTGATGTGGGGGGGCTGCCGAGCTATAACGCTTATTCGGCCGACGGCGATGTCACAGCCGATTTAGTCTACGTCAACTATGGTATCCCCGAGGACTACGAGCGGCTCGAAGAGCTTGGAATCGACGTCGCGGGCAAGGTCGTCATTGCCAAGTACGGCCGGAGCTGGCGCGGCATCAAGCCGAAGCTCGCTTGGGAGCACGGCGCGGTCGGGTGCATCATCTATTCGGACCCGAAGGAAGACGGCTACTACCAGGGCGAGGTCTATCCCGACGGCCCGTTCCGCCCGGCGTTTGGCGTGCAGCGCGGCAGCGTTATGGATATGCCCGTCTATCCTGGAGACCCGCTGACGCCGGGATGGGGTAGCGAGCCGGGCGTACGGAAGCTCAACCGAGTCGACGCGACGACTATCCTGAAGATTCCTGTGCTCCCAATCTCTTACGCCGACGCCGAGCCGCTGCTCGACGCGCTGGGGGGCCCGGTGGCTCCCGAGGACTGGCGCGGCGCGTTACCCATCACCTATCGGATCGGGCCCGGCCCGGCCAGGGTCCACATGAAGCTCTCATTCGACTGGCAGACGCGGCCGCTCTACAACGTGGTCGTTCGCATCGACGGCACAGATTTTCCCGATCAGTGGATTCTCCATGGCAACCATCACGACGCTTGGGTCAACGGCGCCGCCGACCCCACTAGCGGCAATGTGGCGCTCATGGAGACCGCGCGCGGCCTCGCCGAACTTCTGCAGCAGGGCTGGCGTCCGAAACGGACGATTATCCTTGCGGCCTGGGACGGCGAGGAATGGGGGCTACTGGGCTCAACTGAGTGGGGCGAGAAGCACGCGGTGGAGCTGCGCGCAAACGCCGTTGCCTATATCAACACTGACAGCACGAACCGTGGTTGGCTGTCGGCCGGTGGTTCGCATTCGCTGCAGCAGTTCATCAACGAGGTGGCGCGCGACGTTCCGGGTCCGCGGGGTGGTGGGTCGGTCCGTGAGGAACTCTTGGCGCGACGACTGGAAACGGCAGAGGACGACGCGGCACGCGCGGCCATCGAGTCGTCAGAGGGGTTTTCAATCGGTGCGCTTGGATCAGGGTCGGACTACACGGTGTTCCTTGACCACCTGACCGTCGCTTCTTTGAACCTAGGTTTTAGCGGCGATAGCTCGAGCAGTGGTGTCTATCACTCGAAATACGACTCGTTCGACTGGTATACAACCTTCTCGGACACTGATTTTGCCCACATTCGTGCGCTCTCCCAGACCGTAGGCACGACCATCCTTCGGCTCGCCGACGCGACGGTTCTGCCGTTCAACTTTGTTGACTACGCGACCACGATCGAAACATACGTGGAGGAAATTGAGACGCTCTACCAATCGCTCGACGAGCCGCCGAGCCTCGACCTCGAACCCGTCCGCACGGCACTGTCGAGGCTTGGTATGGCCGGCTCGGCGTACGAGCTGGCGCTCCGCCGACTGGATGGGGTGAGCAGTGCAGCGCTCGGAGCCCGCATGGAGGACGTCGCCAAGCTAAACCAGCTACTCTTCACGTCAGAGCGAGCGCTGGCCCTGCGGGTGGGGCTACCCCAACGCGACTGGTTCAAGCATCTCATCTACGCGCCGGGCCTGTATACGGGCTACGGCGTGAAGACGCTTCCGGGGATCCGTGAAAGCCTCGAACGGGAAGAGTGGAGCCAAGCCACCGGGTTCGTGACGCGCGTTGCTGAGGCCCTTGAAACGTTGGCTGACCAGGTTGATGATGCCACCGCGCTAATGCACCGAGTGGCTGGGTAAGGCGTGACTCAGGCCATGATTCCGACGACCAAATACAGCGTGAAGGCGACGGCACCCGCAATCAGCGCGTAAGGCAGCTGCGTCCGCACATGGTCGATATGGTCGCTGGCCGCTGCCATTGACGAGATGACGCTCGTATCGCTAATTGGCGAGCAGTGGTCACCGAAAACACCGCCGCCCAGCACCGCACTCACGACAAGCGGCAGGGAGACCATGGCGACTTCGGCGTTGAACGTTGCGGCAAGCGGCACGGCCAACGGCAACATGATGGCAAACGTACCCCAGCTCGAGCCTGTCGAGAACGCGATAAAGGCGCTTACCAGGAACACAAGGGGCGCCACGAGCACCGGGGTCAGGAACGGCTGAACCTGCCCGGCTAGAAACGGGCCGGTGCCAATCGCGTCGCACGTGCTACCGAGGGCGAGGGCGAGGGCGAGTAGCACCGCCAGCGGTAGCATTCCACCCGCCCCCTTGAACGACAGGTCGACGTACTCCTGCATCGAAAAGAGGCCCTGGGTCAGACTCATGACCGCCATCAGCCCAAGTGCGAGCAGTACGGCCCAGAGCACGGACGTCGAGCCTGACGCTAGGTTGAGGTAGTCCATCAGGCCAGGGTTCTCGATCCCCGCCGCTTGCACGCCAGCCGTGCCGGTGATGCCAATGCCGGCGATGACCATGAGCACCATCACCACTAGCGGCACGAGCATGTTCCCTAGTTTGGGCGGCGCCCCGGGCTTCCGCGGCGTCATAATCACCTCGTCGTCAACGACCGGGCGGGCGTCGTCGCGCAGCACTTTGCCTTCCACTTCGGCGCGACGCTCCGCGTCTTTCATCGGGCCGATATGCCAGCCGCTCGCGGCGACAATAAAAACGAGAACGACGGCCGCGATCGAATAGAAGTTCAGTGGCACGGCAGCCATAAACACAGCGAGCGGCCCAGCGTCACCGAGGTTGCCAAGCGCAGCTTGCGCGCCAAGCAAACTGAGGACGGTGGCGCCCCAGGCGTTGAACGGGATCAACATACAGACTGGTGCGGAGGTCGAATCGCAAATGTAGGCGAGCTTCTCGCGCGAGATCTTTAAGCGATCGAACAGCGGGCGGGAGACGGTCCCGACGACGAGGCATGTGATCGTTGATTCGATGAACACCCCGAGGCCGATGAACGACGCCATGAGCTGCGCACCGCGGCGGGTTTGCGACCATGCCCAGCGGCTGACCCAGGCAAGGAATCCGTCGATTCCGCCGCCCCGCTGCATGAGGATGAGCAGGGAACCCATCAACAACGTGAACACGATGACACGGGTTTGACCGGCATCGACGAACACGTTGATCATCGCCGTAATCGCTTCACCGGTTCCGACTAGGGGATTCCCGCCGGCATGGATAACCCAGCCGACCCAGATGCCGGCGACTAGCGAGATCGTCACCTGACGGGTGGCGATCGCTAGGCCAATCGCGAGAACCGGTGGCAAGACCGAGAACCAACCAAAAGCACCTGCTTCCACAGCGCCTCCTCAGGCAACTATCCGCCCGGAAACCGGCCCTCATTGGGCGGCTGGGCTAGAGACATGCATCTTAGCAAAAGGCTGAGCCGTTCGGCCGGGTATCATCAGTGCAGGTGCCTACGGTCTTGGTGATGGTGTGTGGTGCGCTTGTCGCGAGCCTGCTCGTGGCGTGTTCTGCGGCTGAGGATTCACTCGCGCGTGCCCAAAATACTGGGCTGGGGGCGCTGACTGGCGTCATCCGGTTGAGTGGCGGCCGGCTAGCCGAACCGACCATCGTCGAGAACACGACCGACCCTGACGTCTGCGGCCGGCAGCACACACTGCAAGACCTGGTTGTGGGGCCCGGTCGCGGCATCCGTCACGTCATCGTCGCCTTGGTGGACGTGCCGGAGTCACGGATTCCCCCGGTAGTCAGCGAACGGCTTATCCTTGACAATAAGGGCTGCCAGTTTGTGCCACACGTGAGCGTGGCGACTGCTGGCGTGGTGATCGAGGCTACCAACAGTGACCCGGTACTGCATACGACACACCTCTACGGTGCGATGGAGGCGAACCTCGCGCTACCAATGGCCGGTCTCCGTGTCTCACGAGTGGTCGAGGAGTCGGGTATGGTGGTCGTCAAATGTGACGTGCACGGTTGGATGCAGGCGTTCGTTCGGATTGACCGGCATCCGTTTCATGCTGTCACCGACGCGACCGGCGCGTTTCGCATTGAGAACCTGCCGCCCGGTGACTACACCCTTGAGTCTTGGCACGAGCGCCTGGGACGGGTACGCCGCACGATACGCGTTGAGCCCGAACAGACGACTACGGTCAGCCTGATCTACGATTACCGGTAAGCCTCGCCACACTTTAAGAAAGGGATCACGCATGCTTCCAACGACAATACGCGGGATGTTACTAGCGCCCTTCACGATATTGGTGATGACGGTGGGAGGGGTGGCCTCTGCGCAGTCGACGCCCCGCCAGCAGCCTGGCGCTGAGGTTGGTTTCTATGCGCCCGAACAACACGACCTATACGACGGCCACTGGGTGCTATCGGCATCGCGGCTCTACCAGGTCGGTCGCCTCGACGACCCGTCGGGATGGGACCATATCGACAACGACGCATCGGATGTGCACGCGGTCGACGGCACGGTCGAGATTGACGTCAACGAAATCCAGAATACGGGCACATTCGTTGCTCGGCTGCAGTTAACTGATGGGGAGCTGGTACTCGAAATTGACCGGTTTAATGAATTCAGCCCCTGCCAGGACGGCGGCATCGCAGCGTCCATCTACGAGCACGGCGATTCCGGCTGCGGCGACACGAACTGGCCGAAGACCTTCATTTTCTTGGCTGGCTGGGGGTTTGGCCACGCCACCCTCAACGGGGAGACTCTGTATGAGGACTACCAGATGCACTTCATGATCACGCAGGGGATGCGTGACCGCGAGACACTCGCGGTGAACTACCCCTTGGTGGATAAGCGCTCACCGGCCGGCGCGGTCAATCCGGCTACCCAGCAGATCGATTTTTTCATTCGGAGTCCCGAAAACGACGCGCGCAACAACCCGACCCGGCGAATTTTCGATCACTTCTTCGGCATGGAGGTGACGTGGAAGTAGTGTTTTCGTTAGCTTATTACGGCTTCCGACGCCAGACGGCCGCGGCCAGACTGCCGATGAGCGAGTGAATGACGGCCGAAATCGCACACGGAATGGCGACGAGCGGACTGGCGAAATTCTGGCGGGCGAGGACGACGCCCAGGCCAGAGTTCTGCATGCCGACTTCGATAGACACTGTGCGCGCAGCACGCTCCTGACCCAGAATCAGTCGACCGGCGGCATAGCCAAGCACGAAACCGCCAACATGCAGCGTGAAGACGGCGAACAGTAGCGTAAGGCCGGCGTTTATTACCTGTTGCTTCCCCGCGCCGATGATCGAAGCGACGATGAGGGTAATCGTGATGACCGCCACGAGTGGTGCGGCTGGCAGGACGGCCCGCGTGAACTTCGGCGCGTAGCGATTGAGGCTCACCCCGAGGATGACGGGCAGAATCACGACCTGAACGGTGCTTAGGAGCAGACCGGCGGCGGGCACCTCGACCCGACTACCGGCGAGTAGCGCCGTCAGCGTCGGAGTCATCGCGACGGCAAGCAGCGTCGATAGGGCGGTCATCGTCACCGAGAGCGCCACGTCGGCTTTAGCCAGGAACGAGATGACGTTTGACGCCGTGCCGCCTGGGCACGACGAGACCAACACGAGTCCGACCGCAAACTCGGTGGGTAGGTCAAACAGATAGCCGAGGCTCCACCCGAGCATGGGCATGACGGTGTATTGCAGTACCACGCCGGGCACGACTAGACGCCGGTGCTCTGCGATTCGGCGGAAGTCGTCGACGCCCAATGTCATCCCCATGCTGAGCATAATGATGCCAAGACCGACCGTGATGAATGGTCCACTGAACCAGGTAAACGATGGAGGGTGGTAGAGTGCGATCGCGCTGGCAATCAGCACCCCGGCCGGGAATGCTGCTGTGAGGCACGCTAGGGCTTGCACGTCGCGCTACCTTCGTCGACCCAGCGCGCCGTGTTACCGACCGCAATCGACCCATCAGTGAGCACTTCGGCGAACGCGCCACCGCCCCATCCGCGGGTCATCGCGCCGCGCAAGCCGGGAACGGTCTGTTCCATGAGTTGGCAAGGACGAGTTTCTCCACGCACCCGCAGTCGGGCATTGCCAACTTCGAGGACGCGCCCGCCGGTGTGAGCGAGGTCCACACCCGACAGAAGCAGGTTGGCACGGCGGCTCGACGGATCGAGCGAGACGCCGAGCTCGCGCATCAACTCCTCCCAGCGTTCTTGAGTGATGATGGTGATCTGCCGCCAGCCGCCCTGGTCGACATTGCCCACGATACCCTTGCCCACCTCGACACGCACTTCACGGATTTCATCCATGTTGCCCCGTTTGGCGCGTTTGAGCCAAATTCGCTCTACACGACCGCTCATCGTTCTCTTCCGTAAACGCTCTCCACGCGCGGCTAGTCTATATCAGTGGGTTCCCGGCGCTTTTAAACGACACTGGTATAGGATCGAATGGTCGATGGCAGACGCGGTTCGACAGGCTCGAGAAGAGCTGGATACTTGGGTTCGAGAGGTCGTCGGTTGGCATTTTGAGCCGTCGACAGGTTGTCCGTTTTGGCTGGAGTGGGCCGAACGTTCTGGCTGGGACCCCCGGCGTGAGGTGGAGGGCTTCGACGACCTGAAGCAGTTCAGGCACTTCGATGACGAGTGGCTTCGCGGCGGTCCAGTTCGCCGATGGGTGCCGAAGGCTTACGCTACTCGGCCGATATATGTTTTCGAGACGGGTGGCACAACCGGTGTGCCCAAGAGCCGGATCAATATCGACGATTTTCGGATCGACTATGAGCTGTTCTCCAAGACGCTTCCCGATGATTGCTTCCCACCTAGTTCGAACTGGTTAATGCTCGGGCCAAGCGGTCCTCGGCGCCTACGGCTCGCTGTGGAACATCTTGCGCAATACCGCGGCGGTATCTGTTTCAGCCTCGATCTTGATCCGCGTTGGGTGATCAAGCTGATCAAGAAAAACTGGATGGAGCACTTGAAGGCCTATCAGGCGCACGTCATCGACCAAGCTATGACGCTCCTCAGTGCGAATCATGACATCAAGTGTCTGTTCACGACGCCGAAGCTGCTCGAAGCGTTGGCGAGTCGTCTGGAGGTCGACGGATCGAGTATTAAGGACACGGGGATCACGGGCATCTTTTCTGGGGGCACTGAGTTCACGCCGCAATGGAACCGGTTCGCGCACGAGGAACTGCTCGATGGTGTCTACATGACGCCGACCTACGGCAACACGCTGATGGGGTTGGCGCCGAGCGCGCCTTATACGCCGGAAGACAGCTACAAGATCACCTACTATGCGCCACAGCCGCGTGCGGTTATCCAGGTGGTTGATGCCGACGATACCGACCGAGTCGTTGACTACGGCGGGACCGGTCGCGTGATGATCACGACGCTCACGAAGGAATTTTTCTTGCCCCGGTTCCTAGAGCGGGACGAGGGCGAGCGCGAGGGTCCGGATAAGCGCTATCCGTGGGATGGTGTCAGTGGCGTCCGACCGTTTGGTCGACTGGAATCCCCGATGACGGTGGGAGTGTACTGACTTGATTCATTTTCCTGTGCTTCGGTGGGGCGAACCGTATCGTAGCCTCGAGGTGAATTCGATGTTGCACTTCGCCACCGGCGAGCCGGTGGCCGAGGTAAGCCAGGCGAACGGTGGATTGGTTGCCCGCGATCTACGGAAGGCGCAGCTCGCCCGCGACGCGCTGCGGGAGATTCCGTGTGCCGACCTCGTGCGCATGGTACAGCGTGCTGGAGAGTTGTTCCTGTCGGCCGACCTGCCGATTGGGGACGCGTTGCAGTCTCCTGACGACTTCGTGCGGCAGCAATCGGCGACGACCGGACTGCCCGAACAGCTTTGCCGGATGAATATGGCTAAGCTCGGCGGCGTGCTAGCACAGCTTGACCAGATTCTCGCGGCACTCACGCGCGAGCTTGACCTCGGTATCCTCACGCGGGGATTCGGTGACGAGGACGGCGTCCTGCGTAGCTATCAGGCGGCTTCGCCGGTGCTCGGCATGGTGCTGCCGTCGAACTCGCCTGGGGTGCACAGCCTTTGGCTGCCGGTCGTGCCGCTACAGGTAGGGCTAGTGTTCAAGCCCGGACCGCAGGAGCCGTGGACCCCTTGGCGGTTGTCGCAAGCTTTCTTCGAGGCTGGTATTCCACGGCAGTCAATCTCGCTCTATCCCGGCGAGGCCGAAGTGGGTGCCGCCGTTCTCAGTCACTGCCCGCGAAGCTTCATCTTCGGTGGCCAGGCCACCGTGGATCGCTACCGCGGCAACCCAGCCATACAAGTGCATGGACCCGGGTTCAGTAAGATCCTAATCGGCGACGACGCGGTAGACGATTGGGAGCAGTATCTCGACCCGATGGTGCACAGTGTGCTGGTGAACAGCGGACGGAGTTGCATTAACTGTTCCGGCATTTGGGCCTCGCGCCATACGCGGGAAATCGCTGCGGCGCTCGCCGCTCGACTCGGGCCGATCACACCATTACCGGTCGACGACCCTAAGGCCGAGCTCGCAGCTTTCACGGTGCCAGGGCAGGCCGAGGCCATCTCTGGCGACATCGACCGTGTCCTTGAGGAAGACGACGTCGAGGATGCGACTGCGTCCTACCACGGAGGCCGCCGCCTGACGAGCCATGAGCGCTACGGCTATCTCCGGCCCACGGTGATCCGGTGTGGGTCACCGCAAGCGGCTGCGGCTAGTAAGGAGTACATGTTTCCGTTCGTTGCTGTTGTGGAGTGCCCTCAGAATGAGATGATCGGGTCGATCGGGCCGACGTTGGTTGCAACTGGCATCACGCGTGACGAGGCGTTCCGTCAGTCCCTGCTGGAGGCGACCAACATCGATCGTCTGAACTTAGGGCCGATTCCGACAACTCAGATCAACTGGCTGGCGCCCCACGAAGGGAACATCGTCGATTTTCTGTTCCGGGCGAGGGCCTTTCAGGTGGCATAGCTGCGGTGCGAATCCTGTCGATCACCGCGGGGGCGGCCAACATGTACTGCGGGAGTTGTCTGCGCGACAATGCCCTGGCGGCCGAACTGATCATCCGCGGGCATGATGTTCTCCTGCTTCCCCTCTACACGCCCACGCTGACCGATGAACGCAACGTGAGCGACGGGCGTGTGTTCTATGGCGGGATTAGCGTTTACCTGCAACAGCGCGTGCCACTCTTCCGCGAAACGCCGCACTTTTTCGATCGATTGTGGGACGCGCCGTCGGTGATCCGTGCGGCGGCGGGTCGAGCGATCAGCGTCGATCCATCGGAGCTCGGCGCCCTCACGATTTCGGTGCTGCAAGGGGACCACGGTTACCAACGTAAAGAGCTGCACAAACTCATCGCTTGGCTCCGGACGCAGCCAGCGCCGGACCTTGTTGTTCTTCCGAACTCGTTGTTGATCGGCCTGGCCGCGCCGCTCCGCGAGGCGCTCGGCCGCCCGGTGTGTTGCACGCTGCAGGGGGAAGACTTATTCCTGGCCGGGCTTCCGCGCGCTCAGCGCGACCAGGCACTTGACCTCATTCGTGCGTGCGTGAACGACGTCGATCGTTTCTTGCCGGTGAGTGAGTACTACGTTGACTTTATGGTTGATTACCTCGCGGTGCCTCGGAATCGGCTCGACGTCCTTCCGCTCGGCATCAATCTTGAGGGGTATCCCCATAACCCTGTGACGCCATCGAGTCGGCCTGGACCGTTTACCGTGGGCTACTTCGCCCGCGTTGCCCCGGAGAAGGGACTCCACCTACTGGCCGATGCCTATCGCAGGGTACGCGAACATCTCGGCGTGACGGGCGCCCGCCTTGAGGTGGCGGGGTATCTGGCGCCAGAGCACCGGAGCTATCTCATCGAGATCGAACGGAAGCTGTTGGAGTGGGGGCTCGGTGACGAGTTTACCTATCGCGGCGCGCTCGATCGTGCTCAGAAGATCGAGTTTCTTGGAACCTTGGATGTGTTGTCGGTTCCAAGTACCTACCCGGATCCCAAGGGTCTTTCCGTTCTTGAAGCTATGGCCTGCGGTGTGCCAGTCGTCCAGCCGCGGCATGGAGCGTTCCCGGAAATTTTGGAACGTACGGGCGGGGGCATCACGTTCGAGCCGAACAGAGCCGATCGTCTAGCTGACGAATTAGCCGCGCTTTATCGTGACCCTGACCGCACGGAACAGTTACGCCAGCAGGGCGCCCACGGCGTCCGGAAGTACTACGATGTGTCCCGGATGGCCGACCGAGCGATCGAGCTGTTCGGGCAGGTGGTCGCGTCGGCCCGAGTGTCTGCCGTATCCTGAAGCGAGAGGTCGCAACGTTGCTCGAAGTATCCAGTCTGTCCAAAGTGTACCCAACGCCCCGCGGGGAGTTTTCGGTACTCCGCGACGTCAGCATGTCGATGCAGCGCGGCGAGTCGGCGTCGATCATGGGGCCATCGGGTAGCGGCAAGAGTACGCTCCTCTACATCCTCGGCGCCCTCGAGCCGCCGACCTCGGGACACGTGTCGCTCGACGGTAACGACCCGTTTGCGCTCGACCCGAAGGCTCTCGCGGCCTTTCGGAATCGGGTAATCGGCTTCGTTTTTCAGGACCACTTGCTGTTGCCGCAGTGCACAGTCATCGAGAACGTGTTGCTGCCGACGCTCGTTGGAAACCCGTTGCCCGAGAGACACGCGCGCGCCAGCGACCTTCTCGATCGGGTAGGCCTCAGCCACCGGCTTGACCATCGACCCGCCGAATTGTCAGGTGGCGAAAAGCAGCGCGTTGCGCTCGCCCGGGCCCTCATCCGACACCCCCCGCTGGTCCTATGCGACGAGCCGACGGGCAACCTCGATCGTGAGTCAGCTGAAGCCGTGGCATCTTTACTCCTGACGCTGCATCGTGAGCAGCAAACCGTGTTGGTCGTCGTCACCCACAACCCAACCCTTGCTGATCGGTTCGCTGGAAAGTTCGAATTAACCGGTCAGCGGCTTGTACCGCGCGGGAGCGTGACGTGACTCTCGGACGCTTTGTCAGGCGCAGCCTAGCCTATTACTGGCAGGTGAACCTCACGGTCATCGCCGGCGTCGCGGTCGCTGTTGCGGTGCTTGCGGGCGCACTGCTCGTGGGCGGCTCGGTACGCGGTTCTCTGCGTGCACTCGCGCTCGGGCGGCTCGGGCAGACCGACACTGTCATCACGGCGCCGGTGTTCTTTCGGGACGCGCTCTCCGACGAGCTGCGGGCGGTTCCGGCAATGGCCGATTTGTTTGACGCGGCGGCGCCGCTCATCGCACTGGATGGCTTCGTCATCGACCCGGCCAGCGGGCGGCGCGCGTCCGGCATCAGGGTGTACGGCATCGACAACCGGTTCTGGACGTTTCATCAGCGCGCCGCACAACCAGCTCCTGGCCGAAACGAGGTGTTTCTTAGTGAAGAACTGGTGGGGGAACTCGAAGTGGACGTCGGCGCCGCACTACTCGTGCGGGTCGAGCGCCCGTCGGAGGTGCCGATCGGCTCATTGCACGGTAGGCGAGACGATGTCGGCCGGACGGTTCGCCTGACCGTCGGATCGATCCTGTCGTTTTCTGAGCTCGGTGAGTTCTCACTCCGCCAGCACCAGGGTCCCGCGCGCGCGGTCTTCGTCTCGCTCCCGCGCCTACAGGAATCGCTTGGAATCGATCGTGAAGTCAACACGATCCTACTGTCGGGTCGCACGGGTACACGAGAGTCCACAGCGGACCATGTTGCCAGCGTGGAGACGGCCTTACGCTCGACGGCCACGCTCGACGATCTTGCTGTGGCCGTCAGGGTGCTGCCCGAACGTGACGCCCTAGTCGTCGAGTCAGACACCGGTATGGTCGGCTCCATCGTCATTGATGCGGTGCGGGAATCTGCGGGCGAGCACGGCCTACGGCCGCAGCCGGTTCTGACCTATCTCATCAACCGTCTGAGGCTGGGGTCCCGGGAGGTGCCGTACTCTCTCGTGACGGGCGTTGACTTTCCGTCGTTTTCGGCACTGTCGTCGAACGCGCGCCGCCGGTCTGGGCTGTGGCCCGAGGCGCTCGAGTATCCGCCGATCCTCTTAAACGAATGGGCGGCCCGCGACCTAGGTGCGCGGCAGGGCGACATTATCGAGGCCGAGTACTACGTGTGGGATGATGCTGGCCGCCTGATCACACGGCAGTCTGACTTTCAGCTCTACGGCGTCTTGCCGATCACTGGTGACGCGGCCGACCGCGATTTTGCCCCCGTCTACGCAGGTATCACCGATGCGGAGAGCATGGTTGACTGGAATCCGCCGTTTCCGATCGATCTCAGCGCTATCGGCTCGCGTGACGAGGAATACTGGGACCGCTACCGAACCACACCGAAGGGGTTCGTTGAACTCGGCGCCGGGCAGGCGCTCTGGCAGTCGCGGTACGGGCAGCTCACTTCAATCCGCTTGCTCGCTAACGACGTCGAGGATCTCGAATCCATCGCCGCCACCTACCGCCAAGCTCTGGCTGCCAAACTCGACCCGGTCGACGTCGGTATCGGCGTGACTCCGGTCCGGGCACTCGCGCTCAGCGCGTCGGTTGGAGCGACTGACTTCGGGGAGTATTTCACGTACTTTAGCTTCTTCCTCGTCGTTTCCGCGGTGCTGCTTGCTAGCCTGTTTTTCCGGTTAGGTGTCGAGCAGCGGGTGCGGGAGATCGGTGTGCTCCAGGCGTTCGGGTTTTCGCCCCAGACGATCCGGTCACTGTTTTGGCGTGAGGCCATCGTAATTGGCGTCGTAGCTGGGCTCTTTGGCATGGTCTGCGCTGTCGGGTACGCACAGGTCATCATGTACGGGTTGCGGACCTGGTGGGTCGACGCAGTAGGCACGACCCTACTGAGCCTGCACGTTGCGCCAGAAACGCTCGGTGCTGGTGCGGCTGGTGGTGTCATCGCTGCTCTGGTAGCAATCGCCGTCAGTCTGCGGGCGCTCAAGGCCACGTCGCCTCGTAGTCTCCTGGCCGGCGCGCTACCGGATGCTACGCACGGCATGACGGAGCCGCCGGCTTCATCGGTCCTGGTGCACGTCCCAGACTGGGTCGGACCGCTGGTTCTTGCGGCGTTGGGTCTCGGGTTCGTCGTTGCGGCACGCGCCAGCGTCTTGAACGCCACCGCCGGGTTCTTCGGGGCGGGCATACTGCTGCTGTGCGCGCTGCTCGGATTCGCTTGGGTCTGGCTGCGCCGGATGGCCCCGGGTTCAATCGCCGAACCGAGGCCCTGGCCGGTCGTGCAGCTCGGCGTGAGGAACGCTAGCTACCGCCCGGGTCGGAGCGTGTTTTGCATTGCGCTTATCGCCTTCGCTGCTTTCATCATCGTCGCGGTCGATGCGTTCCGACGAGACGAAGGCGACCCGCTGGACCGTGCGTCGGGTACCGGTGGGTTCGCCCTGCTGGCCGATTCGTTGCTACCGGTGGGTGATGACCTGTCCAACACTGCCGGCCGCGATCGGCTCGGACTGTCCGATTTCGAAACTGGCCTCTTCGATGGCGTCGAATTCGAGCGGTTCCGTGTCCGGTCCGGGGACGATGCCAGCTGCCTGAACCTCTACCGGCCGGCCGACCCGCGCGTCATTGCCGTGTCCGACCGATTCATTGCTGATAACCGTTTCACCTTCGGTACCACGCTCGCCAAGACGGCAGCCGAGGTGGAGAACCCGTGGCACCTTCTGCGACGGGAACTGCCTGATGGGGTCGTTCCCGCCCTCGCCGACGCCAACTCGCTCACCTATGTGTTGCACTTGGCGGTGGGCGACGAGATTGTATTGAACCGCGACACGGATCGCGAGGTGCGGCTTCGAATTGTCGCGGCACTGGCCGACAGTGTGTTCCAACGTGAGCTGGTCGTGTCGGAAGTTCACTTCCGCCGTGTGTTTCCTGAGGCGGAGGGTTTCCGCTTCTTCATGATCGACGTTTCCGAGGATCGAGCCCAAGCGGTCACGGCTGCCCTAGAGGATCGGCTCGCTGATTTTGGGTTCGACGTCGCGCTGACGGCCGAGCGGCTGGCAACGTTCCACCGAGTGGAGAACACCTACTTGGCCACGTTTCAGACACTCGGTGCCCTTGGGCTTCTGCTCGGAACGGTCGGGCTGGGTGCCGTGCTGCTTCGAAATGTGCTAGAGCGGCGGCGGGAACTCGCGCTGCTGCGCGCGGTCGGATTCGATCGGCGGCATCTAACGCTGGTGGTGCTGGTCGAGAACGTGCTGCTGCTAACGCTGGGCTTGGGAATCGGGGCATGTTGTGCGCTGATCGCCATCGCACCCGCCTGGCTTGAGCGCGGACAGCGATTGCCGTTCGCGTCGATCGGCTGGCTACTTGTGACGGTAGCGCTCGCTGGTGCGACAACGTCGCTCGTCGCGACCCGCGTGATGGCCCGGACTCCGGTCCTGGCCGCGCTCAAAACGGAGTAACTTCGCGCCGAAACAATAGTCAGACATTTTCGCGAAGCTGACTCGCTATGCTCAAGACCGGCCGGCAGATGCGCGACAATGGTTCGGTGCGTTGTCTGAGGAGATCAACCGTGCGTGTGAAGATTCTGCTCATTCTGTTGGCGGTTTCGGTCGGCGTCGTGCCTACCAGTGGTGGGGATTGGCCGCAATGGCGCGGGCCGCACCTCAACGGCACCAGCCAGGAGACGGATTTGCCCGTAACCTGGACCACCACTGAGAATATTGCGTGGAAGCTCGCGATGCCGGCCTGGACCGGCGCGACACCGATCATTTCAGGCGAGCACATCTTCCTCAACGTTGCCGACGGTGATCACATCTATCTTTGGACCGTCGATCGCAACACCGGCAAGCCGATATGGCAACGACGCTTGAGCGATGGCAACGTCAAGCGTCGGAAGCAGAACATGTCGTCGCCGTCGCCCGTGACCGACGGTGAGTACGTCTGGGTGATGACCGGCACCGGCATTCTGACGCAGTTCGATTTCGACGGTAACGAAGGGTGGACCCGAGACATCCAGGCGGATTACGGGTCGTTCGGGCTCAACTGGGGGTACGCGTCGTCGCCGCTGCTTTACGAAGACGGGCTGTACGTGCCGGTGCTACATGGCATGCGGACCGATGACCCGTCCTACATCCTTCGGGTCGACACGGCGACTGGCGAGACCGTTTGGCGCGTCGAGCGTCCGACGAACGCGCGGCGTGAGTCGCCTGACGCTTACATCACCCCTGCGCTACTGCAGTACAACGGCACGACCGAGATCGTGACCACCGGTGGTGACGTGGTCACTGGGCACGACCCGGAAACCGGTCGGGAATTGTGGCGGGCTGACGGGCTGAACCCGCGCAACAACGGCGCCTATCGGATCGTCGCGTCGCCTGTAGTCATGGATGGGATGATTTACGCGCCGACTCGGGAGCGCCCGCTGCTCGCGTTGCGCGCCGGTGGTCGGGGCGACGTAACGACCTCACACCTGGCCTGGTCGACGCGGAACGGCCCGGATGTGCCAACGCCGGTCACCGACGGTACTTACTTCTACATCGTGAACGACCGCGGCATTGTGTTCTGCCTTGATGCGAAGACGGGCGAGACGATCTATGGGCCGAAGCGCATCACACCTGGCACCTACAGTTCGTCGCCAGTGCTGGCTGATGGCAAGATCTACGTGACGAACGAGGACGGCACGACGACTGTCTACAAAGCGGGTCCGGAGTTCAAGATTCTCGCCGAGAATGTGATGGACGAGTACACGCTGAGCTCGGTCGCAATCTCCGACGGACAACTCTTCTTGCGGACCGACTCGTTTCTCTACGCGGTCGGTCAGCGTCGGCGTCACTAGTCTACGCCTGCGGTCTGAAGTACAGAACCATCCCAGCGCCGACGGAGGCTAACACGAAGCCGACGTAAACTAGTGGATGCGGTGAGATCTTAGGCGGATGAAGTGTCATTGACGCGATCACGTTGACCAGGGGCGCGCCGCCGAAGACCAACGGCATCACGTAGAGCGGAGTACCACCAGTGCGGAAGGCCCAGATGATGCACACTGCACCGATGGCGCCGAGCACGCCGGCGCCGGTGGCCCACGCGGTGCCAGCGGTCGAAAAGCCGCTTAGTCCGCTTTGGGACGAGAGCGCGAATACAGGGACCAGGACACCGATAAGAAAATAGGCGATGCCGACGCATAGTAACGCCCGCAGCGGGTTTCCGAGCTGCACTTGGCCGGTATGTAACGCGACCCCATACATTCCCCACGAAAGAATGGCACCGAGGACGAATAACAACCACGTCATGAGTCGCTCCTTTTGGATGAATGCGTCGCCTACAAAACTGTTGATGTACTGCGCTCTGGCATCCGTGACAGCATTTCATTGTAGTGTAACGGCACTGAGTCCCTGGGCGCTCGTTGCTAGGACGCGTCAGATTTCTTGATTTCGGATTTCACGATGCCACAGCCTCCCGGCCGGCTCTCTCCGATCCAGTGGACAATCTGCGGCGTCGCAGCACTTGGTTTCGCGTTCGACGTCTATGAGCTGCTGATGTTGCCGCTCATCGTACGTCCAGCGCTGCTTACATTGATCGGCGCTTCGCCGGGCACTTCCGCCTTCAATCTCTCGGTCGGCCTGCTGTTCTTTGTGCCAGCGGTCGTCGGCGGCGTGTTCGGTCTACTAGGAGGCTATTTTACGGATCTGTTTGGCCGCCGCCGCGTACTGGTCTGGAGCATCCTGCTCTATGCGTGCTCCGCCTTGGCCGCGGGGTTCGCGACTTCGTTTGAAATGTTGCTCGTCTTGCGGTGCACGACCTTTGTCGGCGTCGTCGTGGAGTTCGTCGCCGCCGTCGCGTGGTTGGCCGAACTATTTCCGGAGCCGAAACAGCGCGAAGCAGTCCTCGGCTACACCCAGGCGTTTTCGTCGGTCGGCGGATTACTTGTGAGCGGGGCCTATTTCCTCATCGTCACGTACGCCGATGCACTACCGGCGATCCAAGGTGACCATGAGCCCTGGCGTTACACGTTGATGTCTGGTGTCATTCCGGCTCTGCCACTTATTGTCATCAGGCCGTTTCTGCCCGAGTCGCCAACGTGGGCGGAGAAGAAAGCAGCCGGCACGTTGGGTCGGCCAAGTGTCTTTGAGCTCTTCCGACCAAGATTTAGGCGGACGACGATTGTGACGACGGTGATGTTTGCGTGTGCCTATGGCGCGGCGTTCGGTGCGCTGCAGCAGGCGCCGCGGATTGTACCTGGCCTTGTGGAAATCACGACGCTGGCACCAATCCAGCAGGAGCAGGCGGTCGGCACTGTCCAGTTTCTTCAGGAGATGGGTGGACTAACCGGCCGGCTGCTGCTCGCGTTTTTCGCCGTTCGGGTTGTTGCCAGGCGTCGGTTACTGCGGCTGTTTCAGGTGCCGGGTCTGCTGTTTGTGCCGCCAGTGTTTCTGTTTGCGACAACAACCAGTCTTCCGGTGTTGCAGTTCGGGTTATTCATCGCCGGCGTGTGCACCGTCGCGCAGTTCAGTTTTTGGGGCAACTATCTTCCCCGCATGTATCCTACGCACCTCCGGGGTACCGGTGAGAGCTTCGCTGCGAACATCGGCGGAAGAATGATCGGGACATCGTTCGCCATGGTGACGACACAGTTGACCAACGTCATGCCGGGTGGAACTCCGACGGAGCAACTGGCGTATGCTGCTGCTGTTGTTGGGCTCTTTGTCTACGTCGTTGGGTTCACGGCGAGTTTCTGGTTGCCGGAGCCGGAGGGCTCGGCCCTCCCAGAGTGATGTGGGTTCAGGACGTCTCCTTGAGGCACCATCCCGTTACTCTCGAGTGTCGAGCACGATGATTTCGTCGACCAGACTCGAGGGTCGAAGCGGCAGGCTGACGAGCAGTGCGTTCGCGGTCACTTCCACAGGGACCACCTCCTGATTTCGCAACAGCCGTGCGCTGACCACCTCACGGTTGAGCGCAGGGAGCGCCAGTACTGACCCGTTCCAGTCGAGCACGTGCAGATACACCACGTCTTGTTTGGCTGTGCTGACGCCCCATGGTCCTGGAGCAATTGGGCCGTTGCGGGTGCCGTAGACCGAATCGCCGTATGTGTCGAGCCAACGACCAAGACCACGGAGCCGCTCTTCAAACTCAGCTTGGATCTTGCCGTTCGGCATTGGTCCGACGTTCAGTAAGAAATTTGCACCGCGCCCAGCGGCGTTGACGAGATAGCGGATAAGATCTTCGGTGCTCTTATAGTTGTGGTCCGTGAGGTTGAATCCCCAGGATTGATTGATTGTTTCTGCCGTTTCTATTGGCAGCGTGCCGATCTCAGTCGTGTTAAACCCGGTGGTGTTCGCACCAGGCAGGTCCCTCTCAAACATCTGGAAATCCTCGCCCGGCTTTGGTGCTTGGTGGTGATTTGATCCGATGAGAGTCTGCGACTGGAGTTCGTGGATCAGTGCGTAGGTTTCGTCGAGCCGCCATGGCGCCTCCCATTTATCCCACATCCCGTCGAACCAAATCCCGCCGATCTCCCCATAGTTGGTAAGGAGCTCTCGTAACTGACCGTTCATAAAATCAATGTAATCGTCCCAGTTGCCATGTTCCGGTCGCCCTGCTTGGCGTCCTGTTCGGCCCCGTGGAAAGTAATCCACGTGTCGCCAGTCCAACTGAGAGTGGTAGAAGAATAGCTTGAGCCCTTCCTCCCGACAGGCCTCAGCGAGGTCAGCCAGCACGTCGCGTCCGTAGGGCGTACGGTCGACGATGTCCCAGTCGGTCAGGGCCGAGTCGTACATCGCGAAGCCATCATGGTGTTTGGAAGTGATCGTGATGTATTTCATGCCAGCGGCCTTGGCCAGCGCCACCCACTCGCGAGCGTCGAACTCAGTCGGGTTGAACTGTTCGGCAAGTCGATCGTAGTGCGACGCTGGAATGCCAGGTCGATCAGTATAAGAGGGGAAGCCCCGCTCTTCCATGACCCATTCACCGGCCCCGAGGACGCTGTAAATTCCCCAGTGGATAAATAGGCCGAACTTGGCATTCTGAAACCATTCGCGCGCTTCGAGATTCTCTGGGCTAGGCTCGTATCCCGACTGGGCGTGCCCAGCGGCTGGTGCACTGAGCACGAGCGAAGCGATCAATAAAGAACGTATTAGCTTGAACATATGTGGCACCACTCAACGGATTTAATCGAACGACCTGAGCTATTTGAATACTACGTTGCTCATGATGGCGGATTCTTCACCGGAGACGAACGCCGAGACCATCTGCTGGGTCGTTTATTCATGGTCAAGGGCCGAGTGCGGTGAGCAAGTATAACATCCGCGACTCGACGACCGAGATGCGGTTGACGTCGGACGCTGTGGTTTTGCGTGCGCGAGTGTAGCGTCATCCACAGTGGATCGACCAACTTCCTGGGTCGATGGACACCGTCGTCTGGCGCCCAACGATCAGAAGTCTGCTCTTGGCGCCGTGATAAACTTTCCGGTCAGCAGCCCTAACGAGGAGAATCTGATGGGGAAATCCTACACTCGCCTGACTCGACCCATGGTGCGTGAAAACGGATCGCTCAGACCAGCGAGCTGGGATGAGGCGTTGGACCGGGCGACGGCCGGTCTCAAGCAGGTCGTCGACGCGTACGGCGGGCCGGCGGTGGGGATGTTCAGTTGCTCGAAGACGACGAACGAGATGAACTTCATGGCACAGAAGTTTGCTCGCTTGGTCATCGGTAGCAACAATATTGATAGCTGCAATCGTACCTGACACGCTCCCAGCGTCGTCGGTCTGGCGACGGTCTTTGGAGCGGGAGGCGGCACGAGTTCCTATAGCGAGCTGGAAGAGGCCGATCTGGTCATCTTGTGGGGTTCGAACGCTCGCGAAACGCACCCGATCTTCTTCCACCATGTTCTAAAGGCGCTGCGTAACGGAGCGCGCTGCTACGTGGTCGACCCACGCCGGACGAGCTCCGCGCAGTGGGCGGACGTCTGGCTTGGCCTTGACGTGGGCACTGACATCGCCCTCGCTAACGCTGTGGCGCGAGAAATCATCACGCAGGGACTCGTCCACCGAGACTTCATTGAGCATGCTACAACCGGCTTCGATAAGTATCGTGTGGCGGTCGAGCCCTATACGCTTGAGCACGCTGAGCAAATCACTGGCGTACGGGGTGAAATGATCCGAGATCTGGCCCATGCCTATGCGGGTGCCAAGAAGGCGCAGCTTTGCTGGACGCTTGGCATTACTGAGCACCACAACGCGGTCGACAACGTGCTGTCGCTGATTAACCTGTCGCTGCTGACCGGACACGTCGGGCGTTCCGGCTCCGGACTTAATCCGCTGCGCGGCCAGAACAACGTGCAGGGTGGCGGCGACATGGGCGCGATTCCGAACAAGTTACCCGGCTTCCAGGACGTGGAGAATAACCAGCTGCGTCAGAAGTTCGAGCGCGCCTGGAACTGCACCATTCCTCAGAAGAACGGCTGGCACCTATCGCTGATGTTCGAAGCGATGGAACGAGGTGACCTCCGAGGACTCTACGTGATCGGCGAGAACCCTGCGCAATCGGAGGCAAACGTTGAACATGCCATTCACCTGATGGAGGGATTGGATCATCTCATCGTCCAGGATATCTTCCTGACGAAGACTGCCGAGCTCGCAGACGTCGTACTGCCGGCGGCCGCGGGCTGGGCGGAAGCCGAGGGCACCGTGACGAGTAGTGAACGGCGGGTGCAGCGCGTCCGGAAGGCGCTCGACCCCCCGGGCGAAGCGCGCGACGACGTCGAGATCCTGTGTGAGTTAGCGAAGCGGTTCGGGCATGACTGGGGCCATCCGACGGCGGAGGAGATCTGGGACGAAGTCCGTAGCCTGTCCCCGATGCACGCCGGCATGAGCTACGCTCGGCTCGACGCGCTCGGTGGCATCCAGTGGCCGTGTCCCGACGAGGATAGTCAGGGGAGTTCATACTTGCACGGCCGGCTGTGGAAACGGCCGGTGGAAGGTCGATTGGCGCCCTTCAGTGTCGTCGATCACTTGCCGCCCGCCGATGAATTGACTGACGAATATCCGATCCGCCTGACGACCGGACGCCGGCTGGATTCCTTCAACACCGGAGTGCAGAGCGGTGGCTTTCAATCGCCGCTCAGACGGGCCGAGACCCTCGATATCTGCGAGTCAGACGGTCGGCGATTGGGTGTCGCCGATAGTGAGCGGGTGCGAGTGCGCTCGCGGCGTGGCGTGATTGAGATGACCGTGCGTTACACGGACGATTTGCGACCAGGCTTGGCGTTCACAACCTTCCATTTCCCCGATGAGGCCGAGACGAACCAACTGACTAACCCGACGTGGGACAAGAAATCGGGAACGGCCGATTTCAAGGCTACGGCGATATGCATCGAGAAGATTAAGTTGGCGGTCGGTACTGGCGGGTGAGCGAGCGTGGATGGATCTGAAACTGCTGCCGGTTGAGGCGAGCGAGGTGGAGCGGGCTGCGGTCGCGACCATTTTCGACCATCCGCCGGACGCCCCTGGAACAGACCGGGTTACGCGGGAAGGCCTCCAGGAGGTCCGCGCTAGGCGGCATCTGCTGCTGCCAGCACTTCATGCCGTACAAAAGCAGGTCGGCTGGGTTTCGCAGGGTGCGCTCAATGAGATCTGCCGACGGCTCCTGGTCCCGCCCGCCGAGGCCTACGGCGTCGCCACCTTCTACGCGTTGCTTTCCACCACGATGCGACCGCCGCGTGTGGCGCACGTGTGCGACGACATCGCCTGCAAGTTGCAGGGTGCGGACGAGTTGTGCGCGACACTGGAGTGTAGGTTCGGCCCCCCAGGGACGCCGTCGGCGAACGGGCAGGCGACTTGGCATCGGAGCCCGTGTCTCGGGCTATGCGAGCGCGGCCCAGCCGTACTGTTTCAGCTGGCCGGAGATGCCATGGACGGCACGGTGGCGCCAGCCGAGGTGGCCGATATCGAAAATGTTCTGAATGGCGCGACTGTGCCGATGCCTCCAGCCATCTCAACACCCCAGACGACCGGAACCCGCGACCCGGCCTTATGCTTATTGCGACGCGTCGAGGCCTGTGACCCAGCCAGCCTTGTTGCGTATCAGGCCGCCGACGGATACTCGGCACTTCGCCGAGCGCTTGAGATTGGGCCTGCCGAAGTGATCGCGGAAGTGTCGGAGTCAAAGCTGCAGGGTCGCGGCGGTGCGGCGTTTCCCACCGGTCGCAAATGGGACGCCGTAGCCAAGGCGCCGGCCACGCCGCACTACGTTGTCTGCAACGCTGACGAGTCTGAACCAGGGACGTTCAAAGACCGCGTGTTGATGGAGGAGGATCCGTTCGCCATTGTCGAGTCAATGACGATCGCCGGGTTCGCGGTTGGTGCCGAGCAGGGATACCTCTACGTGCGGGGCGAGTATCCACTCGCGACCGCACGGCTTGAGCACGCCATCCGCGAGTGCCGGTCAGCAGGACTACTCGGCCCCGATGTAATGGACGGTGGGTTTTGCTTCGACATCGACCTTCGTCGCGGCGCCGGCGCCTATATCTGTGGCGAGGAGACGGCGCTGTTCAGCTCGATCGAAGGTTTTCGCGGCGAACCTCGCAACAAACCGCCGTTTCCGGTGGAAGTCGGTTTATTCGGCCAGCCGACTGTTATCAACAATGTGGAGACGCTGGCCAACGTTCTCGACATCCTGCTCGAAGGTGGGCCGGCTTTCGCCGGCGTTGGCACCGAGCGGTCCACTGGGTCGAAGCTCTTGTGTGTGTCAGGCGCCGTGGAGCGGCCTGGTCTCTACGAGGTGCCGTTCGGCACAACATTGCGGACCCTCCTGGACTTAGCCGGCGGAATACGCGGCGGAAAACGTCTCAAGACCGTGTTGCTCGGCGGCGCCGCCGGGTCTTTTGTGTCGCCGACGCATCTCGACACCCCGCTCACGTTCGAGGGGACGCAGGCGATCGGCGCATCGCTGGGCTCTGGTGTCGTGATGGCGTTCGACGAGGGCACCGACATGCGCGGCATCGTGCTGCGGATCGCGGCGTTCTTCCGGGATGAATCATGCGGCCAGTGCGTTCCGTGTCGGGTGGGCACGGTGCGTCAGGAGGAGCTGTTGCAGCGGCTGGCTCGCGACGGCGCGCGGCCGTCGGCCGAGGCCCAGTTGCTGGACGAACTGGCTCAGGTGATGCGCGACGCATCGATTTGCGGACTTGGGCACACGGCTGCCAATGCGGTGCAGTCGGCGGTCGCGTTGGGATTGTTCGAAGGACCCACGGATGAGTGACGAAGCGAAGGGACAGACGTTGCCTCTGGTCGAAGTGACTGTCGATGGCGAGACCGTGCGTGCGCCCGAGGGCGCTACTCTCCTGGATGCCTGCCGCGCGAAAGGCGCTGACACGCCGACGCTGTGCTATCTCGAAACCCTGACCCCCGTGAACGCCTGCCGCGTCTGTGTCGTGGAGCTGGAAGGCTCCCGGACGCTGGTTCCCTCGTGCTCCCGAGCGGCGCACCCAGGTGCCGTCGTCCACACCGATACACCGCGGGTCCGTCATAGCCGGAAGCTCGTCCTCGAGCTTCTGGCGTCGTCGGTCGACCTGTCCTTGGCCAACGGTGACATGAAACGGTGGATGGATTATTACGAGGTGGATGCTGAGAAGTTTGGGCCGTCGTCTGCGTCAACGGCGGCGGGTGATCGCGATGGCCGCCGCCCAGGGCATCACCACGCGCCAGATGGTAAGACGGCGGAGACGGTCGCGCAGCCAGTGAAAATTCACGATGAGATGTACATCCGAGATTATTCGAAGTGCATCCTGTGCTACAAGTGCGTCGAAGCCTGCGGTGAGGACGCGCAGAACACGTTCGCCATTGCGGTCGCGGGGCGTGGTTTCGATGCTAGGATATCGACCGAATTCGATCGGCGGCTTGACGATTCGGCTTGTGTGTATTGTGGTAACTGCATCGGCGTTTGTCCGACTGGTGCTCTTATGTTCAAGAGCGAGTACGACCGGCGGGAAACTGGTGAATGGAACGAATTGCAGCAGCGCGTGACTCGCACCGTGTGTCCCTACTGCGGCGTGGGATGCAATCTTGATCTACACGTGCAGGACAACGAGATTGTGAAGGTTATGTCGCCAATTGACCACTCGGTGACTCACGGGCACCTGTGCATTAAAGGCCGGTTCGGGTGGCAGTTCGTCCAGAACCGTGAGGAGACGTGAGCGGTGAGGGGACCGCAGGCATGACCGACGAGCAATCGGTACAACTGAAACAAGCAATCGGCAGGTTGTCGCTGCCGAACACCTCCTGGCGGGGCATACTTCGGCATCTTGGCCCTGGTCTCATCTTGATGATGACTGGCGTTGGGACCAGCCATCTGGTGACCGCGCCGACCGCAGGCGGCCGGTTCGAATTCGCGCTGCTGTGGTGTATTCCGATCGCCTATATCTTCAAGTACTACGGGTTCGAGATGGCCTTCCGGTTCACGAACGCCACCGGGAAAAGCCTGATCGAGGCCTACGGCACGGCTTGGAAGAAGTGGCCGCTCTGGTACGTGATGATTACCACGATCATCCAGTCGGCCATCGGCCAGGCGGGCCGTCTCGCCGCTGCGGCTGCGGTGGCGTATTACCTCTTCACGACGACCTTCGGCTGGCCGCTCTCACAGTTGCACTACGGGTTCGTGCTCGGCGCCACGGCGGTGGCGATCATTCTCCGTGGCAACTACGCCGCCGTTGAGACGGCAACCAAGATTCTGGCTGGGATG
>DBHR01000087.1:1633-2755 GCA_002296225.1 Acidobacteria bacterium UBA823 | reverse complement strand
GTCGGCGATTGGTCAGGCGGGTCGCCTAGCTGCTGCAGCCGCAGTCGCGTATTACCTTTTCACGACGACCGTTGGTTTGCCGCTTTCCCAGACACACTATGGCTTGGTGCTTGCCGTCTCAGCGGTGGCGATCATTCTCTACGGCAATTACGCAGCAGTTGAGACCGCAACCAAGATTCTGGCTGGGATGCTGATTGCGTCGACGTTCTTGGTGTTCTTCTTCCGCCCAGTCGGTGCAGAGGCGTTCAGCCATTTCTTTATCTTTGAGACGCCCGCAGGGTCATGGCTCGTCATTGCCGCGTTCCTCGGGTTACTGCCCACTGGGATTGACGTATCACTGCAGGCGTCAGAGTGGGGTAAGGCGAAGAAGGTCGGTATGGGCCGCATCAGGCCGGAATTGGAGCGCGCCGGCCTGGTGGAAGCGTTCGACCCGTTCTCCAGCTCGAAGATGAGTTTAGCGGTCGATACGTCGAAAATTCCGTCGCATGGCGTCGAGTACTGCCGCCGCTGGTTCCAGATCGGCTTGTGGGATTTCAGGCTTGGTCACATCGTATCGTTCTTACTAGCATGCATCTTTCTCTTGTTGTCCGCGGTCTGGATGTATCCCAGTGAAGTAGCTGGCAACAACGTCATGGGCGAGATTGCTAAGATTTTCACCGAGAGTATCGGTCCGGGGATGATGGTAATCTTTATTCTAGGGGCGTTCGCCGCAACTTACTCCACCGCGTTTAACTATTTCGACGGTTGGCCGCGCATCGTCGGGGCCTGCTGCCGGAACATGTTCCGATCGACGGCGTCGCTACAGGGTGTCGCGCGGGAAGATCTAACTGAGGCCCACCGGCGGCACTGGTACTCCGAGTACAACATTTATCGGCTGACGATGTTGTTTTCGTTCGTCTCGTCGGTGGTGATCATCGCAGGGATACCGCGGCCGGTCTTTTTGGTGCTAGTCGCATCGGCGCTGGCGCTCTTTGTTGCACCGGTCATCTATTTCCTGAATCTGTACTATTGCCTGACCATCATCCCAAAAACGGATACGCACTTCTATCCGTCGACGTTCGAAGTTATGTTTAGCTGGTTGAGTCTGGCCGTGTTCAGCGGGCTAACGGGGATTGTCATTCT
>DBHR01000087.1:1053-1339 GCA_002296225.1 Acidobacteria bacterium UBA823 | reverse complement strand
CGGGCTAACGGGGATTGTCATTCTGGCGCGTGTCTTCGGGGTTGAGTTATTCGGGGCGTAGCCACCGCAGTCAGGTGCCCGATAGAGGAGGGCCTTCATGCACAGTCGTTCTTGGTTGGCGATATTGACGCTTGTTCTGCTGGCGTACCCAGTGCCCATCCGGGGGCAGTCGGACGATCGACTCAACGACCTCAAACAGGAAGCTGCAGCTGAGGTCGAGAGCCTGCGGACATTCACACAACAGGCAGTCGACCAGATCTTCAGCTTCGGCGAGCTGGGTTTTCAG
>DBHR01000087.1:576-744 GCA_002296225.1 Acidobacteria bacterium UBA823 | reverse complement strand
CGGCGAGCTGGGTTTTCAGGAGTTTGAAACGTCCAGCTATGTGACCGGTATTCTGAGCGAAAACGGGTTTCTTGTGGAGCAGGGCGTGGCAGAGATGCCAACAGCGTGGATTGCAACTTGGGGGTCGGGTAAGCCAGTCATCGCGTTTGGGAGTGACATTGATGGCAT
>DBHR01000087.1:0-279 GCA_002296225.1 Acidobacteria bacterium UBA823 | reverse complement strand
GTTTGGGAGTGACATTGATGGCATCCCCAAGGCGTCACAGAAGCCCGGTGTGGCTTATCACGACCCGATCATCGAAGGGGCCCCAGGCCATGGTGAGGGGCACAATTCGGGTCAGGCTGTGAACGTTACGGCGGCACTCGTTCTCAAGAACCTCATGGAGCGCGAGAATATCCCAGGAACGATCATGCTGTGGCCGGGTGTAGCGGAGGAGCAGCTGGGGTCGAAGGCCTATTTCGTTCGGGGCGGACTATTCCGGGATGTCGACATCATGATTTTCAC
>DBHR01000091.1:9778-15709 GCA_002296225.1 Acidobacteria bacterium UBA823 | reverse complement strand
GGTAGAGCACCGGTCTCCAAAACCGGGGGCTGGGGGTTCGAGTCCCTCCTGGCCTGCCACCCACGTCATTGACGTGCCGCGGAGCTAGTGCAGTGGCGGTGTAATGAGCGAGACGGCACGATGAGCGGTGTACTCGGATGGTGGGACCAGTCGCGTACGTTTCTAACGCAGGTACGCAATGAACTAGAGCGCGTGACCTGGCCATCGAAGAAAGAAGTGTACGCGACTACATTCGTCGTGATTTTAACGTCGATCTTTTTTGGCATTTACCTTTGGGGCGTGGATCTCTTGCTCAACTCCTTAATCGGGTGGGTGTTTGACGCGCTTGGTGTGGCATGACGGACGTCATCACGAAGCAATGGTACATCGTGCACACCTACTCGGGTTTTGAGAAGAAGGTGTCGGAGTCGCTTGCGCAGCGCGTGCAGGCATACGGCTTGCAGGACGAAATTGGTGAAGTCCTTATTCCAACCGAAAATGTGTTGGAGATGCGCGCGGGGCGTAAGGTCATTAGCTCGAAGCGGTTCTTCCCAGGCTATGTTCTGGTCGAGATGAACATGTCCGATCATGCGTGGCACGTAGTTAAGAACACGCCCAAGGTGACTGGCTTCGTGGGCGCAGGCGTCAAGCCGACGCCGTTGGCTCGGGAGGAAGTCGATCAGATTTTGCGCCAAATCATGGTTGCGGCTGAGAAACCAAAGCCGAAGTTTAAGTTCGACAAAGGCGAGCAGGTACGCATTAAGGATGGGCCTTTTACTAACTTCAACGGCGCGGTTGACGAGGTCAACCTTGACAAGAGCACGTTGAAGGTAATGGTCACGATTTTCGGCCGGTCGACGCCAGTGGAATTGGATTTTTTGCAGGTCGAGAAACTTTAGTTAGGACGTCTTGTCACATGAGACGGGCGAGTTGAGGCATGGCAAAGAAAGTTTTGGCTCAGGTGAAGATCCAGATTGCGGCCGGAAAGGCTACACCCGCGCCTCCGGTTGGCACGGCGCTTGGTCCGCACGGTTTGAACATTATGGACTTCTGTAAGGCGTTTAATGCGAAGACTGCTAGTCAGGATGGGCTCATCATTCCGGCGGTGGTCACGGTCTACGCCGATCGTTCGTATAGCTTTATCACCAAAACCCCGCCAGCGGCGGTGCTTTTGAAGCGGGCGGCCAACATCGCCAAAGGATCTGGCGAGCCCAACAAGACCAAGGTTGGAACAGTAACGACTAAGGATGTTGAGGAAATCGCCAAGGTTAAGATGCCAGATTTAAACTGCGAATCGATTGAGGCGGCGGTAAAGATCGTCTCAGGGACGGCGCGGTCGATGGGCCTTGACGTAACGGCATAGCACCGAAGGAGCCAAGGCGTTCAGATGCAGCGGATGACGAAGAAGTTTAAGGCGGCTAGGGCTCAGGTCCCCGAGACTCTGCTGAAGCTTGAGGATGCGATTCCGATGGTGCAGCGGGTTAAGTTTGCCAAGTTTGATGAAACGGTCGAGATGGCGCTTCGATTAGGCGTTAACCCAAAGCATGCCGACCAGATGGTGCGCGGCACGGTCGTCCTGCCGCACGGCCTCGGGAGGAACAAGTGCGTGCTAGCGATCGCGGTGGGCGAGAAGCAGAAGGAAGCCGAGGAGGCCGGGGCGGACGTCATCGGCGGTGAGGAAATCGTAAAAAAAATCCAGGGCGGTTGGATGGACTTTGAGGCCGTGGTGGCCACCCCCGATATGATGCGGTCGGTCGGTAAACTTGGGAAGGTGCTCGGTCCGCGTGGGTTAATGCCGAACCCGAAGACTGGAACGGTGACCTTTGAGATCGGGAAGGCTGTCAAAGAGATCAAGGCAGGCAAGGTGGAGTTCCGCGTCGACAAAGGAGGTATCGTCCACGCGCCCATTGGCAAGGTATCGTTTTCGAGTCAGAAGCTGATTGAGAATGCCCAAGCGCTCGTATCGAGCATCCTCAAGGCGAAACCCGCCGCAGCGAAGGGGAAATATCTAAAGAGTCTGATCGTATCCTCGACGATGGGCCCGGGTGTGAAGGTCGATACGACAACCACAGAAATCGCGTAAGTCATGGCAGTTACGAGAGCGGAAAAAGTAATCGAACAACAGCAGTTGGCGTCGCTGTTCAAGGCAGCGGACAGCGTGGTTCTTGTGGATTTCAAGGGACTTGATGTACCCGAAGCCACGGAACTTCGCCGACGAGTTCGTGCCGCTGACGGTCAGTATCGGGTCGTTAAGAATCGGCTGGCCAAACGAGCGATCGAGGGGAGTGCCTTTGAGTCGCTAGGTGATTTATTTGAAGGCCCGACGGCTATCGCCTACTCCGAAGCGGACCCGGTATTACTGGCGAAGACACTCACAACGTTCGCCAAGACAGCACCGATGCTGAAGGTTAAGGCGGCCATGGTGCAGGGGCGTAGCTTCACGTCAGCCGAGGTTGAGGACCTGGCGGCCCTGCCCAGCAAGCCCGAGCTCTACGTGCAGTTGTTGGCCGTACTGCAGGCGCCGATGAACCAATTAGTAACGGTGCTTAACGGCGTCTCACGAGATTTCATGAATGTGCTTGCGCAGATTGAGGGAAAGAAAAGGGACTAATTTACGGCGGTGCCCGCGCCGCGTGCGACCGTCTAAGGTCAGGAGAACGAACGATGGCTGAAGTTACACAGGAACAGGTAGTCGAATACGTCAAGGGTATTTCGGTGATGGAGCTTTCACAGCTTGTCAAGACGCTTGAGGAAGAACTTGGCGTTTCAGCCACGGCGATGCCGATGGTCATGGCGAGCGGTGCGGCTGCGTCCGGTGCGGGTGGTGCGGCGGCGGAAGAGAAAACCGAGTTCACGGTCACGCTCACCGATTTCGGTGACAAGAAGATTAACGTTATCAAGGCCGTTCGTGAGGTTACCAGCCTGGGACTGAAGGAAGCGAAGGACTTGGTCGAAGCCGCCCCCAAGGCCATCAAGGAAGGCGTGCCGAAGGACGAGGCCGAAGCCATTCAGAAGAAGTTTGAAAAAGTCGGAGCGAAAGTCGAGATTAAGTAGTCGTTGTGTTTCTGAAAACGCCGCGCCGGTTGATGTTGGTGCGTCGTTCATCGAACGGGGTCCGTGGGCTTCGAGTCAGTTCGGCGGCGCCACGGGTCAATTGTTATTGCGTGACTTCTACCGGTGCGGCCTAACGGCTTCGCCGTGGGTGCAGTAAAGTATGTTTAGCCTGCCTGAGAACGTATACCGCGAGCGCATCGATTTTTCGAAGATCAAGGCGACGGTACCGATTCCCAACCTCATCGATATTCAGCGAAAGTCGTACGAGCGCTTCTTGCAGATGAATCGGTTGCCCTCGGAGCGCGAGGACGCTGGTCTGCAATCGGTGTTCAAGTCGGTCTTTCCGATTAGCGATTTTCGTGAGAATTCGTCACTCGAGTTCATCGACTACTGGATCGGCAACTGGGAATGCAAGTGCGGTCGGTTGTCCGGGCTACGGCATCTCCGAATTTCGTGTGAGGGTTGCGGGGCGGTGCTCAGCGCGGATATCTCTTCTGGCTCGCACGGGGTGCTGTGTGATGGGTGTGGTCGCATGAACACCGCGAGCGGTGATGTGTGCGATACCTGCGACAAGACCGTCAGCTTAAAATTGAAGTACGACGTTGACGAGTGCCAAGAGCGTGGCATGACCTACGCTGTGCCGTTAAAGGTGACCATTCGGCTCGCTGTTTGGAACAAGGATCCCGAGACGGGCGTCAAAACCCTCCGCGACATCAAAGAGCAGGAGGTCTACTTCGGCGACATTCCGTTAATGACTGAGAATGGCACGTTCATCATCAATGGTACCGAGCGCGTCATCGTCTCACAACTCCATCGCTCGCCAGGCGCGTTCTTTAATTCGCCAGACAAAACGTCGTTCATCGCGCAGATCATTCCGTATCGTGGGTCTTGGGTCGAGTTTGAGTACGACGCGAAAAATCTGCTTTACATCCGTATCGATCGTAAACGCAAGTTCTTGGCAACCGTTTTTCTACGGGCCCTGGGTCTGCGGAGCGCTGACGAGATCATTCGGACCTTCTACACCGTCAACGAACTTCAGATGAAGCAGGGAGCTCTTCGCTGGATGGTCAACGAGTCGCTAATTGGGCGGCGGGCCGCAGTGGACTTAGATGTTCCAAATTCAGAGAACCCCGTGCGTGCCGGGAAAAAGGTCACGAGCGCCGCGGTAACTGCGCTACAAGAGGCGGGGGTTGAGGCCATCGAGATTTCCGATGCGGAGCTTGAAGGAGCGTTTGCTGCGGCTGATGTGGTCGACCCCGCGACTGGCGAGGTGATCCTTGAAGCCAATGAGGAAGTTACACCGCGTGTAATCTCGATGGCTCAGGAGAGGGACATCGATGGTGTGGAGATCTTCTTTCCCGACCGCGACGAAATCGGACCTGTATTGTCGACCACGCTAAAGAAGGACACGGTTAGGACTCACAAAGAGGCACTCATCGAGATTTACCGTCGTTTGCGCCCTGGTGACCCGCCTACACTCGATAGCTCGCGGACGCTCTTCGAGGGTATGTTTTTCAATAAGCAAAAGTACGACTTTTCGCGAGTAGGACGGCTAAAGCTGAATACCAAGCTGACGCTCAACACACCACTAGACGAGAAGATCCTCCACCCGAAGGATTTTTTTGATGTTATTGGGTATCTACTGAAGCTACGCCGGAATACTGCGAACATCGACGACATCGATCACCTTGGCAACCGCCGTGTCCGGTCGGTTGGCGAGTTGCTAGAGAATCAGTTCCGGATTGGCTTGGTGCGGATGGAGCGGGCGATTAAGGAAAAGATGTCCGTATATCAGGAAATGGCGACGGCGATGCCGCACGACCTAATCAACGCCAAGCCGGTGATGGCTGCGATTCGGGAGTTCTTCGGGTCATCCCAGCTGTCGCAGTTTATGGACCAAACCAACCCCCTCTCGGAGATCACGCACAAACGGCGTTTGTCGGCGCTTGGGCCTGGCGGGCTGTCGCGTGAACGTGCCGGATTCGAGGTGCGCGACGTTCACCCGACCCACTACGGACGGATCTGCCCGATCGAGACGCCAGAAGGTCCAAACATCGGTTTGATTTCGTCGCTATCGTGCTACGCGCGGATCAACGAGTTCGGGTTCATCGAGGCTCCCTATCGCCGCGTCCAGAACGGACGCGTGAGCGATATGGTCATCATCACCAATGCCGGTGGGACGAAATTCGGTGTTGGTGACGTCGTAGAGTTGCAGGAGGTGCTTGACGAGAACGCCTCAGCAAAGTCACGGAAGAAACGGGCGTCAGAATTTGAGCCACATTCGTTCTACCTCTCGGCTTGGGAAGAGGACCGGTACATTATTGCGCAGGCGAATGCTGCGCTTGACGAGCGCGGGATGCTTATAGGCGAACGCATCAATGCACGGCAGGCAGGCGACTTCATTCTGACGCCACGCGACAAGGTGGATTTCATCGACGTGTCGCCGAAGCAACTCGTGTCGGTTGCGGCCTCTTTGATTCCGTTCTTAGAGAACGACGACGCGAACCGCGCTTTAATGGGATCGAACATGCAACGACAAGCGGTGCCGTTGCTGCGCGCGCGCGCGCCGTTCATCGGTACCGGTATGGAGTACATCACGGCACGTGACTCCGGATCGGTCGTTAGCGCGCGACGTGAGGGAGCGGTCGACTACGTTGATTCGCAGCGCATCGTAGTGCGGGTTGAGGGTGGGGATGCGATGGGCGCCGAGGCGCCCGACATCTACAATCTCACCAAGTTCAAGCGCTCTAACCAGAACACGTGTATCAGCCAGAAACCGATTGTGCGTGAAGGACAGCACGTGAAAAGGGGCCAGGCACTCGCCGATGGTCCCTGCACCGAACTTGGGGAATTGGCACTCGGGCGGAACATCCTGGTCGCGTTCATGCCGTGGCGCGG
>DBHR01000091.1:0-9425 GCA_002296225.1 Acidobacteria bacterium UBA823 | reverse complement strand
CGGATGGTCAAGGACGATTACTACACGTCGATCCACATCGAGGAATTCGAGATCGAAGCGCGCGACACGAAGCTCGGTCCAGAGGATATTACGCGAGATATTCCAAACGTCTCCGAAGGTTTCCTGAAGGACCTCGACGACAGTGGCATCATCCGTATCGGCGCGTCCGTGAAGCCCGGCGACATCCTGGCGGGCAAGGTGACGCCGAAGGGCGAAACGCAGCTTACACCGGAAGAGAAGCTGCTGCGTGCGATTTTCGGCGAGAAGGCTGGCGACGTACGCGATGCGTCACTTACGTGCCCACCTGGTGTCGATGGAACCGTTGTTGGCGTCAAGATTTTCTCGCGCAAGGGGATTGAGAAGGACGATCGAGCCAAGGCGCTCGAAGCTGAAGATCTCGAGTTGATGGAGAAGAATCTTCAGGATGAGATTCGGATCCTGCACGACGAGGTGAAGAAGCGCGTTATCCACATGCTTTCAGGGCAAACACTGGCGGCCGACCTCTCCGACGAGCACGGACGCGAGAAGTTCCTCAATCAGGGCACTGTCCTCACTGCCGAGGTGCTCCGGGAGTTGCCGTACGAAACGCTCGCCCGAATAAAGGTTTCATCTGAGGATCCGCGGCTCGAAGAGGACCGGCAGAATCTCGACAGCCGGACCACGCTGCATGTCGAGGTTATCAAGGAGCTGTTCGAGAGTAAGAAGGAGAAGATTCGACGTGGCGACGAGTTGCCGCCAGGTGTGATCAAGCTTGTCAAGCTCTACGTTGCAATGAAGCGGAAGTTGTCGGTGGGTGACAAGATGGCGGGTCGGCATGGCAATAAGGGGGTTATTGCGCGGATTTTGCCTGAAGAGGACATGCCCTATCTACCTGACGGGACCCCGGTCGAGATCGTATTGAACCCGCTTGGCGTGCCGTCGCGGATGAACGTCGGCCAGATTCTCGAGACGCATCTTGGGTGGGCCGCGCACGCGCTCGGGCTCTACTTTGCCACTCCGGTCTTTGACGGGGCGACCGAGGTTGAGATCAAGAGTTGGCTCGAGCGGGCAGGGCTTCCCAAGAGTGGTAAGACGCGACTCTTCGATGGAATGACGGGGCAGGCTTTTGAGCAAGATGTGACAGTTGGCTACATCTACATGCTCAAGCTGTCACATTTGGTTGACGACAAGATTCACGCCAGGTCGATCGGTCCGTACTCGCTTATCACGCAGCAACCACTCGGCGGCAAGGCGCAGTTTGGCGGGCAACGGTTCGGAGAGATGGAGGTGTGGGCGCTCGAGGCATATGGTGCCGCGCATATCTTGCAGGAGCTCTTGACCGCGAAGTCTGACGACGTAAGCGGGCGCGCGAAGCTCTACGAATCCATCGTTAAGGACGACGCGTCATTTTCACCTGGTTTACCGGAATCGTTCAACGTACTCGTCCGTGAACTGCAGGCGCTCTGTCTTGACGTGGAATTACTGAAGGGTAAACCGAAGGTGGTGGAGACGCTCCCACCGGAAGAAACGGTGCTCGAAGAGGCGTAGGCCGAACCGGTCGGGTTCGACTGCTGCCAATCTCTGTAACGGTGCATTCGAGACGAAGGATTTATGAGACCAAGTTTTTCAGATTACACGCCGACGACCACAGATTTCGACGCCATCCGGATTAGTCTTGCGTCGCCTGAGCGTATCCTCTCGTGGTCGCACGGTGAGGTGAAAAAGCCAGAGACGATCAACTATCGCACCTTCAAGCCTGAGCGCGACGGCTTGTTCTGCGCGAAGATCTTCGGACCAATTGCAGACTGGGAGTGTCTCTGTGGCAAATACAAGCGGATGAAGCACCGAGGCGTGATCTGCGACAAGTGTGGTGTCGAAGTGACGCAGGCTAGGGTCCGTCGGGAACGTGTCGGCCACATTACGCTGGCGGCGCCGGTCAGCCACGTCTGGTTTTTCAAGGGGTTGCCAAGCCGAATCGGCCATCTACTGGACATCACACTTCGCGATTTGGAGCGCATTCTCTATTTTGAGGCCTATGTCGTCATCGATTCCGATGTTGACGAGTTCAAGCAGAACCAGCTACTCACCGAAGAGCAGTTCCGTAAGGCGCGTGGGGAATACGGCACGAAATTCAACGCGCAGATGGGTGCTGAAGCCATCAAGGAGCTGTTGAAGCGCGTGAGCGTGGATGAGCTAGCCGAGGAGCTTCGCGAACGGATGCGACACGAGACGTCGATAGCTAAGAAACAGAAATGTGCGAAACGGCTTCGTGTCGTCGACTCGTTTCGGCGTTCCACGAATAAGCCGGAATGGATGATTCTCGACGTGGTGCCGGTGATCCCGCCTGAGCTACGCCCTTTGGTACCGCTAGACGGCGGACGATTCGCCACGTCCGACCTTAATGACCTGTATCGTCGGGTGATTAACCGCAATAACCGACTTAAGAAACTCATGGAGCTCAAGGCGCCCGATGTGATCATCCGCAACGAAAAGCGGATGTTGCAAGAGGCGGTCGACGCGCTGTTCGACAACGGCCGGCGGGGTCGTGTGCTGCGCGGTGCGAACAACCGGCCATTGAAGTCGTTGTCCGACACGCTGAAGGGGAAGCAGGGACGGTTTCGGCAGAATCTGCTGGGCAAGCGCGTCGACTATTCCGGCCGCTCCGTCATCGTTGTCGGCCCGGAACTAAAGCTAAATCAGTGCGGACTACCGAAGAAGATGGCGCTTGAGCTCTTCAAGCCCTTTATCTACAGCAAACTTGAAGAGCGTGGGCTCGTGGCGACGGTCAAGCAGGCCAAGGAGATGGTCGATCAGCACGAACCTATCGTGTGGGACGTGCTGGAAGAGGTGACCCAGAACCATCCGGTACTTCTAAACCGAGCACCAACGCTCCATCGACTTGGGATCCAAGCGTTCGATCCGGTGCTTGTTGAAGGGAAGGCCATTCGAATCCATCCGCTCGTTTGCACCGCGTTTAATGCCGACTTCGACGGCGACCAGATGGCCGTGCACATTCCGCTTGGTCCAGAGGCGCAGATTGAGGCGTCGGTCTTGATGATGTCCTCGAAGAACATCCTGTCGCCGGCCAATGCTATGCCGATCGCGGTGCCGTCGCAGGACATCGTGTTGGGCTGCTACTACCTAACCAAGGCAAAACCCGGTGCCAAAGGTGAAGGCCGTGTGTTCGGCAACGTAGACGATGTAATTCTGGCGCTGGAGGGGGGCGATCTTGAGACCCTGTCGCCGATCCGCCTGCGGTTGAATGGAGAGTTGCTTGACTTGACGACCGCTCGTGATGACCAGGACGTGCTGCACACCGAAGCGAAGCAGAGTTCCAACGTCATTGTCAGCACGACTGTCGGGCGCGTCATTCTTAACAGCGCATTGCCCGATGGCATGCCGTTCGTCAACGGTTTGCTTAAAAAAAAGGGGTTGCAGCAGCTCGTTCAATACTGCTACCGCCGATTCGGCCTGGAGAAGACCGTCAGCATGCTCGACATAATTAAGGATGTTGGGTTCTCTGCCGCGACGCGGTCAGGTCTATCGATCGGCATTGATGATCTAATCATTCCGTCTGAGAAGCCACAGCTCGTCGACCAGGCGGGGCAGGAGGTCATCAAGGTTGAGCAGCAGTATCTCGAGGGTGCGATCACGAACGGCGAGCGCTATAACAAAGTGATTGCGATTTGGTCTGACGTCACCGAGAAGATCGCCGACGAGATGTTTGCGGAGATGGATGACTCCGAGCAAGAAGGACGAAATTTCAATCCGGTGTACATCATGGCCGACTCCGGTGCCCGAGGAAGCAAGCAGCAGATCCGCCAGCTGGCTGGCATGCGCGGTTTGATGGCCAAGCCTTCCGGGGAAATCATTGAGACGCCGATCACCTCGAACTTTCGTGAGGGCCTGACGGTGTTGCAGTACTTCATCTCAACGCATGGGGCGCGAAAAGGGTTAGCCGACACGGCGCTCAAAACGGCTGATTCAGGTTATCTGACGCGTCGACTCGTTGACGTTGCACAGGACGTTATCATCTCCAATGATGACTGTGGAACGATGGACGGCATCGCGGCGAGTGCAATCGTGGAAAGCGGCGAGATTATCGAGGCGCTGCGCGACCGGATCGTCGGTCGTGTTGCGCTCGAACCCGTCCACGATCCATTCACGAACGACGCGATCGTTGGAGCAAACGAAGAGATCACTGAGGAACTGGCTTCAGAGATTCAAGAAGCAGGCATTGACCGCGTTCGGATCCGTTCGGTGCTCACCTGCGCGTCTAGGCAAGGCGTTTGTGCCAAGTGCTACGGTCGGGACCTGGCAACTGGCCGGTTGGTCGACCGTGGCCTCGCTGTCGGCGTCATCGCCGCGCAATCGATCGGCGAGCCAGGCACGCAGTTGACGATGCGGACGTTTCACATCGGAGGCACTGCTTCGCGGGTTTCCGAGCAGTCGACACTCGAATCGAAACATGCTGGCACAGTGCGGTTTGATGGACTGCAGGTCGTTGAATCCGGCGGAGGCGTACTGGTGGTCATGAACCGCAATGGATCGCTCATCGTGCAGGACGCTAAGGGCCGCGACCGAGAACACTACTCCGTGGTTTATGGAGCCCACCTTAGGGTGCACGACGGTCAAGCCGTCGAGCCGGGCCAGGTGCTTGTCGAATGGGACCCATATACCTTCGCGATCGTCACGGAGTACCCGGGCAGCGTGCGTTTCAAGGACATTGTCGAAGGGCTTACCGTCCACGAAGAAGTCGACGAGGTAACTGGATTGTCTCGGCTCATTATCGTGGATTCTTCTGACGAGAAGAAGCAGCCGACCATAGAAATTCGTAACAAGGGGGGTAAGGTGTTGCGGAAGTACCTGATGCCCTCGCACGCTCACCTAATGGTCGTCGATAGTGAAGAAGTTTCCGCTGGCCACGTCTTGGCGAAGATTCCGAGGGAAACGACGAAAACAAAGGACATCACGGGTGGGTTGCCGCGCGTAGTGGAGCTCTTCGAGGCCAGAAAACCACGTGCAACAGCGGTCATTAGTGAGATTAATGGCGTCGTTCATCACGGAAGCGTTGCGAAGGGGTTGCGCAAGATCGTTGTCATTCCAGACGAGCCTGGCGCGGAGGCTCGAGAGTACTCCCTGCCGCGGGGTGTGCACGTTAACGTGCAGGAAGGTGACCATGTTAGCGCCGGTGAACCGCTGATGGATGGGCCCAGCAACCCGCACGATATCTTGAGTGTACTGGGAGAGAAAGCGCTACAGAGCTATCTCGTCAACGAGATTCAGGAGGTTTACCGACTGCAGGGTGTTGCCATTAATGACAAACATATCGAGGTCATCGTCAGGCAGATGATGCGGTGGGTAAAAATTGAAGAGGTTGGTGAAACGGAGTTCCTCGTCGACGAACAGGTCGATCGTATTCGGTTTATGCAGGAGAACGAACGTGTGATTGGCGAGGGCGGGCAGCCGGCGATCGGCCGGCCCATGTTGCTGGGGATCACGAAAGCGTCTCTGTCGACCGAGTCGTTTATTTCAGCGGCATCGTTCCAGGAGACCACCCGGGTGCTGACCGAAGCGTCTATTTCAGGCAAAGTCGATCATCTCCGCGGACTGAAGGAGAATGTCACGATGGGGCGGTTGGTTCCTGCTGGCACGGGGTTCGAATATTACCGGCGCGTGAAAATTGACGCGGATCCGCCTCCCCCGACGCCGGTTGAAGAGTTTGTTCCTGAGATGGAGTTCCTCGAGTCAGAAGAGGCTTTGAGGTGAGACGATCTGGTTGATTCACCGCTAAGAGACTGAAGGCTAAGGTTTAATGGTGGCCGGACGACGGTGGGGAGTTTAGCAGCGAAGGTCGAAACGTCGTGGTCGTGGCTTCACGCGGTAAGTCTCTGGTAGGTCATGATAAGTCCTGCTCGAAGAGCGACTTGCTTCGTGTTTTTGTGTTGTGCTATCGTTGTAAGGTTTTGTCGGGGCTAGGAAACCCTATCTAGCTTCGCTCAGCCTCATCGGACGCCGAAGCCGACGTAGAGGCAGAAGAAGGAGTGGTGGTTTCGGTGTTAAGCCGTTGCCATGGAAGCTTCTTCACCCGGGTGATTGCGGGGGGCTCCCCGCGCGAACACACAAATAGGGTATTCGGGTTTCCAGGCGCCAAATCGACGCGCGGCGTCATTTTTAGGCCTGGAGCAGTGTCCGGCCGCTTCACGATCCGGACGGGGATGGCCATCGGCCGAATCCCTGTGGTGCGGAGTGCGAGCGGCCCGTGGAGTGCTTGTGCCGACTATTAATCAGCTCGTTCGCCATGGGCGCAAGAGGATCAAGGCGAAGACCAACAGCCCCGCGCTACAGGGGAGTCCACAGAAGCGCGGTGTGTGTGTGCGCGTTTTCACGCAGACGCCGAAGAAGCCGAACTCAGCGCTTCGTAAGGTCGCGCGCGTTAGGTTGACCAACGGTATCGAGGTCACCTCCTACATTCCGGGTGTTGGGCATAACCTGCAAGAGCATTCACTGGTGCTCATTCGTGGCGGGCGCGTCAAGGACCTGCCTGGTGTCCGCTATCACGTTGTCCGGGGAACGCTCGACGCAATCGGCGTTCAGAGCCGGAAACAGTCACGGTCAAAGTATGGTGCGAAACGACCCAAGGTGTGATGCCCGCGAGTTGATGACATTGGATCGCTGGTTTTAGTAGAGGATTGCGAACATGTCCCGCCGACGTGACGTTCCGAAACGCGACGTTCCCCCAGATCCGCTCTACAAGAGCGCTCTGGTCACGAAATTTCTTCGCACGATCATGGTCGGCGGAAAGCGCAGCACGGCAGAAGGCATCCTTTACGGCTCGCTAGACATCGTCAAGGAACGGACGGGCGATGATCCGATCAAGGTGTTCAAGAAGGCGATCGATAACGTTAAGCCGACCCTTGAGGTGAAATCGCGCCGGGTCGGCGGCTCAAACTATCAGGTGCCAATCGAAGTGCATCAGAACCGGCGGCTGTCGCTCAGCATCCGATGGTTGGTTAGTTCCTCGCGCGCGCGGGGTGACGGCAAGACGATGCGCGAGAGGCTGGCGAACGAGCTCATTGATGCGTCGAACCTACGCGGCTCGGCGGTCAAGAAGCGTGAAGATACCCACCGGATGGCGGAGGCAAACAAAGCCTTTGCACATTACCGGTGGTAGGGGTTTTATTCGCGTCCGCCGGCGAAGGTGGATTTTGATGGGGTGGCCCGTCTTGCGACTGGCTTGGGACCTTTGTTCAATACACCGATTGCAACCGAGACGAGAAAACGTCGCCCACCAGTTGGTGGCAAGACCGTAAGCACTATGGCCAGGCTGGCACCGATCGATAGGACGCGTAACATCGGCATTATGGCGCACATTGATGCCGGGAAGACGACGACCACTGAGCGCATCCTGTTCTACACGGGCATTACCTACAAGCTGGGTGAGGTGCACGACGGGACGGCCGTGATGGATTGGATGGCCCAGGAGCAGGAGCGCGGAATCACTATCACATCGGCGGCTACGACCTGTCTGTGGCGCGACCACCGCGTTAACATCATCGATACGCCAGGCCATGTGGACTTTACGGCCGAGGTCGAACGGTCACTCCGGGTTCTGGATGGCGCGGTCGCCGTGTTCGACGCTGTCGCCGGCGTTGAGCCGCAGTCGGAAACCGTTTGGCGGCAGGCTGACAAGTATCGCGTGCCGCGGATTTGCTTCGTGAACAAGATGGATCGCGTAGGTGCTGATTTCGCCCGCACCCTCGACCAGATCAAGACAAAGCTGCAGGCCAATCCGGTTGCTGTGCAGATTCCGCTTGGCAGTGGAGCCGGCTTCGAGGGTGTCATCGACCTGATTCGCATGAAGGCGATCCGATACCAAGGCGAGACGCTGGGTGCTGATTTGGTCGTTGAGGAAATTCCCGAGTCGTTCATGGCCGAGGCGACGGCTTTTCGGGAGCAGTTGCTCGAAAAGGTCAGCGAGGCGAACGACGGGCTGTTGGAGAAGTATCTGCATGGCGACCCAATGCCCGACGACGAAATCCTTGCGACGTTGCGCCGTCGCGTTATCGAATCTGTGCGGAGTGAGGCCGCACCGTTCGTGCCTGTTCTGTGTGGCTCGGCCTTTAAGAACAAGGGCATTCAGCCGCTTCTCGACGCCGTTGTTGACCTTCTACCATCGCCCGTCGACGTGCCGTCAGTTACGGGCTTGGACCCCACGACAGTGGAGGAAACCGTCGTTGAGCGAGAGGCTAGTGACGAGGAGCCGTTTTCCGCCTTGGCGTTCAAGATTCTCACTGACCCGTTCGTCGGGCAACTCACATTCTTTCGGGTTTACTCCGGTGTCGTGAGGACAGGGGCGTCAGTCTTCAACCCGACGAAGGGTCGTAGTGAGCGCCTTGGCCGGCTACTGAAGATGCACGCGAATAAGCGCGAGGAGATTAGTGAGGCCTACGCGGGCGACATAGCAGCTGCAGTCGGGTTGAGGAGCATGGTCACGGGTGACACTCTGTGCGATCGAAATCATCCGATCACGCTTGAGCCGATGGAGTTTCCGGAGCCCGTTATTTCGCTCGCGATTGAGCCGCGCACGCGCGGTGATCAGGAAAAACTCAGCAAGGGCATGGCGAAGCTGACTGCGGAAGACCCGACCTTCCAGGTGCGGACAGATCACGAAACGGGGCAGGTCGTCATTTCGGGTATGGGTGAATTGCACTTGGAGATCATAGTTGACCGCTTACAGCGGGAGTTCGGCGTGGAAGCTAGCGTTGGCCGACCGCAGGTGGCCTACAGGGAGACCTTAACGAAGCCGTCCGAGGGCGAGGGTCGTTACGTCAAGCAGAGCGGTGGGCGTGGACAGTATGGCCACGCGAAGATCCGCTTGGTTCCGGGTCAGCCCGGCAAAGGGTTTGAATTTGTTAACGATATTGTGGGCGGTGCCATTCCTAAGGAATTCATCAAGTCGGTCGAGGAAGGGATTCGGGAGGCAATGACGACCGGTGTGCTAGCCGGGTATCCCATCGATGATTTGAGCGTGTCGCTCTACCATGGCTCCTCGCATAACGTCGATTCGTCGGAGTTGGCGTTCAAGATCGCCGGATCGATGGCGTTTCGAGACGCGGCCAAAAAGGCTAAGCCGATTCTGCTTGAGCCAGTGATGCGTGTTGAGGTTGTGGTCCCAGAGGAATACATGGGCGACGCGATGGGCGACATGAAAGGCCGCCGGGGGCGCATCGACTCGATGGAAGCTCGCGGAAGCACGCAGATCGTGACGGCATTTGTGCCACTCAGTGCAATGTTCGGCTATGCCACTGACCTGCGGTCGCGCACGCAGGGGCGCGCGACCTATTCGATGCACTTTCATCGATACGAGCCGGCCTCGCAGCAAGTAAGCGAGGAAGTGATTGCGCGCACTCAGGGGCGGTAGCATCCGCGGGCGGTGCGACGGC
>DBHR01000052.1:9846-41010 GCA_002296225.1 Acidobacteria bacterium UBA823 | reverse complement strand
CCGCCGCCACCACCACCACCTCCACCTCCACCGACGGAGGAGGAGTTGTTTGAAGCGAAGACTTTGGCAGAGTTGGCCGCAGAGGCGCCACTCGGCAATGTGTTCTTCGACTATGACGAGGCGGAGTTACTTGACGGTGCGCGCGCGACACTGCAGCAGAACGCGGAGTGGCTGCAACGGTGGACGAGCACACGTATCATGGTTGAGGGGCACTGCGACGATCGAGGCACGAACGAGTACAATCTCGGACTCGGTGAACGCCGAGCGGCAGCCGTGGTTGAGTACTTGACGAGTCTCGGTGTCTCTGGAAGTCGGATTACGATGGTGAGCAAGGGCGAGGAAGAGCCAGTGTGCACTGACTCGGTCGAGAGTTGCTGGTCGCGAAACCGGCGAGGCAATTTCATCATCACTGCAAAGTAGTTGCGTTCGACATGGGCGCGGCGGAGTTTGGGAAACTTCCGTCGCGCCCCATGATCTATTCGGGCACGAACCGAACCGTCGTCGTCACGTCTCCTCAAGAATTCGGATCAATTCGACATCGTCGACACTCACGGTGACTGCCTTTCGGCCATTGATGAGCAAGACAGGGATTTCGTTCCCGTATCGCCGTTCAAGTCCAATATCGCCCGTAATGTTCACGACCTGAAGGTCAAGAGCGACGCGTGCGCGGAGCCGGTCGATCTGTGCCTTCATCACATCGCACAGGTGGCAGTTGGGCCTAGAGTAGAGGGTGAGCTCACGCCGATGGCTCATGGACGGAGTTCTTCGGCCAACTGCTTCGCTGCACTCAACGGGTCGTTCGCAGCGATGATCGGTCGCCCGACGACGAGGAAACTGGCACCTGCTGCGACAGCGCTGGCTGCCGTGGCGGTCCGTGCCTGGTCGTCGGCACCCAGTGCCGCGCTTGTGGGTCTGATGCCTGGCGTGACGACCGTGAAGTCTGGTCCACACGCCGCGCGGATCGCCCCGACCTCTAAGGGTGAGGCGACGACGCCGTCGATGCCGGCTCGTTGAGAGAGTTTGGCCAGCGCGACGACTTGGTCGGCCAGCGGCCGAGCGATGCCGAGCGCAGTAAAATCCGCTCCAGCTAGGCTGGTCAAGACGGTCACGGCAACGATCCGCGGACCTTCGTCTCCGGCGGCGGTCTTTGCGGCACGCAGCATGTCATAGCCACCGGATGCGTGAACCGTGAGCATCCAGACGCCTAGGTCCGTAGCTGCCCGCACCGCGCCAGCCACGGTGTTCGGGATATCGTGAAATTTCAGATCAAGAAAGACCCGATCGCCGCGTTCAGTCAGCGATCGTATAATCTCGGTTCCACCCGCTGTGAAAAGCTGGCTACCGACCTTGAAGCCGCCGACCTGCCCTCTCAACTCCTCGGCCAGTGCTAACGCGCGATCCGACGAGTCGACGTCAAGGGCGACTAGGAGCTGCTCCATGTCTGCGTGTCCGTCAGTGCGAGTGTACCGACTAAGTCTCGCACCCGTTCTACGTTATGGCGAGCGAGGTATTCTTCGAGGCCAGCCAGCAGTTTCGGCCAGAGGTTAGGCTCCACGAAACTGGCCGTGCCCACTTGTACGGCTGTCGCCCCAGCGATGATGAATTCGAGCACGTCGGTGGCGGTCATGATGCCGCCCATACCGATGATCGGTATCTTCACGGCTTGCCGGCATTCAGAGACCATCCGGACGGCGATCGGCCTGATGGCGGGTCCGCTCAGGCCCCCGACACCGTTTGCAAGCTTCGGGCGACGGGTTTCGACGTCGATGACCATGGCGAGAAAGGTGTTGACGAGGGAGACTGCGTCTGCGCCCGCATCCTCTGCCGCTACAGCGATTTCGGCGATGTCCGTGACGTTTGGCGTTAGTTTCGGAAAAATGGGCAGCGTCGTCACCCGCCGAACAGCCTGGACCACCTCCCGCGTGCCTGCGGTGTTGCACCCGAAGGTGATGCCGCCCGCTTTGATGTTAGGACACGAGATGTTCAGCTCGATAGCGTCGACGCCCTCGGCGTCGGTGAGCACGCGGGTGACCTCGACGTACTCGTCAATCGTGCTGCCACAGACGTTTACGATGACCGTAGCACCGCGAGCGCGTAAGTCAGGTAGCTTCTCTGCGATGAAGCGATGGACACCGATGCCTTGCAGGCCAATGGCGTTAACCATCCCCGCCGGTGTTTCGACGATACGCACCGGGTCATGGCCCTCGCGCTCGGTTAAAAACAGTCCCTTGACCGCGATGCCGCCGAGTGCCGCTAAATCGACAACCTCGGCGTACTCCACGCCATAACCGAAGCAGCCGCTAGCGGCGATCAACGGGTTCTTCAAGCGAAGCGAACCGATGTCAACGTTCAGGTCCATGCTAACCCGATGAACTCCTTATTTCAGGCCACGTGCTGCAAGCGGTCCCACACGACACGCTGGCCATCGAAGACTGGACCTTCGAGGCAGGCGCGGACGAGGTGTGCCGGGTCGTTTCCACTCTTGCGAATCGGGACGACACAGCTGTAACAGCCGCCCATGCCGCAACCCATGATGGGCTCTAGGGATACCTGGCATGGCCGTCCGTGCGCCGTCGCCAAACTAGCGACCGCACTCATCATAGGCGTTGGGCCACACGCGTAGAGCGTCGGCTGTGCCGATACTGCCGAAGCCACAAGCGCACGTTCCAAGGGCGCGGTTACCAGCCCGGATTCACCCTGGCTGCCGTCTTCCGTCGTCAACACGAGCCGCACCCCGAGTTGCGTGAACGCGTCGAGATAGTACAGGTCGGCTGATCGTCGGCCACCGTAGAACAGCGTGGTCGCTGTACCGTGCCCCCGCAAATCCGCAGCCAAAGTGAGGAACGGTGCGAGACCCACCCCGCCTGCTACGAGCCAAGCTTCGTGAGGTGGGGCTACGACTGTGAATGGCACACCCAAGGGACCTAGGCAGCCGATCCGGTGGCCGACCTCGATGGAGTACAGGAGTTCTGTGCCGATTCCCACCCGCTTGTTCAGGAGGGCGAATCCTGTTCGCACGCCGTTTCTGTTCGTCAGGACCTCGAAGATCGAGAACGGGCGCCGCAGCAGGGGTTCGAGTCCGGCGATCGGTTTGATCATCACGAACTGTCCGGGTTGAATGCTGACTGCCAGCTTTGGCGCGTCAAGCCGCACGACGTTGTAGTCGTCTGACAGGTGGACATTGGACGTGACACATGCGTCCACATCAACCGGCATGTTCGCAGTATACCTTGAAGATCGGGACGGCTCGCAGTGCTCTAGGATGTGGCTGCGATTGGGGCGGGGCCGGCCCGCGTCGTCAGTGACCCGCGATGAGCTACATGGTGCGGTGACGGTGATATCACAGGAGTGCTTGGATGCTCCTTCGGCTAAACTCACGTGGTCGCGTTTACTTACCTTCATTCCGACGTACGACCACGAATTACTACTGCGGCGCATTGACACGCCTCGTCGCCCGTCGCTACAATTAACGGACTCTTTAAGGAGTGACCCTGTGAGGTCGCAAAGAGGCTCGTAGTGACAGGTCAGCACTTCTTGTTCCATCCGCTCGTCTCGAATCAACTGACAATCTCCGTTGCCGTGGTTTCAGCAGCCTATGGTGTGTGTTGTAGCGTCGCGACTACAGGTAGGGGGTGCACGTGCCGGTCGTGATGGATGCCGATCTAATGGGTCGGGCGCTCACGCGAATCGCACACGAGGTGAGCGAGCGGAATCGGGGCGGGCACGAACTCGCGCTCATCGGTATTCGTACTCGTGGTGTCGTGATCGCCCGCCGCCTCGCCGACAAGTTGCTTGACATCCTTAGGGCGCCGGTGCCCACTGGTGCGCTAGACATCACCTTGTATCGAGATGACCTAATGCGCCAGCCGGTCGGTCCGCAGCCCGTGGTGCGACAGACTGAGATCTCGTTTTCGATCGATGACAAACGGATTGTCCTCGTTGACGATGTTCTCTACACCGGCCGGACGATTCGAGCGGCGCTGGATGCCCTCATCGATTTTGGTCGGCCTCAATCGATTCAGCTCATCGTTCTGGTTGATCGCGGTCACCGGGAACTGCCAATCAAGGCCGATTACGTCGGCAAGAACCTGCCGACGTCGCTCGCTCAGAGCGTTCAGGTGCGGATGCAGGAAATTGATGGATGTGATGAGGTTGTGATTCAGGACGACAAGTCGGCCGGGAGGCAGGCGTAGTGGGGCCCTTCGACACGAGCCGGGTGGCTGTCCCGGGCGAGCCCGGCGCAACACCTCCGAAGCTGCGGACCGGCCTGCGGTCGCGCCATCTCCTTAGCGTCGGTGACCTGGAGGGCGATGAGATCAGCCTGATTTTCGACACGGCCGAGGCGATGAAGGAGATTGAGCTAAGGCCGATCAAGAAAGTTCCGGCCCTGCGCGGCAAGACGATCGTCAACCTGTTCTACGAGCCGAGCACCCGCACGCGCACGTCGTTTGAAATCGCCGAGAAACGGCTCAGCGCCGACTCGCTTAATGTAGCGGTCGCTGGCTCAAGCATGGTGAAGGGTGAGACCTTGTTCGACACAGCCCGTAACCTCGAAGCCATGGCGCCCGACATGATCGTTTTGCGTCACCAGGCGTCTGGCGCGCCGTTCCAGCTTGCGAGCATATGCCGTGCTGGGGTGATCAATGCGGGTGACGGCATGCACGAGCACCCGACCCAAGCGCTGTTGGACGGGTTTACGATACGCGCTCACAAGGGCCAAATCGAGGGGTTGAAGATCGCGATCGTCGGAGACCTGCTTCATAGTCGTGTGTTTCGGTCGAACCTCCTGCTGTTGCGAGCGCTGGGTGCCGAGGTGTGGGTGTGTGGCCCGCCGACGCTCATTCCGCCTGGCATCGAACGTTTCGGCGTCACGGCGACGACGAGGCTTGACGAAGCGGCGGAGGGCGCGGACGTCATCATGATGCTTCGGATCCAACGCGAACGGATGCTGGGACATTTCGTGCCGTCGCTGCGTGAATACTTTATGGTCTATGGGCTCACGGTCGAGCGGGTCGAGCGCGCGAAGCCCGATGTCATCATCATGCATCCTGGGCCGATGAATCGCGGAGTGGAGATTGCGTCGGAAGTAGCTGACGGTCCGTATTCGGTCATGCTGGATCAGGTGGCCAACGGCGTGGCGGTGCGTATGGCGGTGTTGTATCTCTTGGCTGGAAATCCAGATGAGATGTAACGGGCAACGGTTGAGTGTCGGCGACCGATGAAGATTCTTTTAAAGGGTGGGCGAGTAGTTGACCCCGCGGCGAGCCGCGACACTGTCTGTGACGTGCTGATCGACGGCGCGGTGGTTGAACAAGTTGGTTCAGGTTTGCGAACCGATGGGGCGGCGGTCGTCGAGGTGCCGCCCGGCTGTGTGGTATGTCCCGGTTTCATCGACATGCACGTGCACCTGCGGGAGCCTGGGCAGGAGCACAAAGAGACGATCGCGACGGGGACGACGGCAGCCGTAGCCGGCGGGTTCACCAGCGTAGCGTGCATGCCCAATACTCAGCCCGTCAATGACCAGGCGGGAACCACCGAGCTCATTTTGGCTAGGGCCGAGGCTGCGGGACAGGCGAGGGTCTATCCGATCGGTGCCGTGTCACGTGAATCGAAGGGGAAGCAACTCGCGGACTTTGCAGAGTTGCGCGCGGCCGGCTGCGTGGCAGTCTCCGACGATGGTCAGCCGGTCGCTGATGCACTGCTGATGCGGCGGGCACTCGAGTATGCCTCGTCGTTCGACATGCTTCTTATCGACCATTGTGAGGATCCGGCACTTCGAGGTGGAGTTGCGCATGAGGGATATCAAGCATCCGCCCTCGGACTGCGCGGCCTCCCAGGCGTCGCCGAGGAACTGATCGTCGAACGTGACGTGACGCTGGCCGGCTTGGTGGGTGCTCCAGTGCACATTGCTCATATAAGCGTGCGCGGAGCTCTACGGGCGGTGCGCTCGGGAAAGGAGCGGAACATCCCCGTGACCTGCGAAGTCACACCTCACCATTTCATCCTAACTGACGAGATGCTGAAGAACTATGACACAAACGCCAAGATGAACCCCCCACTACGCGAAGCAGCTGACAGGGATGCCATGTTGCAAGGGTTAGCCGATGGCTCCGTGGATGCTATCGCGACCGATCACGCGCCGCATCACTACGACGAGAAGGCGGTGGAGTTCGATCGAGCCCCGTTCGGAATTACGGGGCTCGAAACCGCCGTTGCGCTATCGCTCGATCGCCTTGTGCAGCACGACGTGGTGTCGTTGAGTCGCTTAGTAGAACTCTGCTCAACGAATCCGGCCAGAATTCTTGGTGTCGCCGGCGGCAGCCTCGAAGTGGGTTCGCCCGCTGACCTGACCGTGCTCGCACCAGACGCGCGCACGATCGTTGACGTGAAGACTATGCGCTCGAAAGCGAAGAACACGCCGTTCGACGGCTGGGAGTTGCATGGCGGAGTCGCCGCGACCATTGTCAGTGGCCGGGTCCTCTATGTGAACGATGCGGTGACGGGTGCCGAGGTGTTTGCCTCAATAGGAGAATCGATACCTGGTGAGTCGGCAAAGTGATGTTAGCGACAAGGCGCTGAAAGATTTACAGCGGCTGGAGGTTCTGATGGTCGACGGCCATTTCGACTACGGCAACGGCTATCACGGGCGTGTGTACTTAAATGCCCACCAGTTGTTCCGCCAGCCATCGACGATCTGGCGGTTCGCGCAGGACCTTATCGACGTCCTTCCGTTCGAACTCGTGTCTCAGGTTGAGGTCGTCGCCGGACCGGTGACGGGCGGAGCCCTCCTAGCGCATACTGTTGCTGGCCTCTTGGATGGCCGGCGTAAGTTGACTCATCCGCCCTGCGTGTTCGCGCCGTTCAATGTTGGCGCTGACGGTCGTCTACATCTTCGGAGTTTTTACGCTGCTCAGGTTTCCGGCAAGCGGGTCCTGCTCGCTGACGACGTTCGCAATACGGGTGAAACATTCCGTGTCTGCGCGACGCTCGTCGCCGAGGCGGGCGGGACGCCGATTGGTACCGCCGAGATATACGATCGACTCGAAGTCGTCAAGACTCTTGACATACCGAACGTGGCGCTCGCCGAGTATCGGGCGCCTGACAACTACCAGGCCGATGCCTGTCCGTTATGCGCGGCGGGTCAGCCGATCGCAGCTTTTTGACGAACCGTCCCCTATCCCGCATTCGCCGCTCTGCTGCATCTCGCGCTCAGTTGAGGGCTGGGCTCGACCGCCTTTACGCAGGGTACAACCGAGACAACTCGGCAGCGGATCCGATTCAGATCGTCCGGCGTTACCCAGAGACTGCAGATCGGGAGATTGTTGGATTCTGCGCCGCGGGCTTGGCCTTTGGGCGGGTGCGAAGCGTGTTGGCGTCGCTCGAGTCACTGCTGGCTCTTATGGAGCCGTCGCCATTCCGTTTCATTAGAACGTTCGATCCAATCATCGAGCGGCGCCGATTACGCGGGCTCGGTCACCGGTGGGTGCGCGACGTTGATATCGTTGCGCTACTGTGGATACTCAGGCAGATGGTCGATCGAAATGGATCGATCGAGGGCTTTTTCGCAGAGGGGATTGACGATTCGGCAACGCCGGTGGTTCACGCGCTCGAGTCATTTTGCGTGAGGGCGATGGCGCTTGATGTGAGCCGAGCGTATGGACGGGTGCCGAGGGCGCCTGGTGTGCGCTATTTCTTTCCGCGTCCCTCGACCGGTAGTGCGTGCAAGCGCCTGAATCTGTTTCTTCGCTGGATGGTTCGGCGGGACGAACTGGACCCTGGAGGCTGGTCGAGCCTCACACCTTCGGCGCTAATCGTTCCGCTGGACGTACACGTCATGCGCGTTGGCCGATGTCTCGGCCTTACACCTTACCGCTCCCCGGGCTGGCGAATGGCAGCGTCAATCACGGACTCCCTACGGGACCTCGATGCGAGCGATCCCGTCCGGTATGACTTCGCGATTTGTCATCTTGGGATGGCGGGTGCTTGCGGATTCGAGCGCCGGGAAAAGGACTCTCAGTGTCCGCTTCGAGGTTTGTGTCAACCGATTTCTCGTCGACGACGGTCGCTGCGATTGATCTCGCAGTCATAAGCATCTCAAAAATCCTGTGGGTCTCAGCGGTGCCGCCGTTCCCACAGCTTTGCGAATTTCAGAAACACATAATGGGCATTCATCGCTGAGACGATGAACCCAACTGAGCCATCACGAATCCCGCCTCGGAATAGATAATTCCGGAGAAAGACTAGGAATGGATGCACGGCCAGTCTGATCAAGCCGACATGGCGACCTTGGGTCGCCATGTCGTTAGCCGCGAGGGTCGTGTAACGGTCGATCGTGTTGAACTGATGTGCAAGGTTGCGATAGGTATAGTGCTCGAGTTCGTGACGAAGACGGCCAACCTGTCTAGGGACCTTCACAGATTCGTGCACGCTGGGGGTGGTCCAGCGCCCGGCACGTCGATCGTAGAGGCGAAGCTGGAAGTCGGGATACCAGTCGGTTGACCGGATCCACCGTCCGAGATGAAAGGCAACGCGTGGTACGCGATAGCCACGATGAGCCGGCTCGGTTGCTATTAGTTCCAGGATTTCGGCTGCTAACTCGGAGGAGACACGCTCATCAGCATCAAGCGAGAAAATCCAGTCGTGGCTTGCGAGTTCGGCAGCGTGGTTCTTCTGGTCACCGTAGCTGGTCCAGGGCCGGACCGACACGCGGTTTGTGAACCGGTACGCGACATCCGTCGTTCCGTCTTGGCTGCCGCAGTCGACGACCACGATCTCGTCAGCCCACGAGACCGATTCCAGGGCCCTGGCGAGGTTTTCCTCTTCGTCTTTTGTGATGACTGTGACCGACAGTTTCGGCACCGGAGAAGTGTAGCATTATCCCGATGTCGGTTCGGACGGTCACACGCGAACGCGCGCGGCTAGAATTGTTGGCCACCGCCACCGCCACCGCCGAGTTGGACACCGACGGCTTGCCCGCTGACGGCTTGCCCACTACCGGCTGTTCCAGACGTGAGTGTGAACGAGCCGGCGCCGCCGGTCAGTGAGGTTTCCTGAACTGCTTCGAAATCAACGAGAGCTTTGAGGTAATCGAGCACGGCGCGTAATTCGCTATTGCGTGCGTCGGCCAGGTCTCGCTGGGCCTGGAATACGAGAAAGCTTGTTGACATGCCGACAGTGAATTTCTTCTGTTCCGCTTCTAGACGTTCCTCGGCTAGTTGACGGGCTACGCCGGTGGCGTCAACCCGCTTCACGTTGGTGTTGACGTTTCGGCCCGTCCGCCGAACTTCCGTGGCTGCTTGGAGTTCTGCCGTCTGGATCCGCGCCTCGGTTTGGGTTCGCTCAAGGCGGGACCGCGCTAGATTTGCATCGGCTGAGCTTCCACCCAGCGGATAAGAGATGTTCAGCGAGAATGTCCAGGTCGGGAAGTCACTCTGGAGCGCGCTGCCCAACACCGAGCCGAAGCTCGTATTGGTCCGATCGATGATGTCGCCACCGAACATGCTTGCCCGGGTCAATTTCGTCCCACCAGCGGCTGTGGATGAATAATCCGCTTGGAAATTGAGGTCCGGCAGCCGCTGGTTCTCGTAATAACGAATGTTCGTGTCAGTGTTATCTAGGCTACGTCGGATTTGTGCGATGTCAGTTCGTTTACTGAGGGCATTGGCGACCGCGCTGTCAATGTTGATTTCGCGAGAGTGCAAGAGCGCGGGGTCGGTCGGCTCCAACCGAAGCAACCAAAAATTCGGTGTAGTCGGCTCCATGATCAGTGTTCGCAACACGTCTTCTGTTTCCTCGATGAGGGCCTCGGCAACGATGACGGCCTCCTCGTTCCTGGCGACTTCGGCTTGGGCTTCAATAATGTCTATCGGCGCCATCGTACCCACCTCAACCCGCGTACGGTTGTTTCTCAGTGATTCCTCAGCGAGTGCAAGCGACTGCTGCTGCACGGCGAACGCGGCGATGGCTCCCGAAAGTTCCCAATAGGCGTTCTTGACCTGACGGATCGTCGATACGATCGTGTCCCGTAGCTGGATGTCGGAGATATCACGATTTATCTTGGTTATTTGGAGCCGTTGCCGAACGTTATCGATCTTGCGATTCCTGAGCAGAGGCTGGACAAATTGCATTGACATCGTTGATCGCAGCGCTGGATTAAAACTCGTGAAGAAGCTCGATGTTGTCTGGCGCGTGCTGTTCCAGTTGACGTTATAGTTACCACCCCACGGTGTGAGTTGATTAATGCCAATGACGTTTTGAAACGTATCGGTGTTAATCTGATCCAAGCCGCCGGACAGCTGGGTCGTGGACGGTGTGACCTGAGAGTTGTTTTGGAAGGTCGAGTTGAGAGTTGGAGCCCAAGCCGACCGCACGTCCGCGATTGATAGGTCCTGCATTAGGGGGTTCAGTCGTTGGATCCGTATATTGAGGTTCTGTTCCAGGGCCAACTCGACGGCCTCGTCCAGTGACAGTCTTAAAAGCGGGCGGTTCGCTGTCTGGTTGGCTGCAACCTGCGGTAGAACGAGGCCTTCGCTGATTCGCGCTCTCATCAGGATGGGCGATCGTTCGAATCTAGCCAGCGCCTGGCCAGATGCTGGCACGACACACGATAAAGAAACCACCACGGCTCCCAGCACGCGGCACCTTCGACCAAACTTGCCAAGCATGGATACCTCTTTCCTCTGTGCAACAATCACCAGCAAGTAACTGAAGCCGGCTTCCAGTAAGGACTTACCCGAGCGCCCTTAGACGCTTCGGCGAAGTATTTCAGCCCTGGTATGTATAGACGTGCAAGACCAAGAGTAAGTTTCAGTCAATTGTATACTAGGGGGACGTTGCTGTTTGCAGAGTCCGAACAGGCAGGTCAGGTGGCGTTGCCGTGAGACTTCGCTCCACGGCTGTGCGACCTTATGGAGCAGACGGACCAGTGGCACAATAATCCCTTGTCATGAATTCAGATCAGGTTCTTGAGTTGTTCCGAGCGGCTGGCGCTCTTTTGGATGGCCACTTCCGACTCTCGTCAGGTCTGCATAGCCAGGGGTATCTTCAGTGCGCGCAAGTGCTGCAGCATCCCACGCATGCGCAGGCACTTGGCGAGACCATCGCGGCGCAGGCACGCGGCCAGCGGCCGGCGACGGTCCTGTCCCCGGCGTTGGGTGGCATCGTCATCGGCCACGAGGTTGCCCGCGGACTCGAGATCCGCGGCATCTTTGCTGAACGAGTGGCGGACTCCCTGGCGCTGCGGCGGGGATTCACTTTTGCGCAGGGAGAGCGCGTCCTTGTGATCGAGGACATCGTCACTACGGGCAAGTCGACGCGCGAAACGATCGACGTCGCACGGCAAGCGGGTGCTGAAGTGGTTGGGGCGGCGGCGATCATCGACCGGAGCGCTGGTGTAGAGTTTGACGTGCCCTGGTTTGCCTTAGCTAGACTAGCACTTCCCACCTACGACCCAGCCCAGTGCCCGCTCTGCGAATCGGGAACGCCGATTGTCAAGCCCGGTTCCAGGCCTTCTCCGATTGCTCGGTAAAACTGCACCCGAACGAGTCGGTGCCAGGGCGGGAACTGCGATGTGTAGGATCATCAAGCTTACGATCGCCTACGAAGGGACTGATTACGTTGGCTGGCAGCGGCAGCCGAATGGACAGTCAATACAACGGCAACTCGAGGAGGCGCTCGGTCGCCTTGAGGGTGCACCGGTGACCGTGATTGGTGCCGGCCGGACCGACGCTGGTGTACACGCACTCGGGCAAGTAGCGGGCGCGCGACTTACTCATCCAATTGCCGTGACTAAATTAGCCAGGGCGCTCAACGCCATGCTGCCAGCGGACATAAGAATTCTCGAGGCCGTCGAAGCACCTCCCGGGTTCGATGCACGGGGAAGCGTGGTTGGAAAGGTGTATCGGTATCGGATCGTGAGTGGCGTTATCGTGAGCCCTTTCGAACGCCGGTACGCTTGGCATGTTACGTATGAGCTCGACTGCGCGGCTATGCGTGACGGCAGCGAGGTGCTTCTTGGCGAGCACGATTTCGTCGGGTTTCAGGCGACGGGCAGTGATGTCAGGACCACCGTTCGTCGGATCGACCGGCTCGACGTTGTCGAGACCGAGCTCAGTCGGGCTGAAGGGGGAGGCCAGCTTGTTACGATTGAGGTCGAAGGAAATGGCTTTCTCCGCCACATGGTGCGAGCGATCGTCGGAACCCTCGTCGAAGTTGGGGCCCAGCGGCGCAAGCCAGCCAGTGTGGGTCAGGTGTTGGTGTCTGGAGATCGCGCTGCGGCTGGGCCGACGGCTCCGCCCGAGGGCCTGTGCCTCTTGCGGGTTAACTACTGAGTTCCATCGTAACGTTGCCCTGCCTTGAACCACGCTCGGACAGCCTGTATCATCGTCATTCTAAGGAGTTTCGGTCGGTCCCTCGCTTGGACCCCATGGCGCTGGCTGCCTGACAGACGGATGAGCCTAGAGGACGTTCTGACCTGGGTCGAACAAGGGTCGGCGGAAGCCGCGTTGGCTCGCCAGATTGACTTCGACCGCCTTCCCACTCACGTTGCCGTCATCATGGATGGTAACGGTCGGTGGGCGGCGCAGCGGGGTCTGCCGCGTGTACAAGGACACCGGGCTGGCATTGATTCCGTACGCGACGTAGTCGAAGCTTCAGCGCGGGTCGGCGTGCAGGTGCTGACGCTCTACGCGTTCTCAATCGAAAACTGGAAGCGGCCACCTGGCGAAATCGCTACGCTGATGACGCTTCTTAAGTACTACCTGCGCCAAGAATTACGGAGGCTACTGGACAACAACATTCGATTCAAGGTCGTCGGGCGTGGGGACGAGTTAACGTCAGACGTGCGTGATGAGTTGGCTTTCGCCACGCGCCAAACCGAGACCAATACCGGTATGCAATTCAACATTGCACTGAACTACGGTGGGCGGGCGGAGATCGTCGACGCTGCCCGGGGCGCGATGGACGCTGGTGTGCGTCCAGATGAGCTTGACGAAGATCGATTCGCAGATTTTCTATACACGGCCGGTCAGCCGGATCCGGATTTACTGATCCGGACGAGTGGCGAAATGCGAGTCAGCAACTTTCTGTTGTGGCAGATCGCCTATGCGGAAATCTGGGTAACCGAGACACTCTGGCCGGATTTCCGATGCCGCCATTTGTTCGAAGCGCTTCACGCCTATCAAAAGCGAGAACGGCGTTACGGGGGTATTACCCGACCGGTCGTCGCTGGATGAGCGACGGTCACCTATCCGGGTTCCTGACCTACCAGTAAGGGCGGCTTCCCGACGAGGGTCTGAAACGGATGACGCGTGTAATCAGCGCTCTCGCCATATTGGCGATCGTTGTAGGGACAGTTTGGTGGCTACCTGACTGGGCAACGTTTGTACTTGCCGAAATAGTCGTGCTATTTGCCTTGATCGAGTATGCGGAGCTGGCAGGCCGAGCCGGCATGCCTGTACCAACCGAAATTGTCATTGCGTCTGGACTGGCGATCTGCGCAGCTGTCGCTCTGGACTACGCGATCTCGCTAGTACTGATGGCCGCAACGGTCGCTGTTGGTGCCGCTGCGGCAGGCCAGGCCCAAGGCCGGTCTTCGGGTGGCTGGGCTTACGCTGCAGGCCTGTTCGGTCCGCTCTACGTTGGCCTGCCAATCGGGACCCTTGTCGCGCTCAATGCGACGCGGGGCTCTGAGGCGTTGCTGCTGCTCTTGGTCGTCATCGTGGCGAGCGATACCGCGCAGTTCTACGGTGGCCGGATTCTAGGACGCCGGCCCCTGGCGGCGATAACAAGCCCCAAGAAGACCGTTGAGGGTGCGGTCAGCGGAGTCATCGCAGGGGCGGTGGCTATGGTGATGGTAGGCGGGTGGGGGGGGGTGGTCCTCCCATCTTTGCTAGCTGGTGCTTTCGGCGCGGCGTTAGCAGGACTCGGGATTGTCGGCGACCTGTTCGAGTCGAGATTGAAGCGCGAGGCTGGCGTGAAGGACGTGTCTGGTTTGATCCCAGGCCATGGCGGGATCTTGGATCGCCTTGATAGCTGGCTCTTTGCCATCCCATTGTTCGATGTCGTCCTTCAGGGGATGTGAGCGTGAAGCGCATCGCCATTCTCGGATCGACTGGTTCCATTGGCACTAGTGCACTAGCGGTCGTCAAAGCTAACCCAGATGCACTGCGCGTCGTCGGCTTGGCAGCTTGGCAAAACTCGGCGCGACTTGCCGAGCAGGTCGAGGAGTTCACGCCAGCGGTCATTGCTATGGCCACGCCCAAGGCGTTGGACCACGTACGGCGTGCGATGGGAGCCGACGGCACACGGCGCATCTCTGCGTGTGCCGGCCCGGAAGGTCTCGCTGCTGTGGCGACGCATCCCGAAGTGGACATCGTGCTGTGTGCCTCCGCTGGCACGGCCGCGCTTGAGGCTGTCTTGCTGGCGATCGAGGCCGGGAAGACGATCGCCCTTGCGAACAAAGAAGTGCTGGTGATGGCCGGGAGCCTCGTGATGGAGGCCGCGCGCCGGCACGGCGTCGCGATCCTTCCGGTCGACAGCGAGCACAACGCCATCCACCAGTGCCTGCACGGTCGATCTGTTTCCGAGGTCCGCCGACTCATCTTGACCGCATCGGGTGGTCCGTTTCGCGAGTGGTCGACCGAACGCCTGAAAACCGTCAAGCCTGCGGCCGCGTTGCGACATCCGACATGGAACATGGGGGACAAGATCACCGTTGACTCCGCGACGCTCATGAACAAGGGGTTGGAGGTCATTGAGGCTCGTTGGTTCTTTGGCATGACCGCTGATCAGGTCGACGTGCTCGTGCACCCGCAGTCGATTGTCCACTCGATGGTCGAATTGCGTGACGGATCGGTGATCGCCCAGTTGGGGATCACCGACATGCAGTTGCCGATTCAATACGCCTTGTCCTACCCCGATCGATGGGATGCCACATTGCCGACGTTGGACCTGTCGACCTGTGGATCGTTGGAGTTTTATCGACCCGATGTTGAGCGATTTCCCTGCCTGGCGCTGGCCTACCGCGCACTGCGGGCGGAGGGCGCTCTGCCGATCGTTCTGAACACGGCCAACGAGGTAGCGGTATCGGCGTTTCTCGCGGGGACGCTGTCCTTCGTAGGGATTCCGGCCCTGATCGAACGCGCGCTGAGCACTCGGGCCGAGATGAGCGATGGACCCATCCGCACGTTAGCCGACGTGCGTGGAGTAGATCGTTGGGCGCGAGAATTTTCACGGAACCTTCTTCCGGAGATACAATCGGTCTGAAACGTGTGCGGTGCACGGTGTCGGGCATGGCTGAATGCCTGTTCGGCGATCTGAAGAACATGAGGTCGTGGTGCTGACGAGTTTAGCGGCGTTTGTATTCGTGCTCGGCGTGCTGGTCTTCGTGCACGAGTTGGGACACTACCTACTAGCTAGGCGCATCGGCGTTCGCGTGTTGACGTTCTCCCTCGGTTTCGGTCCGAAACTGTTGACGGTGCGGCGCGGCGACACGGACTACTGCATCAGCGCGATTCCCCTTGGGGGCTACGTGAAGATGGCAGGCGAGAGCCCGGATGAGGCCCGCGCAGGACTGGATCACGAGTTTCTTTCGAAGACCAAATGGGAGCGGTTCCAAGTGTTGGTCATGGGCCCGACCATGAACATCGTGCTCGCTGTCGTTGTCATGACAGTCGTGTTGTATCAGGGCGCCGAGGTGCCGATTTACGAGGAGCAACCCCCGGTCGTCGGTGCTGTCACCGAGGGTTCGCCTGCGGAGACCGCTGGCATCCTGCCCGGTGATCTAATTGTCAGCGTCGCAGGTGATTCCGTGCCAACTTGGGAAGCGCTATTCATGGCCGTCATGCCACGGGCCGAGCGCGAGCTGGACGTCGTCGTCCAGCGGGGCGAACGATCGGTGACGCTACACGTGACACCAGCCGCCCAGACACAGTTCGCAGTGGGTAACATCGGGGTGTTGCCAGAGATGCACCCACAGATCCGTGACGTGGCGCCCGGCGAGCCAGCCACGCGGGCAGGCATCCAGTCGGGAGACATCATCGTGGCAGTCGACGGTGACCCGGTGGCTCACGAGGAGTTCATCCAGCGGATCAACGAGAGCCCGGATGTGGCCCTAACCCTTACTGTGCGGCGCGCTGACGCAGAACGAGAAATCGAAGTAACGCCGGCACTGCGCGGCGACGTCGGGCTGATCGGTGTCAGCCTGAGTCCGTACGAGCTTCGGACGATTGAGCCGGGACCGCTTCAGGCTGTGCAGATGAGCTTCGAACGGAATTACGAATGGTCCGGCCTCATCTTTCGAACATTATGGGGGTTGTTGACTCGTGAAACATCGCCGAGTCAACTCATGGGACCGGTAGGCATCGCGCAACTTTCGGGAGGTGCCGCGCAGGTCGGGTTCATAGCGTTGTTCACGCTGATGGCTATGATCAGCCTGAACCTGGGCATCCTGAACTTACTGCCGATTCCGGTGCTTGACGGCGGCCACATATTCATTTTGGCGCTCGAGGGGGTCTCTGGGCGCGATTTCAGCGTGCGCGTTAAGGAGAAGATGCTGCTGGCCGGTTTCGTCGTGCTGATGATGTTAATGGTAACCGTCATTTACAACGACTTGGCACGCATCGCGTGGATCGAAGCGCTGATGCCGTGGAGATAACTGCGAGGCGTAGATGATTCTCAAGTTAAAATTCACCCTATTCGCTGTTCTGGTCACCGTCGGTTTGTCGGCTGCTACGCAAGTGTCCGACGAGCGTGTCAATACCGAATTCAACTGGAAAATTCGTCACGAGGCTACGACCAACTCACAGATCATGAACACGCTGCACTATCTAACGGACGTCTACGGGCCGCGGCTGACCGGTTCGCCGAATCATGAAGCGGCTGCGCGTTGGGCAGTGGAACAGATGGAAGCCTGGGGTCTGACGAACGCGGACCTAGAGCCGTGGGAGTTCGGCCATCCGGGGTGGCTGAACGAGCGCCTGACGGCGCATCTGATAGTGCCGATAAAAGACCCGCTGGTGGCTGAGGTGCTGGCGTGGACGCCGAGCACCGGCGGACCCGTCAGGTCGGCGGTCTATCAATTAATTCTGCCCCAGCGGCCAACCGAGGTGGAGTTTGCAGAGTACTTGGACGGAGTGGCGGCCGATGTTGCCGGCAAGATTGTTCTCGTCGGCGAGCCAACTGTTGTACCGGTGACGATCGACGGACCACCGCGTCGTCGTGAACAGGCAGAGCTGAGTGCACAATATGATCCCAGCAACACACCGGCCACTCAGCCGGCGCGGCCGGCCGGTCCGTCTCGTGATGATGACGGCGTCCTGTCGGGCCGCCAGGTCGCGCAACGTGTCGCGAAGTTTCTGAAGGAGCAGGGCGCGGCGGTGCAGGTCAACGACGCTGGCCGCGAACATGGGCAGATCCGCGCATTCAGCAACCGCACGTACGATGTCGAGCAGGTGCTGCCCACGCTGGTGATGCGGAACGAGGATTTCGGGCGGATCGCCCGGCTACTCCGGGACGACAAAGTGGAACTGGAGGTCGACATCGTCAATCGTCTGTATCCGGAAGGGCGAACTAGCTACAACGCGATCGCGGAGATTCCTGGGACCGACAAGGCGGACGAGGTGATTATGCTAGGTGGGCACCTCGACTCGTGGCATGCGGCGACTGGCGCAACCGATAATGGCATCGGCGTTACAGTCATGATGGAGGCGGCTCGCATTCTCCAGGCGGTCGGCGTTGAGCCGAGGCGAACGATCCGTGTGGCGTTGTGGGGTGGCGAAGAGCAGGGGCTGCTTGGTTCACAGGCATACGTCAAGGAGCACTTTGGCTCGGTCGAAGACCCAAAGCCGGACCACGCGAAGTTCGGCGGCTATTTCAATATCGACTCGGGTACAGGCCGGGTGCGTGCTGCCACGGTGTTTGGTCCGCGCGGGGCGGCCGACGTGCTGCGGGCTGCGCTGGCGCCGTTCGAGGATTTTGGTGTGGTCGGGGCGGGCGCCACGACGAGCCGGCGCCGCGGTGGTTCAGATCACACGTCGTTCAACGAGGCGGGACTCCCGGGGATTGGTATGCGCCAGGATCCGATTCAGTACGGCACCCACACCTGGCACACGAACCTGGACACTTACGAGCGGATCATCGAGCAGGACGCTATTAAGTCGGCCATCACGATTGCTGCTGCGGTCTACCACCTCGCGATGCGGGATGAACTACTGCCACGGCTGGGCGCCCAGATGCCATCGTTGCCCGGGTCGTCAACACCTTAGCGGCTGTTTGCTCTTTTGACTCAGTGGCTTGTTTTGGCGACCCGGTAGAGATCAGCCTCGGCGGCGATATGTCCGAACGCCGCCCACTGATTGCCCGCAGCGATTCCATAGAGGAGCATCAGCCCAGTTTCTTGGCGTCCGTTATATAGGTGCCAGTTCGCCACACCGTAGGCCGACGTGGGAAGCTGTATCCCGCCGTCCGCTGAGGCACGCTCGAGGATGAGTTCTGGTGGAATAAGTCCCTTGTACATCAGTAGTAGGCGATAGTAGGAACCATTTTCGACGATATCCATTCCGTCTTGAATCGGCTGAAGGACTTGGTCTGCCGCTCGGGTTTCCCCTAGAAGCTGTAGCGTCATGTACAGCCAATGGCTTGTGGCTACGATCATGTCGGCGTTTTTTGAGAAGACCAGACACTCCCGGTAGGCATCGCGTGCCCGCTCGAGGTCACCGGTGAGGTAGTAGGCGAGCCCTAGGTGGTACCAGATATTTGTGTGTGAGGTACTAGTGGGGATGTTGCGCTCGTTCGGTGCACCGTCGGGCTCGACTTCGTCGGGTAGGCCTTTAATGAGTCTGGCCGCTTCTTCTAAGTCGGCAATGGCGTCACTGAAACGCCGAACCGTGATGTACCGGTGGCCGCGGTGGCGGTAGAGCTTGGCGTATTCTGGATGCTGCGCGATCGCGTCGGTGTAGATGGCGATGGCGTCCTGATAACGCCCGAGGTAGGCTAACCTTCGGCCCACCCAGATGGCGGCATCTGGATCCGCTGGGGTTCGGTCGTAAACGTCCTGCGCCTCCGCGAGGTTTGCCTCGAGTCTGGCCTGGACGTTGGCCATCAGCGGAACCGGGAACAGTGGTTCGCCATCGAGTGAGAGTGCTTCGGCATCAGGCGGCAGTTTCTGACCCGGTGGCGCGGTGGCCACTAGCGCCGCCATCGGGCCAAGGACCAACAGGGACGCCAGCGTTCCGTACCAGGGTAATGTGTTTCGCATGATCGACTGTCTTACACCAGAATTCTTGACCGCTCACGCCTGGCGGCTGTGATGATACCGCGTTGGTTAGGACTCCGGCGAGAGGTTGGGCCGATGTTGACGCTGGCCGTCCCTGTCGTCATCGCCGAAATGGGCTGGATCACCATGGGCACCGTTGACATTCTGATGGTTAGGTCTCTTGGGCCGGCGGCCATCGGTGCGGTAGGTGTGGGCTCTATGCTGTTCATGGCGCTCGCGGTTTTTGGCATCGGCGTGCTCCTGGGGCTCGACACCTTTGTCGCCCAAGCATACGGAGCGGGCCGGCGTGACGAGTGTCACCGCTGGTTTCTGCACGGCCTCGTGATGAGTGTGGCGCTCGCCGTGCCGCTGACTGCCATCGCGTGGTTCGCGATCGCCCGTCTCAACCTCTGGGGCTTCGACCCGACCGTGCTGCAGTTGACCGAGCCCTACTTGCGGATTGTTACCTGGAGCGTCTGGCCTCTACTTCTCTATGTGGCTTTTCGCCGCTACCTCCAGGCAATGGGCGTCGTTACGCCGACCATGATCACGCTGCTCACGGCGAATTTCATCAACGTATTAGCCAACTGGATGCTGATCCACGGTAATCTCGGCGCGCCCGCACTCGGCGTGAACGGCGCGGGATGGGCGACCTGTATCTCACGGGCCTATCTGGCGATTGGGCTCCTATTCGTCGTGATTTGGCGTGATGCGCGCACCGGCAATGGGCTCAGGCGCGTGTCATGGGTGATCGAGCGGTCACGGTTGGCACGATTGTTCTGGCTTGGTTTGCCGGCGGCGATGCAGGTTACCCTCGAAGTCGGCGTGTTCTCAGCTGCGAGCGCGCTAGCAGGTCGGCTGGCACCAGTGGCGTTGGCTGCCCATCAGATCACACTCAACATGGCCAGCTTTACCTTCATGGTGCCACTGGGCATGGCGTCCGCCGCCGCGGTACGCGTCGGCCATGCCGTGGGCCGCCGTGACGCCGTTGGGGCCAACCAGGCGGGGTGGACCGCCGTGATGCTGGGAGTGCTTTGCATGGCGTTCGCCTCGGCTGTCTTTCTAGCGATCCCTGCTCACCTGATGAGGTTCTTCACGGCAGACCAGATGGTGGTCGACATCGGCGTTAATCTGTTGTTTGTCGCTGCGGTTTTTCAGATTTTCGATGGATTACAAGGAGTACTGACCGGGGCGTTGCGCGGCCTTGGTGATACACGCACGCCGATGCTATGGAATCTGGCAGGCCACTGGGCGTTCGGGCTACCGCTCGGTTATACGATTTGTTTTCTCTGGGGCCGCGGCGTAGTTGGCTTGTGGTTCGGCTTGTTAGCCGGATTGATCGTCGTGTCGCTGGCGCTCCTGGCCGTTTGGAACCGGCGCATCACCCGGTGGCGGGAAAACGCTGCCAGCACGGTTACCGTCGGAGCGTAGCAGTCGGCTGTCAGTTCGCTCCCAGGGCGTGCTTGGCGACGGCGTCGAACAGTCCGTTTTCGTCGTTCGTTCCCGTTTCGATCCACCCGAACGTCTTCAACTCAGGCGTAGCGTTTCCCATCACAACCGGGATACCGGCGAACTCTAACATCTCGCGATCGTTCAGGTTGTCACCGACAGCCATCACTTCGTCGCGCTTCAGGCCGCGGTGGGCGGACCACTCGGCGAGTGCCCGCCCCTTCGACCGGCCCGGGCCGAGGACATCGAGCAACGAAAAGTCGCGCACTTGGTACTCGGTCAACGCATGGGAGTATTCAGCAGCCCTCGGAAGGGACGATAGAAGCGTGGCGAGCGCGCGCATGCTGCTCACGTCGCCGTTGAATCCTATCTGTAACGGATCGTCGGTGAGCTCAGCTACCAGTGACGGCACCTGCGTGATCCAGGCTTGATGCTGCAGGTAGTACTGCTTTCGATGCGGGTGCGTCCAGTCGATCCGCTCGCAGAGGAATTGCCGGACGTCGTCTCGATCGAAGATCGCGGCGGCGCCCTCGCGCGCGGCCCGTGTTTCGTTCACTATGTACCGTGCTGTCTCGGCTGGCAGACCGTGGGACGCGAGAGTCAGGCCGGTCCGATCCTTCACGAGTGAGCCATTGTTCAAGATCAAGACCGTCTGTGCCGGCATCTGGGTCGCCAGCTCACGGGTGTGATGAAAACTCCGCCCGGTTGCCAGGACGATTTCGATGCCATGGACCGCGGCCTCGTGCAGCACGCGTCGATTGTTTTCCGGCAGTTGGGCAGTGCTATCGAGCAGCGTCCCGTCGACGTCGATAGCGATGAGCTTGACCGGCATCGGGGAACGGTCGAGGGTGCTCAGACGGGTTCCCGAGTTGATTTGCGCGGATAGTGCTCGACCACGTAGCCGTCGACGAGCGCACGGAAGGCTTCGGCCAGCTCATCGTAACTGCCCTTGAGCGTCGTTGTGTGACTCCCATCGATATAGACGGGGCAATGAGGCTCTTCACCAGTACCTGGTAGGCTGATACCGATGTTGGCCGCCTTTGATTCTCCCGGACCGTTTACGACACAGCCCATGACCGCTAGACGCATTTCTTCGACGCCGTCGTACTCCTTCTTCCACTCCGGTATCATGTCGCGCACGTAGGCTTGGATCCGTTCGGCAAGCTCCTGAAACGTGGTACTCGTTGTCCGCCCGCAGCCTGGGCAGGCAGTGACGCTTGGCGAGAAGGACCGCAACCCGAGTGCCTGCAGCAACTCACAGGCCGCGATTACTTCGTCACGTCGGTCGCCGCTTGGACGTGGCGTGAGCGACACTCGGATCGTATCGCCGATCCCCTGGTGGAGTAGGATGCCCATCGCCGTTGAGGACCAGACCATCCCCTTAATACCCATACCAGCCTCAGTCAGCCCGAGGTGGAGCGGTTGCTCAGTTCGAGCTGCCAGGTCCGTGTAGACGGCGATTAGACTACGCGGTTGTGAGACCTTGCAGGAGATCACGATCTGGTCCTTACGTAGCCCGGCCTCGAGTGCCAGCTCTGTCGACTGCAGCGCTGACAACACCAAACACTCGTTGATGATTTCTTCTGACGAGTGACCCAGATGACGGTCCGTGTTCTCCTGCATCTTCGCCGTGACCAGGTCTTGGTCCAGTGAACCGCCATTGACGCCGATCCGGATCGGCGTGCCGTAGTCGCGGGCGATCTTGCAAATCGTGGAGAATTGCTCATCGCGGCGAACGCCGGTGCCGACGTTGCCTGGGTTGATTCTGAACTTATCGAGTATCCGCGCGCAGTCCGGGTAGCTCTTTAGCAGTTGGTGACCGTTGTAGTGAAAATCGCCGACGAGCGGCACCTCACAGCCTGCATCATCCAAGCGTCGTCGAATCTCCGGCACCGCGGCGGCTGCTTCCGGCACGTTGACCGTGACCCGCACCACTTCCGAGCCGGCCTGGGCCAACTCGGCGCACTGCGCTGCGGTGGCCGCCGCATCGGCTGTGTCGGTCATCGTCATCGACTGCACGACTACCGGCGCGCCGCCGCCGATCTGAACATTGCCGACGCGCACACCAACCGGTTGGTGTATCTTCACTTTGGGCACGGTTCCGATGATAGCACCTAGGTCAGAACCCAGGCTCGTTTGGCAGGGACAGCCTCAACGATACGGCCAACCTTCAGACCGCACTCCATGACGAAGCGACAGTGGGCATTTAGCTCACATCGGTGGGGTTCGCGCTGGTGCTGGCACGGGGGCGTCATCTCTCACGAGGTTCAGTTCCTTAATGTCCGGATTCCAGTGGAGGTCACCGAGTAAGTGCTCGACGAAGTACTCCGCTCGCAACCAGAACCAGTAATCTGCCATCTCCCGATAGCTATGGCGCTGGCCTGGAAACATGAAGAAGTCAAAGCGCTTATTCGCTTTGATTAGCGCCTCGGCCATTCTCAGCGTACCCGCTGGGTGCACGTTGTTGTCGATGTCGCCTGTCGTCAGTAGTAGGTGCCCCTTCAGGTTTCCCGCAAGGTCTGAGTTCTTGTCGATGTCATACTCGAAGCTCACTTCACCGTCTTCATCCAAGACCTCCTCGATGCCGTGGTGCTTCTCGGACCAAAAACTGTTGTAGACGTCGTTGTTGTGATTACCGGACGATGACACGGCGACTTTGAACAGATCGGGATACACGAGCATTGCGGCAGTCGACATGAATCCGCCACCTGAATGACCATAAATGCCTACGCGATCTTGGTCGATGAACTCGTGTCGGTCTACCAGTTGCTCAATCGCGACCTTCTTGTCGGCGAGCCCGTAGTCGCGCAGGTTGCCGTAGCCGTAGTTGTGATACCACTTGGAGCGCGCCGGGTGACCCCCACGGTTGCCCACGGTCACCACGACGAAGCCGAACTGCGCAAGTGCCGTCTCGTAGCGGTTGGTTGAGAATGACTTCGAAACGGATTCCGTCTGGGGTCCGGGGTAGACGAATTCGATAATCGGATATTTTTTCGTCGGGTCGAAATCGAATGGCTTATACATGACCCCATACAGGTCGGTCACACGATCTGCGGCCTTTACGCTGTAGGGCTCGGGAAACTCGTATCCAGCTGCCACGAGTTGCGAGAAGTCAGCCTCTTCTAGGTCTAGTACCTTCTTTCCATTAGTTGCAATGAGTGCTGTACTGGGCATCGTGTTCACCCGCGAGTAGTTGTCGACAAAGAATCGGTTAGACTCTGCCATCTCAACTCGGTGATCGAAATTACCGGGGTCGAGTATCTGGACCCCGCTGCCGTCGAGGTTCACTTGGTAGAGGTGCTGGTAGTAAGGATCTTCATCGGGTTCACGAGCATTCGCCATGGCGTAGACCACACCACCAGCCTCATCGACTCCTACGATCTGTCGAACGGACCAGGCACCCTCGGTCAATCGATACTTGAACGCACCATCCGGCCCGTAGCGGTAAAGATGAGCCCAGCCGTCGCGCTCTGACCACCACAGCATGTCGCCAGATTCCAACCGCTCGAGTGGTTGAGTTTCCACGTAGGTGTTAAGTTCCTCCTCGAACAGCACGCGCACTTCTCCGGTCGCAGCATCGGCCACACAGACCTCAACCCTTTGACGATCACGACTCTGACGCCAGAAGTGCAGTTCACCCGGTGCGTCCGACAACCAGAGCTCACGCTCGGGCTTATCGCTGTCGGAATATTCGAACTTCCGAGCATTCCAGATGCCGAGTTGTTGGTCCTTGAACCTCTTTGCATCAACCGTGACCATCCGTCCCGTCTCGAGGTCGTAGATCCGAATTTCTCGCTGGGTGATGTCCTCTTCACCGGCCATGTCGTACTTGTACGTTTCGAGCTCCGGGCGCCTGTTTCCGACAGAGTGGATCACCCATAGATCGCCCGTCTGGCGCTGGTCCCGGCGAACGATCGCGAAATACCGAGACTCATGGGCCCACGAAACGCTGGCGTGCTTGCGCTTTCCCTTATTCTTTGCCTTCTCCGTGTCGGTATCGCCACGATCGGAATCAGCGTAGCTGTAGTGTTCCTCGCCGTCTGTTGAGAGCTGTGTCTCCTCCACCTCGACTTCTTCATCCGCCTCGTCTGCCTCGTCCCCATCTTTGCCACGCCGAGCATCAAGAATCTGCTGGTAGGCTTCACCAGTCATCATGTACAAATTGTGATTGCGGGCAAAAACAACCGTCTTGCCGTCAGGTGACACGCTGGCCCACGCGGGGTGGTTGTCAGGGTCCTCCCAGTTTTCGAGCTGCCGAATGGTCCTGCTAGCCACGTCGTACTCGAAGTGAAAGACCTGCTTCTTGGCTGCCTTGGCTTCGTTGTCGCCGTTTTCCTCCTCTTGTTTCTGCTCTACCTCGGTCTGGTCCTCGACCTCATCGCGCTCTTGGTCCTGCGATGTCTCGACCTCAAACTGGAGGGTATCCTCATCGATAAACCTGATTCCTCGAATCGGCAAGTGCTGTCCATCCCACGGATCCTTAGTCAGGCGGGTCAGTTCGGCAGCAATCCGGTCGTTGTCGAAAATCGGTGTCTTGGTGCCTTGCGCCGGGTCGATTAGATAGAATGACTTTCCGTCTGAAGTCTCCCACTCGTACCAGAAGCGATCGGTTCCCTCAATCCAATGAGGGCTGATTGTGGTGCTGTAGGTGAGCGTGTTCAACTTGTACGGAGCGAAACGGGCGGCAAGTTGGTAGTTCGCGGTCACCACCCGGTTGTCTTCTTGGGCGACAAGATATGTCGTGGAAAGAATCAACAAGAGGAGGGAGCAAAACTTTACATGGTGTGTCATGGTGTCCTCGTAGGCTGTAAAAGGCGAAACCATCGATCCGATAGCGCTTTACTCGCGACGAGTTCAGGCACGAAAGCTGGCCCGTATCCGGCTCTGTCGAGACGAGAAATGGCACTGCTATCCGATGCGAGCACGCGGTGGTTGGACATGGCTGTCCCGGATGGTGTGGAATTATAGCGCCACACACGCGGCTTAGCTTGTATGCACTCTACCACCGCCGTTTCTTAAAGGTGCTCCGGTGCCGATTTACGAATACTCCTGCAACAGCTGTGGTCATGAGTTCGAGGTTCTCGTGAGGAAAAGCCATCTACCGGCCTGTCCAGAGTGTGCGAGCGAAGACCTTGAACGCCTCCTCTCTTTGCCCAATGTGCGTTCAGAAACCACGAAGCAACTTGGCTTGAAGGCTGCTAAGCGGCGGGATGCATCACAGGCTGATGAGCGTGTCCGAACTCAGCGCGAGTACGAAGTCAATCATGAGTGAACGCGGCCGCTCGGTCTAATTGATCGAGTGAATGAGTTTCGACAAGTTGCTCACCGCCTACTTAGCGGGCTAGCCCCGCGCGAGAGCCCGTATTGCCAGCCGCGCGCCATTGATCTTGGGGTCGATGTCGTGCGCTGTGTGGGCGGCTGAGAGAAACCAGGCTTCGAATTGGGACGGTGGCAGATAGACGCCGTGTCTCAACGTGGAGACACCCACTGCGTGAAACTGCCTCAGGAAAATTCGTCAGACGTGCGCGTCAGAGCCTGCGAGCCTTCCGCCAGCTCATGGTGAGGTGGGTGCGTAGTAACCCTGCTTCGTTCTGGCGGTCATACTGGACCGGTTCACCCGCACGAGGATCCGGCGCCATCCGCCATCATGGGCCGGATTCTTGGGGGTGTAACCGATCGTGTATTGACTAGAAAGCTCGTCCGCGATCTGGCTGTAGACACCACTTAGTTCGCCGAGTGACTCAGGGAAGAACGCCCGTCCCCCGGTTTCGCGGGACAACTGTTGGAGCACATACTCTGCCTCTTGGAAGCCCCGACTTCCACGGTGTTCCCGTGCCCGTAGCCCAATTGCATAAGTAGCCGTCTCGGACCGCTTAGCGAGTTCCATTACTTCATTGAAGCCCACCAAGCTAGACGTGTCTTCGCCATCTGACAAGACCACAATCGCCCGCCTCCTGATGTCGTCGGTTGTCCGAGCCCGCACCTTACTCAACTCCTTGAGCGAAATGTAGATGGCATTGTACAGTGATGTCGAGCCGCCGGCGGCAGTTCGCCGGATCGCGCGTTCGAGACGGTCACCATCGTTCGTGAAGTCCTCAAGGATGGTCACACGACTATCAAAATCAACGACCGACGCGAGATCCTGAGGGCGGAGACGTTCAGCGAAACCGATGGCGGCCTGTTGGGCCGTTTGTATCTGGCGCTCCATGCTGGCGCTGGTGTCGATCAGTAACGCCAACGCGATCGGCAGTGGTGACCTCGTGAAAAAATCAAGGTCTTGCTCCACGCTGTCCTCGTAGACCACGAATTCGTGCTGTTCGAGGTCAGTAATGTAGCGATCCATGGCATTGGTCACCGTGACGTTAACTGACACGATGTCCACGCCGGTTCTGAAGGACGGTGTCTGCGTATCCGTAGCCGATGCACCCACCCCCATTACTGCGACGGCCGCTAGCGCGAACCAGAGGTCACGCCGACTGGGCTGTTGGGTCACTGTGCGGCTCCCACGGACCGACCTCTGACGGTCAACGAGGGGCGAGTCGTGAGGAGCTCGAATTTTTCTGGCGGCACCAACATCTCAGGGCGGGCATAGACCAGCAGGTATTGTGACAGCAACTCCTCGGCTACCGCCTCCATGGACTCGCGAAAAAACTGGCCCGCTTGTAGTCTAATGAGTCGCCCCCCAGTCTGCGTCGTGCCGCGCTCAAGCACGATGTCTCTGAATCGCGAACCCTGGCCGGAGCGGCCGTTGTCGAATGAGGGGCCACTTGCTGTCATTACCACTGCGTGGAACGTTGCGCCGGCGTTCCTGATGGTTCGGAGCACGGCCTGGTACGGCCGGTTGCTATACTCGACACCCTCGGTCGTCACCGCAACAATCACTGGACGGGCGGCCGCGCGAAGTTGCAGACCTCGCCCGGCGTCGTAGATGGCGTCAAGCAAGAGTGAGCCGCCGCCCGGACGCGGGAAGATTTTACCCACGGCCTGTTGTAGCGCGATGACGCTCCACGTGTATTCTTCGACGATGGTCGGCCGGTCGCCGAATGTAATCACTGCCACCTCGTGATCGCTACCGCCGATCCGCTTAACGAATTCGCCGAGGCCGTCACGCAGGTCACGCAGATAGGGTGCGGACGCGGCGCTGTTGTCGACCAGCAGTGCCACTTGCATCGGATTGGTGGCTCGTTCCACCCGCAACACTTCCCGGAGCACATCGTCTTCACGCACAATGAAGTCATCAACCGTGAGATCGGCGACCATACGCTCGTTTTGGTCGAGCACGCTGATGTATATCTGCTGTTCCTGCGCCTGGGCTACCGCGGGAGGCGCAGGGACGGCAAGGCTACCGGTAAGAAGCACGCCTACCATGGCAATACGAAGTTGCGATCGATCATTCATGAGGCCGTCCCAGGTTAGTTTGATAGCAGAACCTGCTTGCCGAGCATCTCGGCAGTATAGGTCTCTCAGTTTCGCAAGGTCAAGGTCGGCGAACGGTCGAAACTTGTTGAAAAAGAGGAAGTTATTGAAATCGCTCGCGCATTTTGAGTAGCCCGCCGTTTCTTGACACCCCCTGGGCCGCATGCTATAAACAGCGGGTCTTGCTCGACGCGGCGTTCGCGTTTCTGTCTGGCCACCCTAAATAGCGTCCGAGTTCCTCGGCGTGCCGGCAGGTTGTGTGGCGCCCCATAGCTCATTCGTTGGCTGACGCTCGGTCGGATAGCATCGACTGAAGCGCTGCCGGATACTCCGGTTCGACCGGGGTCGCCTAGGGGCATCATGCTCGAAGCCTACGTTCCGATTCTCCTCTTCGTGCTCGTCGCGATTGGTTTCGCAATTTTCACTCTTGTCTTTGCTAGTTTGCTGTATCCAGAGCGGTACAGCAAGGTGAAGCTCGAGCCCTACGAATGCGGGATCGAGCCGGAAACCGATGCGCGCGACCGTTACAGCATTCGCTTTTACCTCGTGGCAATGTTATTCGTCATTTTCGACGTGGAGACCGTCTTTATGTTTCCGTGGGCGGTAATCATGGATGAGTTGGCGCTGTTTGGACTGATTGAGATGATTGTGTTTCTGTTCATTCTCGTCGTGGGCTACGTGTACGCATGGCGCAAGGGCGCCTTGGAGTGGACATAGCGCTCTAACCCCTAAAAATTTAATGCCCGACGAATCGAAGCCCGAGCGCCCGGTCGCCCCGCTGCCATCGTCAAGGCCTGAAGGCGTCTCACCGCCGCCCGCGAAACCGAAACCCGCTCCAAAGGCGCCGCCGGCGGCACCGACAGCTCCCCCCGACCCCCCGCCTCCTGAGGACGTCAACGAGCCGGCCTTCCTGACCGGATTCCGTGCGACTCACGGCACCTCCATTGAGATGGTGAGCTACTGGGTTGGCGATTGGACCGTGATCGTGTCTCTGTCGTCCCTGGTCGATGTCGCCAATTATCTACGTGACGCACCTGACGCCGCGTTCGACTATTGCTCGGACGTGACGGCGACGGACTGGCCGCCGAGGTCGCAGCGTTTCGACGTCATCTACTGCCTGTATTCAACCCAGCATCGCCATCGGGTGCGGATCAAGGTTCGAGCGGCGGCGGACGAGCCCGTGCCATCAGTGACGGGGGTCTGGCCCGCGGCGAACTGGTTGGAGCGGGAGGTTTATGACATGTTTGGTGTCAACTTCACCGGGCATCCGGACCGCCGTCGGCTGTTGATGCCGGACGAATGGCAGGGCCACCCGCAACGCAAGGACTATCCCCTTGAGGGTCCAGGCGAGTTCCTCATGGAAAATCCGCAAGACTGGCTGCGTCTGAGGAATTTGCGCGACGAGACGGAGATCGAGTAACACGGCCCAGGTCAGAAAAATGGGGAACAGGGACACTTCGGCGATGAAGATTGAGACTCCCAGCCCGATGTTCGACACGAGTGAGATGGTTCTGAACATGGGCCCCCAGCATCCCAGTACGCACGGCGTGCTGCGGATCGTGCTCCGTCTAGACGGTGAGCGTGTCATCGACGCGGATGTCGTCGTCGGCTATCTCCACCGCGGGATCGAGAAACTTTGCGAAAATCGTGACTGGACACAGATCATCCTGCTCACCGATCGGATGGACTACGTGGCCGCCGCCTCGAGCAATTTAGGCTATTGCGAAACGGTGGAGAAGTTGATGTCGGTCGAAGTGCCGCGTCGAGCGCGATACGTTAGGACGATATTGGGCGAGCTTCAACGGATCGCTAGCCACTGCCTCTGGCTCGGTACCCATGCCATGGATATCGGCGCCATGACGGTCTTCCTCTACGCCTTCCGCGAGCGCGAGTTGATTCTGGACTTGTTTGAGGAGTACAGCGGCGCTCGGCTCACGTATAATTCGATGCGCATTGGAGGGCTGCCGCTTGACATCCCGCCGGGCTGGGACAAAAAGGTCCGTGAGTTCTGCGACATTATGGACTCAAAGCTTGGCGAGTACGAGACGCTGCTGACCCACAATCGGATCTGGCTTGAACGCACGAAGGACATCGGCGTGATCGACGGGCCCGAAGCGATCGCGCTTGGCCTTTGTGGGCCCACGCTACGTGGGTCCGGCGTTCCCCGCGACGTTCGCAAGGACGAGCCATACGCGGCCTACGACGAGTTCGACTTCGACGTACCGATCGGGACTCGGGGTGACACCTACGATCGCTACCTCGTACGGCTCGAGGAATTTCGCCAGTCCCTGCGAATCATCCGGCAGGCGGTGGATGGGCTGCCCGATGGACCGATCGTCGGGAAGGTGCCTCGGCTCATTAAGCCGCCCGCGGGGGAAACGTATCACGCCATTGAGTCGCCCAAGGGGGAGATTGGTTTCTTCATCGTGAGCGATGGCCGATCGACGAATCCCTATCGATTCCGTGTACGCCCACCGTCGTTTTGCAATCTGCAAGGACTGCGTCGCCTCGTTCGGGGACATTTGGTGGCCGACGTCGTGGCTTTAATCGGATCAATAGATATCGTCCTGGGAGAAGTGGATCGCTAAAGCCATGGTCGATACACTGGTGGTCCCGCTTCTCAAGATCATCATTTTACTGAATGCCGTGCTCGTGGCCGTTACCTATATGGTGCTGCTCGAGCGTAAGGTAATCGCGTGGGTGCAGTCGCGGCTCGGCCCAATGCGCGTTGGCCCCTACGGGGCTTTGCAGCCGATCGCTGACGCTGTGAAGCTGCTCACCAAGGAAGACATCACGCCCGCACGTGCGGACCGCTGGGTTTTTACCCTTGCACCGATCATCGTGATGGTGCCGGCGCTCATCGTCTTTGCGGTCATCCCCTTCGGTCCGGAAGTGGACCTTTTTGGCCGGTCGGTGCCTCTGTACATCACCGATGTTAACGTCGGGCTACTCTACATTGTGTCGGTTGCATCGTTGGGCGTGTACGGCATCATCCTTGCCGGCTGGGCATCGAACAGTAAGTATCCGCTATTGTCGAGCCTTCGTGC